>JASLEM010000291.1 GCA_030151165.1 Burkholderiaceae bacterium
CGCCGTGGGCGGGCGTCGCGGTCTCTTCGAGTTCGGCGAGCAGGCCGCGGACGACACCCTCCCGCTGCGCGTCGGCGACCGGCCCGGCACCCGTCCGCAGGCGCGTCGCGATCGCCGCCAATGCTGCGGCGATCTCCGCGACGACACGGCCCGTCAACTCGGCCTGGCGCGGGGTCGCGAACTGCGCCGCGGACGTGCCCACCTCCAGCCGGCTCGCCATCGCCAGGTCGCGCAGGTCGCTCAGTTGCAGCAGGATGGCCGTCTCGTCCTGCGCGCCCGGCCCGGCGTCGTTGCCGAAGACGAGATCGCGGGCCGACTGCAGGCGCTCGGCGAACGCCGCCTCCGCGTCGAGGATGCCCGAGCGCCCGGCGTCGGGCGACAGGCCGCCCTCCTGCCGGCCCATCTGCTGCCCGATCGCCGCCAGCAACGCGGAGAGCCCCTGCGCGGTCGACGCGAGCGCGAACCGGCGCCAGGTCGGCTGCAGCAGCCACGCCGTCGCGACCGCCCAGGCCCAGTAGCCCGCCGACCCGGCCAGCCCCCAGCCGAAGCGACCCCAGGTCAGGCTCTGCGACGCCGGCAGCGACATCGCGAACACCAGCGACAGGCCGGCCGCGAACGACACCGAGCCGGCCTTCGGCCCCCAGGACTGCAGCAGCATCGCGCCGAACACGATCGCGGCCACCGCGGGAACGAGCCACGCCTCGTGCGGGCGAACCGCGAGGAACAGCGTGGCCGCCGCGGTGCTCGCGAGCGCCGCGGCCAGCACGCGGCGCGCGACGCGGTCGGGGGTCGTGACGACGTCCGCGAGGCTGGCGCAGACCGCCGTCGCGATCGCCGCCTGCGCGGCCTGGGCACCGGCCGCGAGGCCGATCGAGACCTGGACGAGCGCGAGCCCGAGCGTCACGGCGATGCCGTTGACGACCCAGGCCGGCACGTGGCGGACGACGATGGACGGTGTCACTGGGCGCGAGTCGAGAGTCGGGCGTGCCGGCAATGTACGGTGCGCGCGGCGCCGCTGGCAAGGGCCGCAGGCGACTATGCGCCCGCGAGGTCCGGCGCGCCGAACCATCGCGCGGCGGCGGACTGGACATCGGTTGCGCCCGGCGCCTGGTCGACGGCCCAGGCGACGATGCCGTCCGGCCGCACGAGCAGCGCGGCCAGTCCGAGCGTGTCGCGCGCGCCGGCCGCCACGACGTCGATCCGATCGCGCCAGCCGTCGGCCGCGTGTCGCAGGGCGGGCGTCGCGCCGAGGTCGACCAGCACGCCGCGGCCCGTGCGCAGATGGGTCGCGAGCCGGCTGCCGTCGTCGAACGCGAAGTCCGGCGCGCTGCGGCCGACCAGCGGGTGCGCGCCGCCCAGGTCGTAGCGCAGCGAGACGCCCCACAGCTGGCCGGCGCACCACGTCGCGCCGTCGGGGGTGTCGATCAGGCCGCGCAGGATGCCGTCGAGGGCGCGCGCGTGGGCGTCGGGCCGCATGACGGCGGCCTGCGCGCGCGTCCAGTCCAGCACCCACTCGCCGATCGGGTGGCGCTCGGCCTGGTAGGTGTCGAGCAAGCCGGCGGGCGCGGTGCCGCGCACGGTGGCGGCGAGCTTCCAGCCGAGGTTCATCGCGTCGCCCAGCCCCGCGTTCAGGCCCTGGCCGCCGAGCGCGGAGTGGATGTGCGCGGCGTCGCCGGCCAGCAGCACGCGGCCGCGGCGATAGGTGGTCGCCAGCCGCGCGCGATCGGTGAAGCTCGTGGCGAGGTGGACGCGCGCGAGCGTGACGTCCGTGCCCGAGACGCGCCGCAGCACCGCCTGCAGGTGCTCGCGCGTGATCGGCTGCGAGCGGTCGAAGGCGCCGCCGTCGAAGTCGGCGATCGCGATGCGGCCCGGCTCGTTCATGATGAAGCCCGCGGGCGTCGCGTTGCGGCCGGGCGGGAGCTTGCCGGGGTCGGCGATGTCGACGAGGGCCGAGTACGCGGTGAACTCCGGCTCGGTGCCGGCGAACTCGAAGCCCGCCAGCTTGCGCACGACGCTGCGGCCGCCGTCGCAGCCGACGAGCCAGCGCGCGCGGAACGAGCGGTCGCCCGCGTGCACCACGATGTCGCCGTCGCCGTCGCCGCCACCGTTGCCGTGATCGCCCTGATCGAGCCCGGTGACCGCGAGCCCGCGCCGGAGGTCGACGCCCAGCGCGACCGCACGCGTGGCGAGGACGCTTTCGATCGAGCCCATGTCGGCCGCGAAGTTGGTGGACGCGGGGCTCGGCAGCCGATAGGGCCAGCGCGATGGGTCGACCTTGGCGGCGTCGATCGCGATGCCCGCGAAATGGCCGGCCTGCGCCTGGCGCGGCGCGCCTGCCGCGGGGCCGGGGCGCGCGCCGCGCGCGGCGTCGGCGGCGGCGAGCAGGTCGTCCAGCAAGCCGCGGCGGTCGAGCGCCTCGCCCGTCGCGACGGACAGGCCGCGCGTGCCGAGCGGGGGCCGCTTCAACGGCGCCTCGGGATGGGGGTCGCGCTCGAGGACGAGCACGTCGAGGCCCGCGAGCGCGAGTTCGCAGGCGAGGAAGAGGCCGACGGGGCCGGCGCCGGCGACGACGACGTCGTGGCGATGGAAAAGGGAATCGACAGTCATGAGGAAGAACTCTGAACGGGTGGGCCAGAGGCTCCGGGGCGGTCGCGCGTCAGCGTGGCGAGGGTTCGCCGGCGACGACGTCCTGCCGGAGCCGCGGTGCAGCGCGTCGAATCGATCGGGCCGTCACGGCGAGCCACGCGCCGCCGAGCCCGGGGACGGACGGCGGATGCGGGCGGCGCGAGGGCGCGCGGGATCGAGAAGGAGAAGCCAGGGCGACGGGCGCGGGCCCGAACCGACGTCGCGGTTCAACGGGGCCGTGCGCGACGTCGCGCGCCCGGCCCGGGCGTTGCCCGGGGAACGAGGCGGTCGACGATTCGACGGTGCGAACGAAGAGGAAGTCGCTGACTTATAGGCCGCACCGTGGGGGTGGGATTCAGAGGCGTGCCGCGCCGGCAGCGCGGGGTGTCGTGCCGCGATTCTACGGCAGGCGCCCTCAATAGACGAACGGGATCAGCCGCTTCGTCCGCGCCGCGTAGTCGACGTAGCCGCTGCCCAGCGAGGCGGCCAGCGCGGCCTCCTCGATCGCGATGCGGCGCAGGAACGCCAGCGTGATCGGCACCATCAGCACCGCCAGCGACAACGCGTTGCCGCCGCACACGCCGACGCCGAGGAAGCTCAGCAACGAGCCCGTGTAGGCCGGATGCCGGAGGTGCCGATAAGGGCCGGTGTCGATCACCCGGTGATCCGCGAGCACCGCCACGTCGTAGGTGAACAGGCGGCCCAGCCAGGCCATCGCGACCCAGCGCAGGACGATGCCCGCGACGAACAGCGCGAGCCCCGCGCCGTAGACGGCGTTCGCCGCGGCCGCATCGAGGTCGAACCACGACGCGAACCGCGCCTGCGGGACGAGCCGCCCGGCCAGCCACGCGAGCACGATGCTGCCGCCGATGATGACGTACAGCAGCCGCAGCGACCCGCGATCGGCCGCGCGCGTGGCATCGCCGGACAGCCGGCTGCGCATCAGCCAGAGTTCGGCCACGAGCATGAAGGCGAGCAGCATCCCGGGCGTCGGGAAGCGGGGATCCGGCAGGCTCACGGGTGGACGTCTCCATGCGTCGTCGGCAGCGACTCCCCGGTGTCCAGCGCCAGCACCTGCTCGGGCCAGCGCAGCGCCGCCAGCCTCGTGCGCGGCACCACGCCCGGCGCCAGCGGCCGTTCCTGGAACCGGCCGCCGACCGAGAAGTCGACGCAGAACACGTTGCGATGGCGCCCGTGCCACGCCGTCGGCGCGAGGTCGGTGAACAGGTTCTCGTCGGTCTTGCCGAGGGCCGCGCGGTCGACCAGCGCGAACTGGCGCCAGTAGTGGCCGACGACCACAGGCACCTCGTCCGCGTACTCGTCCCACCAGCGGATGCGCTCGACGAAGCGCCAGTGGCCGCTCGCGAAGAACGGGTGCGCGGCGCGGCGCTCGATGCCCGAGGTCACGACGCGCATCGGGTTGGCCATCTGGCGGATCTCGTCGACGGCCGCCGTGGCCTCGAGCATCGGCACGGGCTGCGACGGGTCGAGCAGGCGCTCGCGGTACTGCCGGTATTCGAGGCGCGCGGCGTCGCCGAGGCCGCGCGCGGCGACCAGCGCGGAGGCATCGTCCTCCCAGCGCACGAAGTGCTCGCGCGCCGACAGCGCCGGGTCGATCGCGCGCAGCTGCGCGACCGACGCCGCGTCCCACGCCGCGTGCACCACGCGCAGGTCGTCGCGCTCGAGCAGCAACGGCTGGCGACGCAGGAACGCGAGCACGTCGTCGCGCCGCTCCGGCTCGATGTGCACGCGCGGCTCGTACTTGCGGTCGCGCTCGCCGTACTCGCTGAAGAACCAGTCGTTGCCGTCCTTGCGGTCGCCGCGCAGCAGGTTGATCTCGTGGTTGCCGAGCGTCATGACGGCGCGGCCGCTCTCGACGAAGCCGCGCACCATCGCGATGACGCCGGGGCTGTCCGGGCCGCGGTCGCACAGGTCGCCGACGAAGACGAGCGTGCGGCCGTCGGGATGCGTGCCGTCGCCGGCGTAGCCGAGGTGGCCCAGCAGCGCGCGCAGGGCGTCGATCTCGCCGTGGACGTCGCCGACGATGTCCAGCGGGCCGGCAGGCAGGGCGGCGAACAGGGTGCTCATGGCGCCAGCATACGTGGGTCGGCGTCGTTCGCGCCGACGCCGGCGCGACGCTCGCGCCGAACATGGTGGAAATCCCCGGTTTCGCGCGCCGGGGTCGTCGCGGCGCTCTCGTAGACTGGGAACCGGATCGACCACAACGACATCTGCAGGGAGACGGGCCGGCATGACGCTGACCTTGGAGGAAGTGACCGCACTGGCACCGGACGACGCGTCGGCGAAGGCCGCGCGCGGCCTCGTCGCGCCGTCGAAGTGGCCGCTGCTCGGCGCGAACGACGACGCGGCCTGGGGCGAATGCCAGGGCAGCGGTTCGAAGCCGTACCAGACGCAGGTCGACCTCGCGGGGCCGGCCTTCCGCTGCTCGTGCCCGAGCCGCAAGTTTCCCTGCAAGCACGGGCTGGCGCTGCTGATGTTGCGCGCGCAAGAGCCGGCCCGCTTCGCTTCCACCGAAGCGCCGGCCTGGGTCGCGGAGTGGCTGGCGTCGCGCAGCGAGAAGGCGCAGAAGAAGGACGTGAAGCAGGCCGTGAAGGCCGCGGCGCCGGCCGATCCGCAAGCGGCGATCCGGCGCGAAGGCCAGCGCTGGCAGCGCATCGACGCGGCGGCGGTCGACCTGCAGCGCTTCCTCGCCGACGTCCTCGCGCGCGGCCTCGGCTCGCTCGATGCCCAAGCGCTCAGGACCTGGGCCACGACAGCGGCCCGCATGGTCGACGCGCAGGCGCCCGGCCTCGGCGCGCGGCTGCAGGACGTCGCCGCCGGCGTGCGCCGCGGCGAGCACTGGCCGGAGCGCACGTTGCACGGTCTCGGCCTGCTGCAGCTCGCCTGCGACGCGCTCGCGCGCCGCGAGACGCTGTCCCCGACGCGCCAGGCCGACCTGCGCACGCTGGTCGGCTGGCCGCACGACCAGACCGAGGTCGCGGCCGCCGGCGAGCGCCTCGCCGATCGCTGGTGCGTGCTGGGCCTCGCGATCGAGGAGCGCGCGAACAAGCTCACGGAGCGCCGCGTCTGGCTGCGTGGGCAGCGCAGCGGTCGCTTCGGCTGGATGCTCGATCACGCGTTCGCCGGTCGCGGCTTCGAGCAGGCCTGGATCGCCGGCACCGCCGTCGACGCCACGCTCGCGTTCTTCCCAGGCGCCAGCCCGTTGCGCGCGATCGCGCTCGAACGGGGCGCGGCGTCGGCGAACGACGAGGTCGGCGCGTGGTGGCAAGGCGGCGGCGCCGGGATGGCTCGCACCGATGCGTGGCAGGACGTCGCCGAGCGCGTCGCGGCCTGCCCGTGGGCCGCGCTGCATCCGGTCGTCGTCGGTGGCGCGGTGGTCGATCACGACGGCGGCCACCTCCGGCTCGTGCGCGACGCCGACGCCTGGCCGATGGCCCTCGGCGACGCCGACGTCTGGCGCCTGCTCGCCTGCACCGGCGGCGCGCCGGTGACGCTCGCCGGCGAGTGGGACGGCACGGCCGTCCGCCCGCTGGCCGCCTGGAGTTCGGCGCCCGGCGGCGGTACCGCGCCGCTGTGGACACGGGAGGCCGCATGACGCAGGCCACGCCCGCGTGGGCGCCGTTGATGCCGGTGGCGATGGTGGGCACCGATCGCCATGCCGGGCCGATGCCCGCCTGGCCGGGCGAGATCGGCGCGGCCATCGCGGCACTCGCGTCGGCGCGGCGCCCGGCCGACCTGCCGCCCGACATCGACCAGGCCGCGGCCGGCGTGCTGCGAGCCGCCGCGATCCTCGCCACCTGCGGGATGGCGGGCGCGCGCCCGATGCGCGCGGCGCTCGCCGCCTCGCGCGAAGCCGCGGCCGTCGACGCGAACCCCACGCTCGCCGACCCCGCCGTCGAACGCTGGCTGGCCTGGGCCTTGCGCGACGGCCCCGACCGGTTGAAGCAGGCCTTCCTCGTGCGCCTCGGCCAGGCCGGGCTGCGGCTGCCGGCGGTGCTGTTGCCGGCGGCGCTCGAGCTCGCGCGCCACTCGCTCGCCCTGCGCACGACGATCCAGCCGTTGCTGGGCGAACGCGGCGTCTGGCTTGCGCGGCAGCGCGAGGACTGGCAGTTCGCAGCCGGCGTGGCGGCGGCGGACGACGACGAGCGCACATGGAGCGAGGGCACGCTGGAGCAACGCAAGGCCTTCTTCGCGGCGCAGCGCCGGCGCGACCCGGCCGGCGCCCGCGCACGCCTCGTCGCGGCATTGCCCGAGATGCCCGCCCGGGAACGCGCCGACCTGGCGCGCGGCCTCGCGATCGGACTCGGGCCCGACGACGAAGCGCTGCTCGACCAGTTGCGCGGCGACCGCAGCCAGGACGTCCGCGCCGCCGCGCTCGATCTGCTGCTGCGCCTGCCCGACTCGGGCCACGCGATGCGCGCGGCCGCGAGGCTCGCGGCGCTGATGTCGCGCGGCTCGTTGCTCACCGGCCGCCGCTGGATCATCGAGCCGCCCGCGCAGCCGGCGGACGACTGGAAGGCCGACCAGGTCGAGGCCGCGGTGTCGGCCGGCGTGAGTGCCGGGCTGAAGGGCGAACGCGCGTGGTGGCTCCATCAACTGGTGCGCCAGGTGCCGCTCGCCTGGTGGACATCGCACACGGGCATGAGCGTCGCCGACATCGCCGCCTGGGCCGACCGCGGCGACTGGGCCGAGGCGCTGTGGACCGGCTGGCGCGATGTGCTGCGCGCCGCCCCCGATCGCGCCTGGGCGGAGGCCTTGCTGGACGACTGGCCCGAACCTTCGGCACCGGGCGCGCCCGGACGTCCCTCGCGCGCCGTGCTGGGGGATCGCAGCCTCGTGCTGTGGGTCGTCGCGCCCGAGGTCCGCGAGCGCCATTTCGAGCGGCGGCTGAAGTCGGCCGACGCGCCGCTCGCGACGCAGGTGCTCGACATCGCCGCCGGCTGCGCGCCGGGCGAGACGGTGTCCGCGCGCCTCGCGCCGCTGATGGTGGCGCGCGTCAAGGCGGCGCTCGCTGCCACCCTGCCCGCCGATGCCGCAGCCCGGCAAGCCGCGGCCTCGAGCCAGGACGCCGTCGGCCGCTGCCTGGCCGAGCTCTGCTGCGTGCTGCCGCTCGCGTCGCTCGCCGACTTCGACGACTGGCCCTCCTCGCCCGACGAATCCGCCGCCATCGGCCGGGCCCGCCACGAAAGCCGGCAGATCATCCAGGCGCGCCGCGCGCTGGATGCGTTCCTTCCCTGAATCCAACCCACCGAGACACGTCATGACCGCCTCCACCGCTTCCGTGATGCGCCAGCACGCAGAGCACCAGTTCGCCGAGGAACTGGCCGAGCTGCGCCGCCAGGACACGCGCGCCCGCCCCGGCAACTGGGTGCTGTCGCCGTGGGCGGTCGTGCGCTACCTGATGGGGGGCACGCTCGAGAACGGCTTCGAAGTCAGCGCCAAGTACATCGGCGACGCGCGCCTGATGGAGATCGCCGTCGCGACGATCGCCACCGACCGCGCGCTGCTGCTGTACGGCGTTCCCGGGACGGCGAAGTCCTGGGTCTCCGAGCATCTCGCGGCCGCGATCAGCGGCGACTCCACGATGCTGATCCAGGGCACCGCCGGCACCAGCGAGGAGCAGCTGCGCTACGGCTGGAACTACGCGCAGCTGCTGGCGAACGGGCCGTCCGAGAAGGCCCTCGTGCCGAGCCCGATGATGAACGCGATGCGGCTCGGCAAGATCGCGCGCGTCGAGGAGCTCACGCGCATCCCGGCCGACGTGCAGGACAGCCTGATCACGGTGCTTTCCGAGAAGACGCTGCCGATCCCGGAGCTCGCGTCCGAGGTGCAGGCGGTGCGCGGCTTCAGCGTCATCGCCACGGCCAACAACCGCGACAAGGGCGTCAACGAACTGTCGGCCGCGCTCAAGCGCCGCTTCAACACGGTGGTGCTGCCGGTGCCGGCGAGCGAGGAAGACTAGGTCGCGATCGTCGTGAAGCGCGTGGCGGAGATGGGCGTCGCGCTGCAGCTGCCCGCGGAGCCGCCGGCGCTCAAGGAAGTGCGGCGCATCGTGCAGATCTTCCGCGAGCTGCGCGGCGGCAAGACCGCCGACGGCAAGACGCAGGTGAAGTCCCCGAGCTCGACGCTTTCCACCGCCGAGGCGATCTCCGTCATCAACAGCGGGATGGCGCTCGCGGGCCACTTCGGCGACGGCGTGCTGCGTCCGCACGACATGGCGTCCGGCCTGATCGGCGCGGTGATCAAGGATCCGGTGCAGGACAAGGTCGTCTGGAACGAGTACCTCGAGACCGTCGTCAAGGAGCGCGACGACTGGAAGGATCTGTACCGCGCGTTCCGCGACATGGCCTGACGCACCGGCCCGTCGTCATGGATGCGAACGACATCGACGCGGCGGCGCCGCCGCTGCTGCCGCCACTGTCCGGGCGGGCGGATGCCACGCCCGCCGCCGAACGCCGGCCTGGTGGCGCGACGCACTGGTTCGGCATCCGCCACCACGGCCCGGGTTGCGCGCGCAGCCTGGGGCGCGCGCTCGACGAGCTCCAGCCGGATTGCGTGCTGGTCGAGGGGCCACCCGAGGCCGACGCGCTACTCGGCTTCGTCCTCGATGAAGCCATGCGCCCGCCGGTCGCGCTGCTGGGCTACTGCCCGGACGAGCCGCGGCTGGCCGTCTATCACCCGTTCGCCACGTTCTCGCCCGAGTGGCAGGCCTTGCGCTGGGCGGCCGCACACGGAGCAACCACCCGCTTCATCGACCTGCCGCTGGCGCACGAGCTGGCGTTCGAGAAGGCGGCCCGCGACGCGAGGAAGGCCGCCGCCGAGGCTGCCGAAGCGGCGGCCGCAACGGCCGAAGGCGATGCCGGCGCCGCCGACGGCAACGCGAGCGCCGACACGGAAGCAGGCGCCGACACCTCCGCCCACGCGTCGCCCGTCATCGATGTCGGTGCCGATGTGGATGCTGACGTCGACCGCGAGCCGGGCGGCGTCGCGACGACGGCCGCGGCGGACGACGCCGACGACGCGCTCGGCCACCGCGATCCGCTCAGCTGGCTCGCGCGCGCCGCGGGCTACGACGACGGCGAATCGTGGTGGAACCACATGGTCGAGGAACGGGCCGACGGTGCGGAGCTGTTCGAGGCGATCGCGACGGCGATGACCTCGCTGCGCGCAGAGATCGGCGACCGCCACGCGACGCCCGAGGCCGCGCGCCGCGAGGCGCAGCGCGAGGCCCACATGCGCCAGTGCGTGCGCGCGGCGCAGAAGGAAGGCTTCGAGCGCATCGCCGTCGTCTGCGGCGCCTGGCACCTGCCCGCGTTGCGCGACGGCGTCGCGGCCAAGGGCCGGTCGAAGGACGACACCGCGCTGCTCAAGGGCCTGCCGAAGGTGAAGGTGCAGTCGACGTGGGTGCCGTGGACGTACCGGCACCTCACGCGTGCCAGCGGCTACGGCGCGGGCATCGCGTCGCCCGGCTGGTACGAGCACCTCTGGAACACGCACGAGGCGCCGGGCAGGCGCGCGACCGGCTGGCTGGCGCGCGTCGCGCGACTGATGCGCGAGCGCGAGCTCGATTGCTCGTCGGCCCACCTGATCGAGGCGGCGCGCCTGGCCGACACGCTCGCCGCGCTGCGCGAGCGCCCGGCGCCCGGCCTGCCCGAGCTGGACGAGGCCAGCCGCACCGTCCTGACCATGGGCGACGATGCCGCGCTGCGGTTCATCCGCGACGCGCTGGTGGTGGGCGACCATCTCGGCGCCGTGCCGGCCGCGGTACCGACGGTGCCGCTGCAGCGCGACGTCGAAACCCTGCAGAAGCGGCTGCGGCTCAAGCCCGAAGCGCTGCAGAAGACGCTCGATCTCGACCTGCGCAACGACAACGACCTCGCCCGCAGCCACCTGTTGCACCGGCTCAACCTGCTCGAGGTGCCCTGGGGCAGGGTCGCGAAGGTGGGGCGCGCGGCGCGCGGCACCTTCCACGAGATCTGGTCGCTGCAATGGCAGCCCGAGTTCGCGCTGCGCCTGATCGAGGCGAGCGTGTGGGGCCAGACGCTCGAACAGGGCGCCACCGCGCGCGCCATCGCGCGCTGCGCCGAGGCGCGCAACCTGGGCGAGCTGTCCGCGCTGGTCGACCAGGCCTTGCTGGCCGATCTCGATGTCGCCGTCGCCACCGCGACGAAGGCGCTGGAGGATCGCGCCGCGCTGACCGGCGACGCCGCGCAGTTGCTCGCGACGTTGCCACCGCTGGCCAATGTGTTCCGCTACGGCAACGTGCGGCAGACCGATGCGACGCTCGTCGCGCACGTGCTGGACAGCCTGGCGCTGCGGTCGGCGATCGGCCTGCCCGTCGCCTGTTCCGGCATCGACGACACCGCCGCCGAGACGCTGCGCGGGCTCGTGCTCGCGGCCCATGCGGCGATCGCGCTGCGCGACGGCGAAGAAGCCACCGCGCGCTGGCGCCACGCCCTCGGCCAGGTCGCCGACCAGGCCGGCGCGCACGAGTTGCTGAAAGGCATCTCGACGCGGCTGCTGCTGGACGTCGGCGACTGGTCGGCCGACGATGCGGCGCGCGCGATGTCGCTGAACCTGTCCGCGGGCGCCGAGCCCGCGCGCGCGGCGGCATGGCTCGAGGGCTTCCTCAATCGCAACGCCGTGGTGCTGCTGCACGACGCGACGGTGTGGTCGATCGTCGACGACTGGCTCACCCGCCTGACGCACGACCACTTCGTCCACGTGCTGCCGCTGGTGCGCCGCACGTTCGCGGCGTTCGCGGCGACCGAGCTGCGCGACCTGTCCCAGAAAGCGAAGCAGGCCGCGGCGTCGAGGCCGGGCGCCAACGCGTCTCGCGAAGCCTCGACCGCAACCCACGATGCCGGCGAGAGCACGATCGCCGCATGGGACACCGCCCGCGCCGCGCTGCCGCTGCCGCTGCTGCGCGACCTGCTGGGGATCGCGCCGACCGCGTCCCCGGCGTCCTCCGACGGAGCCGCCTGATGGATACGGACCAGGAACGCGAACGACTGGCCCGGTGGCGCCTCGTGATCGGCAACGAGGCCGAGGCTGCGTGCGGCTCGCTCGCCGGGGCGGCGATCGACATGGACCAGGCGCTAACGGCGCTCTACGACGCGCAAGGCCAGGCCGGAGGCCTCGGGGGTGGCAAGGGGCGCGGAGGCCGCGGGGCTTCGCAACCGAGCGTCGCGCGCTGGCTGGGCGACATCCGCAAGTATTTCCCGAGCTCGGTCGTGCAGGTGATGCAGCACGACGCGCTGCAGCGGCTCAACCTGCGCGAGATGTTGCTGCAGCCCGAGATGCTGCGCAGCGCGCAGCCGGACGTGCATCTCGTCGCGAGCCTGATCGCGTTGTCGCGCGTGATTCCGGCCGGCACGAAGGACACCGCGCGGCAGGTGGTGCGGCGCGTCGTCGACGACCTGATGAAGCGCCTCGAGGAACCGATGCGCTCGGCGATCAGCGGCGCGCTCGATCGCAGCCAGCGCAACCGCCGCCCGCGCCATGCCGAGATCGACTGGCACCGCACGATCCGCGCCAACCTCCGGCACTGGCAGCCGGCGTACCGCACCGTGGTGCCCGAGACGCTGCACGGCTACGGCCGCAAGGCGCGCAAGCCCCAGCGCGAGATCATCCTGTGCATCGACCAGAGCGGCTCGATGGCGAACTCCGTCGTCTACGCGAGCATCTTCGGCGCGGTGATGGCGTCGCTGCCGGCAGTGTCGACACGGCTCGTCGTCTTCGACACCGCCGTCGTCGATCTTTCCGACCAGCTCGACGACCCGGTCGAACTGCTCTTCGGCGTACAACTGGGCGGCGGCACCGACATCGACGGGGCCGTCAGTTACTGCGAGTCCATCATCCGCGAGCCGCGCAACACGATCCTCGTGCTGATCTCCGACCTGTACGAAGGCGGCGTCGAGGCCAACCTGCTGCGGCGCGCGATGGCGCTCGTCGAAAGCGGCGTCCAGTGCATCACGCTGCTGGCGCTCAGCGACGAGGGCCGGCCCGCGTACGACCATGCCCTGGCAGCGAAGCTCGCCGCGATCGGCATGCCGTCGTTCGCCTGCACGCCGGACGCCTTCCCCGCGCTGATGGCCGCCGCGATCCGACGCGACGACGTCGCGGAATGGGCCGCGGCGAACGGCCTGGTGAACAGCCCGAACGCGCGCTGAGCGGACGTCGCGAACGGACGCCCCTTGTCCTCCCCGCCCGCCGGCCTCGAAACCCGCGCCGCCGACGTCGCCGGCGCTTCTCCTGGAGAATCGGCGCACACCAAGGAGCCTCGACATGCCTCTCGTCCGCATCGACATGCCCGCCGGCAAATCCGCCGACTTCCGCCAGACCGTCGGCGACGTGATCTACGACGCGATGGTGGCGACGATCAACGTCCCCGCCAACGACCGCTTCCAGATCTTCACCGAGCACGCGCCGGGCACGCTCGTGGCCGACCCGACCTACATGGGCATCGCGCGCTCGCCCGAGTGCATGATCATCCAGGTCACGCTGAACGCGGGCCGCACGACGGCGATGAAGAAGGTCTTCTACACGACGATCGCCGACGGCCTGCACGAGAAGCTGGGCGTGCGCCGCGAGGACGTGTTCATCAGCCTCGTCGAGGTGAGCAAGGAGAACTGGTCGTTCGGCAACGGCGAGGCGCAGTACGCCTGAGCGGCGGCGGCTTCGCGCGCGCGTCACGCGGCGGCGGTCACTTTCCCGGCAGCGTCCGGATCAGCTCGATCAGGCCCTCGACGTCCACCGGCTTGACGAAGTGATGGTCGAAGCCGGCCTCCGCGGAGCGCCGGCGATCCTCGTGCTGGCCCCAGCCGCTGAGCGCGATCAGCGAGACGTCCTCGCCCCCGGGCAGCGCGCGGATCTCGCGGGCGGCCTCGAGGCCGTTCATCTTCGGCATGCCGATGTCCATCAGCACGATGGACGGCCGCCAGGTGCGCACGCGCTGCACGGCGTCGACGCCGTCGTGCACCGTCGCGACGTGGAAGCCGAGCATCTGCAGCACCTGCGCCAGGCTCTCGGCGGCGTCGACGTTGTCGTCGACCACCAGCAGCCGCTGGCCGTTCGTGGGCTCGGCGGCGAGCGCGTGGCCGGCGGCCGGCTCGGTGCGCGTCGCGGTGTCGCGGATCAGCGGCAGCCGCACGACGAAGGTGCAGCCCAGGCCGGCCCCTCCGCTCGCCGCGGTGACGCTGCCGCCGTGCATGTCGACGAGCCGCTTCACCAGCGCGAGCCCGATGCCCAGGCCGCCCTGCGAGCGTTCCATCGAGCGGTCGACCTGCGCGAACATGTCGAACACGCGCGGCAGCATGTCCTTCGCGATGCCGATGCCCGAGTCGACGACGCTGATCACCGCCTCGTCGCCCTCGCGTCCCGCCGACACCTGGATGTGGCCGCCCGCCGGCGTGTACTTGGCGGCGTTGTTCAACAGGTTCGCGATGATCTGGCTGAGGCGCGTGACGTCGGCGTCGACGAGCAGCGCGCGCGGCGGCGCCAGCTTCAGCGTGAGGTCGTGCCGGCCGGCGTCGATCAGCGGGCGGCTGGTCTCGACGGCGGTCATCACGACGTCCGACACGTCCGCCTGCTCGAGCCGCAGTTCGACCTTGCCCTGGCTGATGCGGCTGACGTCGAGCAGGTCGTCGACGAGGTGCACCATCTGGCGCAGCTGCCGCTCGATGATCTTGCGCGCGTTCTCGTGCATCGCCTCGTCGCGCGTGAGGTGCATCAGCTGCACCGCGTTGCGGATCGGCGCGAGCGGGTTGCGCAGCTCGTGCGCGAGGGTCGCGAGGAATTCGTCCTTGCGCACGTCGGCGTCGCGCAGCGCGGCCTCGATGTGCTTGCGCGCGGTGATGTCCGCGATGATGCCGAGGAAGCGCAGGCGGGCGGCGTCCGACGCGTCGACGCTGGCCGACACGTACGCGCTGCCGTGCACGTCGATCCAGTGCACGCTGCCGTCGGGCCAGACGACGCGGCAGTCGAACTCGATGTCCTCGCGCGACTCGAAGCAGCGCGCCACGAGCGCGCGCACGCGCTCGCGGTCGCCCTCGTGCACGTGCGCCAGCAGCATGTCGAGGTTCCATCCGGGCACCGGCGCGTCGTAGCCGAAGCAGCGGTCGTACAGCGAAGAATGGCGGCACGCGCCGGTCGCGACGTCGATCTCCCACTCGCCCACGTGCGCCGCCGCGAGCGTGAACTCGAGCCGCGTCTTGCTCTCGCGCAGGGCGGCGTCGATGGCCTCCTGGTCGGTGATGTTGGACGCGATCGACAGCACCGACTCGACGCTGCCGTCCGGCGCGAACTCGGGGATCAGGCGCGACGAGAACACCAGCGGCGTGCCGTCGGCGCCCGTGAAGCGGAACTTGATGCGGTCGACCTGCCCGGTCGCGAAGACGCGCTCGAACACGCCGGCCCATTCGTCGCACAGATCCGCGGGCATGCCCAGCTCGCGGTTCGTCCGGCCGATGTGCGCGGCCGCGGGGATGCCGCTGTAGCGCTCGATCACCGGGCTCACGTAGAGATGGCGCAGCTGGCGATCCATGCGCGCGAAGATGTCCGGCGCGTTCTCGACCAACGTCGCGAACTGGCGCTCGCGCTGCGCCAGCGCCGCGGCGGACTCGGCCAGCGTGGCCTGTGCGCGCACGCGCTCGCCGACGTCGCGGATCACGGCGAGCACGCCCAGCGGATGCTGCGCCGTGTCCTTCAGCAGCGACAGCGTCGACTCGACGTTCAGCTCGCGTCCGTCCATGCACACGTGCACCGATTCGTAGCGATAGCTGCCGAGCGTCTGCAGGTGTTCGCGCGCGTGCGACGCGTGGCGCGCGTCGGGCCAGCGCTCCTGGTACAGCTCGCTGCGCGGCCGGCCGAGCATCTGCGACGCGTCGCAGCCGTACTGCGCCTCGGCCGCCGGGTTCATGAAGATCAGGTGGCCGCCTTCGTCGAACGCGAGCACGGCGTCCTGCATCTGCGCGAGCACGCCCTTGCGCATCTCGTTGCTCGCGGCGTTGGCCGAGTCGAGCGTGTAGATGTCCTCGCCGACGATCAGCGCGTCCACGTCACCGTCGCGGATCGCCGCGAGCGTGTCCTCGGCCTCGTGCAGGCGAAGCTCGGCGTCGGCGAGCGCGCGCCGCAGCCGCGCGAGTTCGCCGTCCGGATCCGGCGCCGCGCCGGACGGCTCGCGATCGAAGGCGTCCGCACTCATGCCGCGTTTCCTTGCGTCCGGCCGCTCAGCGCGCCATCGGGACTTCGAGCCCCTTCAGCACGCGCGCGACGTCGGACATGTCGCCGATGATGCGGCGCGGCGGCCGCGGCTCGAGGCGCAGCAGCGTCGGCGCGCAGATGATCTGGTCGGCGGCGGCCTGCGCGACGTGGTCCGCGATGTTGACGATCTCGAGCGAGTAGCGGTCGCGCAGGTGCTCCTCGAGGATGCGCCGCGTGTTCACGATCGCGCGCGCCGACTTCGGCGTGGCGTCCGTCACGTAGAGACGAAGGACGTAGCGGCCCGGATCGGGTGTGGCCATGCCGGCCTATCGGAGCGGCTGGACGTCGAGACCGACCAGCACGCGCTCTTCGTTGGACAGGTCGCCGATGATCTTGCGGATCGGCTCCGGGAACTTGCGCACCAGCGTCGGCACCGCGAGGATCTGGTCGCCTGCCGCGAGCCGCGGGTTGACGAGCAGGTCGACGACCTCGATCGAGTAGCGGCCCGCGAGGTGTTCCTCGCAGACCCGCTTGAGGTTGTCGAGCGCGGCGATCGACTTCGCGGTCTCGCCGGCGACGTACAGCCGCAGCTGCCACTCGGCCGGGCCGCCCTTGCGCGCGGTGTCGTTCGCGGCGTCGCCGGCGGGGTCCGCCGGCTTGGTCTTCGTGGCCTTGGCGTTCACTTCGCACCTCTCCCGGTCTTCTTCGGCGCCGCGTCGACGACGGGGCGCGGCTTCGGCGGCGGCACGTCGCGCGAGCGCGCGAGCGACTTCGACCGGCTCGTCAGCCCTTCGGCCAGCAGCGTCTCCCGCTCGATTTCGAACTCGACGTCGCCTGCGCGCTCGTCGGCCTGCGCGTTGAGCGCGGCGATCTGCGCGTCGATCGCCTTGCGGTGGTTCGCGAGCTCCTTGAGGCGGCGCTCGTGGTCGCGCTGGCGCAAAGCCGTCGCTGCGTTCTCCTGCGCTTCCTGTGCGACGCGCGCGGTGCCGGTGAGCACCTTGTCGCCCGACAGGTAGACGTCCACGAGGTCCACGCCGTGGTCGCCCATCACGAACTCGCGCACCTGGTGCGAATGCGGCATGCCGCGCGACTTCAGCACCTGCAGCGTGCGCGTGCGCTCGCCGTTGGCGGCGACGTTGGACAGCAGGATCCAGGTGTCCATCAGCGACGAGACGCCGACCTGCGAATCCGCCACGTCCTCCATGCCGCCCCGGGTCAGGCTCGTGAACAGCGCGGTGACGCCCTGCTGCTTGAGGAAGTCGATCAGGCGCATCAGCGTCGGCTTGAGCGACGCGTCGTCGTGGTGGATCGTGAGGTTGCTGATCGGGTCGACCACCACCACCGAGGGCTTCAGGTCGCGCACGGTGCGGTACATGTGGACGAGATGCTGCTCGAGGCCGTGCAGCGTCGGGCGCGAGGCGTCGATGTGCAGCAGGCCGGCCTTCTCCCACTGCGCGAGGTCGATGCCGATCGAGCTCATGTTGCGCTTCAGCTGGCTCGCCGACTCCTCGTAGGCGAACAGCAGCGCGCGCTCGCCGCGCCGGCAGGCCGCGTCGACGAAGCTCGCGCCCACGCTGCTCTTGCCGGTGCCCGGCGCGCCGGAGACCAGCGCGCTGCTGCCGCGGAAGACGCCCGCGCCGCTCAGCATGTCGTCGAGCCCCTCGATGCCGGTGCCGACGCGCTCGCCGCTGGCCTGGTGGTCGAGCCGCATCGACGTGATGGGCAGCACCGCGACGCCGTCGGCCGCGATCAGGAACGGGTATTCGTTGGTGCCGTGCGCGGTGCCGCGGTACTTGACCACGCGCAGCCGGCGCGTCGAGACCTGGTCGACGATGCGGTGGTCGAGCAGGATCACGCAGTCGGCGACGTACTCCTCGAGCCCGTAGCGCGTCAGCGACTGGTCGCCGCGCTCGCCGGTGATCACCGCCGTGACGCCGCGATCCTTCAGCCAGCGGAACAGGCGCCGCAGCTCGGCGCGCAGCACGGCGTGGTTCGGCAGGCCGGAGAACAGCGCCTCGAGCGTGTCGAGCACCACGCGCTTCGCGCCGATCGAGTCGATCGCGTAGCCGAGGCGGATGAACAGGCCCTCGAGGTCGTACTCGCCGGTCTCCTCGATTTCGTTGCGCTCGATGTGCACGTGGTCGACGGCGATCTTCCTGTCACGCTGCAACTGCTCCAGGTCGACGCCGAGCGAGCGCAGGTTCTGCGCGAGCTCGTCGGCGCTCTCCTCGAACATCATGAAGACGCCCGGCTCGTCGAACTGCGTCGCCCCGCGCACGAGGAATTCGGCCGCGAGCATCGTCTTGCCGGAGCCGGCCGAACCGCACACCAGCGTCGGCCGGCCGCGCGGCAGGCCGCCTTCGGTGATCTCGTCGAGGCCCGGGATGCCCGTCGCGGCCTTGGGCAGCGTCGGGGCGATCGTGGAGGCAGCGGTTGCCGCGGTTGTCGACGACTTGGCTTTCGAGTCCGCGGTCTTGGAGGTCTTGGAGCGTGCCATCAGTCGTGTTCCCAGGGCTTTCGTGCTGGAGGAGGGGGGCAATGGATCGGGGCGCGGCGGACCGGAAGGTCGCCGCGCGAGCGACTTAGGCAACCAGTGTGCCCGGCAGCGGGTGGACGTTCGATCCGCCCTCCTGTCGAGTTCGCAGCCCGCACGGGCCGGCGCGGAAGAACTTGCTGAAACTGTCGCCCCGCGCGGGAAAACCCGTCGCGCATGCCTTACCATTTCGCGCCACAGCCCTTTCCACCCACCATCCCTGACGGAGCCCCCCATGGCCAAGGAACAACGCGCCAGCAAGAACACCAAGAAGCCGAAGAAGGACGCCCCGCCGCCGAAGGCCGCCGGCGCGGATCGCCCGACGGCGCCGGTGACCAGCGTCGCCCCGAAGGGCAAGCTGGCGAAGAAGCTGGCTTGACGGCCCTGCGAGGCGGCGGCCCGCGCCCGGCGCCTCGCGACCACGACGTGCCGGACGGGCGGCGATGAACGACCTGCGCTCGCTGACCCGCCAATTCCCGCGGGCCGGCCGCATCGAGGCGATCTACCTGCGGCCCGCGCGCGACGCGCGGGCCGTCTCGGTGCCGTCGACGATCGCGCTCGTCTCGCGCGGGCTCGAGGGCGATCGCAGCGCCGCCAAGGCGCCGTCGCGCCCGGAGGGCGGCAAGCGCCAGGTCACGCTGATCCAGGCCGAACACATTCCGCTAATCGGCGGCTGGACCGACCACGACATCGACCCCGCCGACCTGCGCCGCAACCTCGTCGTCTCCGGCGTGAACCTGCTCGCGCAGCGCTCGCCCTTCGCCGACCAGCCGCTGCGCGTGCGCCTCGGGCGAGACGTGCTGCTCGAGATCACCGGCCCGTGCGACCCGTGCTCGAAGATGGAAGCGCTGCTCGGCCCGGGCGGCTACAACGCGATGCGCGGCCACGGCGGCACGACCGCGCGCGTGCTGCAGGGCGGCACGATCGCCGTGGGCGACGCGGTCGTCGTCGAACCCGCCGCGCCGGCGTCCGCCTGACGCCTCGCCGCGCTGCCGGTTCGTTCAGGCCGTGAGCACCTTCACGAGCCACGCCTCGATGTCGCGCTCTTCTTCGGGCGATACCCCGTGCTGTATCGGATAGTCGTGCCACTCGACCGCGTAGCCGAGCCCGAGCAGCGTGTCGCGCGACGCGGTGCCCGCGGCGATCGGCACGACGCCGTCCTGGCGGCCGTGGCCCATGAAGATCGGCACGTCGCGGTTGGCCTCGCTGCGTTCGGCCGCGGTGGCGGGCGCGAGCGCGAGGTAGCCGGACATGTCCAGCAGCCCGGCCAGGCGCTGCGGCGCGCGCACACCGACGAGCAGCGCCATGACGCCGCCTTGCGAGAAGCCGCCGAGCACGATGCGCGACGCCGGCACGCCGAGGGCGATCTCGCGCTCGATCACCGCCTGCACCGCGGCCGCCGAGGCGCGCAGGCCGGCCTCGTCCTGCCTGCTGACGATGTCCATGCCGCGGATGTCGTACCAGGACGGCATCTCCATGCCGCCGTTGACGGTCACCGGCTGGATCGGCGCGGCCGGGAACACCCAGCGCACCGGGCCGACCGCGGACAGGTCCATGCTGGAGACGAACGACAGGAAGTCGGTGGGCGAGGCGCCGAGGCCGTGCATCACGATGACGGTGGCGGCGGGGGTCTCGCCGGGCGAGAAGTCGAGGGTTTTCAGGGCCATGGCGCCAGCATACCCAAAACGCCGGCGGCCACGGCCGCGCGCGCAGGAGCCGCGCGCGTCGCGCGCGCCCTCCCGCGGGCCGATGCGGCGCGGGCTAGAGCTGCGTCGGGTGGTCGCTGCGCGGACGGTTCGCGGCGGGGACGTCGCTCGCCGGCAGCGCCTCGAGGTTGCTGTAGCCCGTCGGCAGCCACAGCTTGATGCGCAGGTTGCCGTCGGACGGCACCTCGAACTGGTAGCCCTGCAGCAGCTCGGCCTTGTCGCCGTCGCGGTTGATGACGACGTAGTGGCCCTTGCGCAGGATCGGCGGGACGAGCCACGACTGCTGGCCGCCGGCGCCGACGCTGCCGATGTAGATCAGCCCCTTGGCGTGCGATTGCCAGTCGGCGGCGAAGCTGTCGCTGGTGACGGGGGGTTGCGCGGCGGCCGCGGCGGTGGCCGCCGTCATCAGGGCCGCGGCGACGAGCGCGCCGGCGATGACATGCAACGCGAACGATGAGCCATGAGTCTTCATGAGGGAACCTCGCTTTCGCTTCGTTCAGGAGCGACGCGCCGGGGCGACTCGGTGGATCGGCGGCGCGCCGGCTCCATGGTGCGCCAATTTCGGCGTGCTGTCCTTGCCCGCGGGCTCGAAAGTGTTGCTGCCGGGTGAACGCGGCAGCGTCGACGCCGTCAGTCGACCTCGAGGAACCGGTCGAGCGCCGCGCGCGCGGCGGCCTCGTCGGCGCCCACGGTGACGGGCGCTCCGGCGAGCGCGGCCGCGCCCTCCTTCTTCAGGCGCGCGACCCAGGTGCCGGCCTCGCGGCCCTGCTCGAAGCCCTTGCTCTGCAGCAGCACGGCGTCGCCACCGGCCGCGACGAGCTTGAAATAGAACAGGCCGTCGGCCTCGCGGTACTGCTTGAAGGTGGCGAGCGCGGGGCCGGCGTCGGCCTTCTTCGCCTCGGCGGCGGCCTTCGGGATCGCGTTGAAGCGGCGCAGGCCCACCGCCTGGCGCAGCTCGGCGAGGAAGGGGCCGGCGATCGCGCGGGCCTTGCGGGCGCCGACCTGGAGCTGCTCCTCGATGCGTTCGGGGTGCGCCATCAGCTCCTCGTACGCGGCGCGCTGCGGGCCGACCTCGCGCTCGATCGTCTCGTGCAAGCGCTTCTTCGCCTCGCCCCACGCGAGGCCGGCGCGCAGCTCGGCGTGGAAGGCCTCGCGCTCGGGCGCGGTGGCGAAGGCGTCGAACAGCGTCACGAGGTGCGACGAGTCCGGATCCTTGGGCTCGCCCGGCAGCTTCGAGTCGGTGACGACGCGCGCGATCGCCTGCGCGAGGCCCTTCGAGCCGCCTTCGAACAGCGGGATCGTGTTGTCGTAGCTCTTCGACATCTTGCGACCGTCGAGGCCCGGAAGCAGTTCGGTCGCTTCCTCCGTGACGGCCTCGGGCAGCGTGAACAGCGCCTTGCCGTCGCCGAAGAGGTGGTTGAAGCGCTGTGCGATGTCGCGCGCCATCTCGATGTGCTGCACCTGGTCCTTGCCGACCGGTACCTGGTGCGCGTTGAACATCAGGATGTCCGCCGCCATCAGGATCGGGTAGCTGAACAGGCCCATGTTGATGCCGTCGTCGGGCTCGCCGCCGGCGTTCGCGTCGACCGCGGCCTTGTAGGCGTGCGCGCGGTTCATCATGCCCTTAGGCGTGACGCAGGTCAGCAACCACATCAGCTCGGGGATCTCGGGCACGTCGCTCTGGCGATAGAAGGTCACGCGCTCCGGGTCGAGCCCGGCGGCCAGCCAGGTGGCCGACAGCGCGAGGCGCGAGCGCTCGACGCGCGCCGGGTCGTCGCACTTGACCAGCGCGTGGTAGTCGGCCATGAACAGGAAGCTCTCGACGCCGTCGCGCCGGCTGGCCGCGATCGCGGGGCGGATCGCGCCGACGTAGTTGCCGAGGTGCGGGGTGCCGGTGGTGGTGATGCCGGTGAGGACGCGAACTGTCATGGGGGAGCCAACGGTCGGGGGAGTGAAATTCGACTGTACCCGAGCGCGGCGGGCGGGACGGCTGGCGCGGGCTTCGCCGAGCCCGTCAGCTGTCCGCGTTCGCGAAGTTCAGCTCCACGCCATTGCCCGCCGGATCGCGGAAGAACAGCTGCACCTGCGGCGTGCCGGGCACGCGGGCGGTGCGGTAGACCAGGCCGCGCTGCATCAGCGTCGTCTCGAACTGGCCGAGGCCGGTGCAGTCGAAGGCGGTGTGGTCGAAGGTCGTGCGCGCGTCGGTGCGGCGGTCCTCCCCCGGCGCGGCCAGGCTCAGGTGCAGCACCGCGCGGCGGCCGGCGTAGAGCCAGTAGCCGAAGCTGTCGAACGGCGGCCGCGGGCCGACCTCCAGCCCGACGACGTCGACATAGAACGCGCACAGCGCGTCCATCAGCGGGCGCGGCGCGCGCAGGTTGTAGTGGCTGAGGCCGAGGGCGGGCATGGTGGCGGGCGGGTTGTGCAGGGGTGGCGTGCAGCGAACGCCTGCCGGCAGCATACTGCGCGCAGCCCCGATCCCGCGACCGCGAAAGGCCCGCCATGCCCGACCATCCCCGCACCGGACTGCAACTGCGCTCGCTCGTGACGCCCGAGGGCGACCTGCGGCTGTCGCTCGAGACCGTCGAGGTGCCGCTGCCGCGCGCCGACGAGGTCATCGTGCGCATCGAGGCCACGCCGATCAACCCGTCCGACCTCGGCGTGCTGCTGGGCGCGGCGGATCCGGCGACGGCGGTGCTGTCCGGCACGGCCGACCACCCGGTCGCGACGCTGCGCATCCCCGAGGCGGCGCGCGCCTCGATGAAGGTACGCGCCGGCAACTCGATGCCGGCGGGCAACGAGGGCGCGGGGATCGTGGTCGCGGCCGGGTCGTCCGACGCGGCGCAGGCGCTGATGCGCCGGCCGGTCGCGGTGCTGGGCGGCGCGATGTACTCGCACTTCCGCTGCGTGGCCGCCGCCGACTGCCTGCCGCTGCCCGAAGGCACGACACCGGTCGACGGCGCGTCGGCGTTCATCAACCCGTTGACGGCGCTCGGGATGGTCGAGACGATGCGCCGCGAGGGCCATCGCGCGCTGGTGCACACGGCGGCGGCGTCCAACCTCGGCCAGATGCTCAACCGGCTGTGCCTGCAGGACGGCGTGGCGCTGGTCAACATCGTGCGCAAGCCCGAGCAGGTGGCGCTGCTGCGCGAGCAGGGCGCCGCGCACGTCGTCGACAGCGGATCGCCCGCGTTCATGGCCGAGCTGACCGACGCGTTCACCGCGACCGGCGCGACGCTCGCGTTCGACGCCACCGGCGGCGGCCAGCTCGCGAGCCGGATCCTGTCGGCGATGGAGGCGGCGCTCGCGAAGACGACGCCCGTCCTCGGCCGCTACGGCACGTCGACGCACAAGCAGGTCTACCTCTACGGCGGGCTCGACACCTCGCCGACCGAGATCGTGCGCAACTTCGGCATGTCCTGGGGCGTGGGCGGCTGGCTCGTGTTCCCGTTCCTGCAGAAGCTCGGCGCCGAGCGGGCGGCGGCGCTGAAGGCGCGCGTCGCGGCCGAGCTGAAGACGACGTTCCGCAGCCACTACTCGCGCGAGGTGTCGCTCGCCGAGGCGCTGCAGCCGGCCAGCATCGCGGCCTACGGCCGGCGCGCGACGGGCGAGAAATTCCTCATCAACCCATCGCGCTGAGGCGAGGCGCGGGCGTCGCCGGCGGCGATCGTCGCTAAAGTACGAGTCTTTGCTCGCTTTCGACTCCGCCGCATGCCCACCGCCCGCAAACGCCCCTCGCTGAAGCCGCGCAAGATCCCGCAGCAGTCGCGCGCCGAGCAGACCGTCGCGACGATCCTGGAGGCCGCGGCGCGCATCCTGGAACGCGAAGGCCTCGAGGGGCTGAACACCAACCTCGTCGCGAAGCGCGCGGGCGTGAGCATCGGCTCGCTGTACCAGTATTTCCCGGGCAAGGACGCGCTGATCGTCGCACTGAGCCTGCGCGAGCGCGCGCTGTTTCACGACGAGGCGCAGGGTGCGCTCGAAGAGCCGACCGGCGCGGCGGCGCTGAAGCGCCTGATCGCCGTCTCCGTGCACCAGCAGCTGCGCCGCCCGGTGCTCGCGCGGCTGCTCGACTTCGAGGAGATGCGCGCGCCCATCGCGAAGGAGCTCGCGGCGTCCAAGGACGGTTTCGGCGCGCTGATCGGCCACGTGCTGTCGCACGACGACATCCCGCCGCCGCCGGACCTGGCGATCGCCATCGACGACGTCGGCACCATCCTGCGCGCGATGACCGATGCCGCCGGCGAACGCGGCGAGGTGGATCGCGCCGAGCTGGAGCGCCGGATCGGCCGCGCGTTGTCGGGCTACCTCGGCATCGCCGACGGCGCGCCCGCGAAAGTGCCCGGCCGGAAGACGAAGACCCCCGCGAAGCCTCCGCGCCGAGCCGCCACGCGCGCCTGAATGCGAGCAATTGCTCGAGCCCTCGGCGCGCGCCACGTCAGGATCGCGGCGCCGCCGCGGGAGCGCGCGCCACGCGCGGGCGCGCGGCGCAATGCGAGTTTCGGAATCGAGCAATTGCTCGCAAAATCGACGTCAGGGAAAGCGCTCCCGCCGGCACCGCTGCAGAGGTCCGGCCGGAGGGCGATCCCGCTCATCCGAGACCGTCCATTCCAAGCGAGAAATTCCATGACCCTGCACCAACGCGCCAAGCTCAACCACCTGAGCTTCCCCACCCCCAACGTCGCCGAGACGGCCGCGTTCTTCCAGAAGTACCTCGGCTGCGAGATCGTCGCTGCCGGCGACTCGTGCCTGCTCAAGCGCGACGGCTTCGACATCGTCCTCGAGCATGTCGCCGAGGACGTGGCGTGGCCCACGAACTTCCATTTCGGCATCGAGGTCGACACGCTCGCCGACGTCCACGCGTTGCACGACGAGTTCCGCGACGGCGGCGTCCGCATGGAGACGACCGTCTTCAACAACTCGCGCGGCTCGCGCTTCATGTGCCGCACGCCGGGCGGCGTGCTGCTCGAGGTCACGACGCGCGCCGATGTCCAGCCGGCGAAGTGGCGCGAGCTGTTCGAACCCGCCGGCCGATGAAGGGCACCGGCGCGCCGGCTCACTTGCCGGCGGCGCGGCGTTCCTTCATCACGGCGTCCATGTCGTCGACGCGGTAGACCAGCGACGCGCACTGTCGATTGAGCGCCAGCGTGTCGACGTTGTAGGCCGCGGCGGCCTCGCGGCTCTTCGCGGCGTCCTCGTTGATCTGCTTCACGTGGACGTTGTGGTCGGCGACGAGCAGGTTGAACGCCTGGACGGCGGTGTCGCTGTCGTGGTCGAGGTTGCCCTGCACCTCGACGATCTTCGCGTTCTCGGCCTCGAGCGCGTCCACGCTCCGGTCGTGCGCGGCCTGCGTCGTCTCGAGCGCGGTGCGACGCGCCTTCAGGCCGTCCTCGAGCTCCATGCAGCTGCGCAGCTGTTCGCGCGTCGCGTAGACCCGCGCCGCCGGCGCGGAGGCGGCGGGCTTGCCCGTCTTCACGGTGGTCGCGTGCGCCGTGGTCGCGGCGAGCGCCGTCGCGAAAGCGAGCGCGGACAGGTGGGCGAATCGGAACAGGGTCATGGCGCGGGCGGACGAAGCACGGTGCAGTCCCGCGATTCTGCCCGGCCGTGGGCCTCGTCCCGCGGCCTCGTTATCCCTGAGGGACGCCGCGCGCCGGCCCGTCACGCGCGCGCGGGCCCGCGCAGCCGCCCGCGCAGCCACGCGACGATCTGCGCCAGCACCAGCAGCGCGCTGAGGCCGACGAAGGTCGCGGCGATCGGGCTCGTGGCGAACACGCCCAGGTCGCCGCGCGACAGCAGCATCGCGCGCCGGAAGTTCTCCTCCAGCATCGGCCCGAGCACGAAGCCGAGGACGATCGGCGACAGCGGGAACTGGAGCATCAGCAGGCCCGCGGCGAGCACGCCGATGACGGCGACGAAGCCGACGTCGAACAGGCTGTTGCGCGTGCTGTAGACGCCGATCGCGATGAAGAACAGCGCGGCCGGGAACAGGAAGCGATACGGCACCCGCAGCATCCGCACCCACACGCCGATCAGCGGCACGTTGAGGATCACCAGCAGCACGTTGCCGATCCAGAAGCTGGCGACGAGGCCCCAGAAGATGTCGGGATGTTCGGAGATCAGCTGCGGCCCGGGCTGGATGCCCTTGATGATCAGCGCGCCCAGGATCAGCGCCATCACCGGATCGCCCGGGATTCCGAGGGACAGCGTCGGGATGAAGTCGACCTGCGTCTTCGAGTGCGACGCGGCCTCCGGCGCGGCCACGCCCTCGAGCGCCCCGTAGCCGAATCGCCCGGGCGTCTTCGACCACTTGCGCTCCAGCGCATAGGCGATGAAGGTGGTGATCGTCGGGCCGGTGCCCGGCAGCGCGCCGAACAGCGCCCCGACCGTCGTGCCGCGCACCATGGGCCAGAACGACTGGCGCAGCTCCGCGCGGCTCGGGCGCATGTCGCGCATGCGCACCGTCGCGTCGGACGGCTTGATCGTCGTGCGGTTGACGCTGACGAGGAAGTCCGCCACCGCGAACAGGCCCATCGTCAGCGCGCCGAGCTCGATGCCGTCGCGCAGCTCGTCGAAGCCGAAGGTGTAGCGCGGCGTGCTCGTCATCACGTCGGAGCCGACGACGCCGCACAGCAGCCCGAGGATCGTCATCGCGACGCCCTTCAGCGGCGAGCCGCGCGCCATCGTCGCGCCCGCGAGCAGGCCCAGCAGCATGATGGCGCAGATGTCGGCCGGCCCGAACTGCGCCGCGGCGCGCACCAGCATCGGCGACAGGAAGATCATCATCACGATGCCGACCGACGCCGCGAAGAACGACGCCATCATCGTGATACCCAGGGCCGTACCGCCCCTGCCCTGGCGCGTGAGCGGGTAGCCGTCGAGGCACGTGACCGCGTGGGGCGGGTGGCTCGGCAGGTTCAGCAGGATCGCGCCGATCGCGCCGCCGTACTGCGAGCCGTAGAAGATGCCCGCGAGCATCAGGATCGCCGGCACCGGCGCAATGATCGAGACGGCGGGCAGCAGCATCGAGATCGTCGACAGCGGCCCCATGCCCGGCAGCACGCCGATCAGGTTGCCCACGAGCACGCCGAACACCGACCACATCAGGTTGTCCCACTGCAGCGCGACGCCGAAGCCGGCCCACAGGCTCATCAAGGTGTCGTGCATCGCGTCACCAGGCGAACAGCGGCAGCAGCAGGTGCAGCCCGAAGTGGAAGACGACGACGCCGAACGCCGTCATCACGAGCGCGAGCAGCGCGGCGTCGCGCACGCCGTTGCGGCGGTCGCCCATCGCCGCGACGAACACCGAGACGAACGACGCCGGCACCAGCCCGCCGTGCGCCGCGAGCACGACGAACGCGGCGATGCCGCCGACGATGCACGCCCAGCCGCGCCACTGCACCACCGGGCCCGACAGGTGCGCGTACTCGGACGCCACGGCCGGTGCGTCGTCGTCCAGGGCCTTCGGCGCGAGCGGCGTGGTCGCCAGGATCGCGACGCCGACCAGCGCCATCAGCACCCCGAGCACGACCGGGAAGAAGCCGGGGCCCATCTGCCGCAACGTTCCCATCCGGTAGCCGACGCCGGCCACCACGGCCGCCGCGCCGAGCGCCAGCAACACCGCGCCGCCGATGTGATCCCTGCCCAGCCTGACTCTCGCCGTCATCTCGAAAAGCCTCGTCTCGTCCCGGCACGCACGCCCTCGCGCGGCCACGGCCGACTCTACATTCAGTGTCGCGGCCGTGCCGGCCCGCTCCGCCGACAATGCACGCGACACGAACCGAAAGGCCGCCGATGGGCACCGAGATCGAACGCAAATTCCTCGTCACGGGCGACGACTGGCGGCAGGCGCCGGCGGACGCCTACGCGCAGGGCTACCTCAACCGCGACCAGCAGCGCACGGTGCGCGTGCGCGTCGCGCGCGGCGCCGCGTGGCTCACGGTCAAGGGCGCGAACCGGGGCGCGACGCGCGCGGAGTTCGAGTACGAGATCCCGGTGGCCGACGCCGAGCAGCTGCTCGCGCTGTGCGACGGCCCGATCGTGCGCAAGTGGCGCCGCGTGGTCGTGCACGAGGGCGCGACGTGGGAGGTCGACGAGTTCCTCGGCGACAACGCCGGGCTCGTCGTCGCCGAGATCGAGCTCGCGCACGAGGACCAGCCGTTCGCGCGGCCGCCGTGGCTCGGCAAGGAGGTCACGCACGACGCGCGCTACTTCAATTCGAACCTCGCCGCGGCGCCGTATTCGAGCTGGAAGATGCCCGGCTGAGCCGGCGCCGGCCCGCCTGTGTGATGATGGCCGGCTGCGCGCACGCCCGCAGGCCACCCGGCCGCGGCCAGCGCCCCGCCGCTGCCCGACCGCAGCCGCGCCCCCGATGCGCCGACGACGCGCAGGAACGAACAACGAACGGACAACCCATGGCCACCAATCCCGACATCACGAGCATGGCGCTCTTCTGCGACTTCGAGAACGTCGCCCTCGGCGTGCGCGACGTGCAGCACGACAAGTTCGACATCAAGCTCGTGCTCGAACGCCTGCTGCTCAAGGGCAGCATCGTCGTCAAGAAGGCGTACTGCGACTGGGAGCGCTACAAGGGCTTCAAGTCGACGATGCACGAAGCCAACTTCGAGCTGATCGAGATCCCGCACGTGCGCCAGTCGGGCAAGAACTCCGCGGACATCCGGCTCGTCGTCGACGCGCTGGACCTCTGCTACACCAAGTCCCACGTCAACACCTTCGTGATCATCAGCGGCGACTCCGACTTCTCGCCGCTCGTCTCGAAGCTGCGCGAGAACAACAAGCAGGTGATCGGCGTCGGCGTGAAGCAGTCGACCTCCGACCTGCTCACCGCGAACTGCGACGAGTTCATCTTCTACGACGACCTCGTGCGCGAGAGCGGCCGGCAATCGAGCCGGCGCGAGGCACGTCCGCCCGCGCCCGCGAGCCGCAAGCCGGCCGCGACGGCGACGAACCCCGAGGAGAACAAGCGTCGCGACGAAGCCGAGGCGCGCCGCACCAAGGGCGTCGAGATGGCGCTGCAGACCTTCGAGGCGCTGTATTCCGAGCGCGGCGACGGCGGCAAGATCTGGGCGTCGGTGCTCAAGGAGGCGATCAAGCGCCGCAAGCCCGATTTCAGCGAGTCC
>JASLEM010000335.1 GCA_030151165.1 Burkholderiaceae bacterium
TTCCTGTCGGCCAACCTCGCCACCGCGCTCGCGCGCCAGGGCGAGAAGGTGCTGGTGCTCGACGCCGACCTCGGCCTCGCCAACCTCGACGTCGTGCTGAACCTGTTCCCGAAGATCACGCTGCACGACGTGTTCACCGGCAAGAACACGCTCGACCAGGCGATCCTCGAGACCTCGGGCGGCTTCTCGGTGCTGCTCGCCGGCTCCGGCATGGTCGAATACTCGCGCCTCACGCCGGAGGTGCGCGAGCAGCTCGTCTCGGTCGTCGACCAGGTCGTGCCGCGCTTCGACCGCATCCTGCTCGATACGGGTGCGGGTATCTCGGACGTCGTGCTCTACACCGTGTCGCTCGCCGACGAGGTGCTGATCGTCGCGACGCCCGAGCCGACCTCGCTCACCGACGCCTACGCCACCATCAAGGTGCTCGCCACGACGCAGGGCCGGCGCGACATCCGCGTGCTGGTCAACCAGGTCGGCAAGCCCGGCGAGGGCCGCGTGATCCGCGGGCAGCTGCAGCAGGTCGTCGACCGCTTCGTCAGCCCCGGGCTCGAGGTGCCGGTCAAGCTCGAGTTCGTCGGCGAGGTGCCGCTCGACCCATCGGTGCGCGACGCCGTCAAGCGCCGCCAGCTGCTGCTCGAATGCCTGCCCGGCTCCGCCGCGGCGCAGGCCGTGATCGCCGCCGCCACCCGCCTGCGCGCCTAGAAATGACGACCCCACGGTCGCTGGCGCTCCCTGCCCCCGAGGGGCCGTCCGCGACCGGCCCGGCGAAGCCGGCTCCGGCGCTCTCTTGAATCCCGATTGCGAAGCCTGAGCGGCAGCGCCGGTTGGCGTCCAGCATCGACAATGGGCGCATGACCGCTTCCGTGACCGAAGATGACGCCGCGGGCACCGCGCCCGAAAAGAAGATCACGCCCTTCGAGATGCTCGGGGGCGAGACCGGCGTGCGCGCGCTCGTCGACCGCTTCTACGACCTGATGGATCTCGAGCCCGAGTTCGCGGGCCTGCGCGCGCTGCATCCGGCGACGCTGGACGGCTCGCGGGACAAGCTGTTCTGGTTCCTCACCGGCTGGCTGGGCGGCCCGAGCCTCTACATCGACCGCTTCGGCCACCCGATGCTGCGCGCGCGCCACCTGCCGTACACGATCGGCATCGCGGAGCGCGACCAGTGGATCACCTGCATGGGCCTCGCGATGGCCGAGATCGGCGAGGCCGGCGGCTTCACGGCCGACATGCAGGAGCGCCTGCTGCGCTCGTTCGCGCAGACCGCCGACCACATGCGCAACCGCGCCGGCTGACGCGCGCCGCCCGGGCGAGCCCTCGGGTAATCCTTGATCCATTTTTCCGAAAAACTAAGAAATACTTAGCCTCACGGCTCGGCGATCAAGCGCTGCGCGACTCCGTAGGCAAGGCCTCTCCGGTCTCCCGCCTGCCTCGAACCCGCTGCGTCTTCCAGGACGCCACCCGAGGCTCATGCCGCATTGCCGAACGACCACGCTGCCCTGTCCGCTCCCATTCGCCGCGCGGCCTTCCCAGGCCGCCGGCGACTCGCGACGCGATGAGGCCGATCGCCGCTCCTTGCCTTCCTCCGGCCGCCGCGCGCGGCCGCATCCGGTCTCCCGGACCCCCGCCGCCTTCCCGCGATGGAGCGAGTCCGCTGTTCCCTTTCCAGAACGCACCTGTCGCGACGCCCGCCGCGCCCAGCCCGCCACGCGCCCGTGAAGGCACGGGGCGCCGGGGCGGCATTCGCTGCGACACACCTGCACCGAAACCACCGAACAGAGGAACACTGATGCTTGATTCGACCACCACGCTCGATCGCGACGCCGCCTCGTCCTTCGACACCGCGCCGTCGTGCCACGGGTCGCACCGCGAGGCCGAGCGCGAGGCCCGGCACGATGCGCAGCGCCTGGCCCACGAGATCGTCGCGCGCTTCGTGCGCGACCCGGCGGCCTTCGCGCAGACCGTTCGCGCCGACGATCCGTCGGCCTTCCTGCGCGACTACCGGCAAGGTCTCGACCGCCGGCTGACGGCGCTCGTCGGCGCGCCGAGACGGATGCCGGAACGCCTCGCGACGATGGGCCCCCCGACGCTCGACGCGCCGGCCGACTGGCTGACGACGCGTCGCCCCGACGGTGAATCGTCGCCCGATTCGGTGCCGCGCATGGGACCCGTCGTCGTCGCGGCCGCGGTCGTCACCGCGGCGACGGCGGTCGTGCAGGCGGCGGTCGCCGTGTACACGTTGCTGACGAAGCACAAGCCGCTTTGAAGGGCCACCCGCCGCGTGCGGCTTGCCGCGCTGGAAGATCGCCCGGAGATGGCGACAACCAGCGACGGCATGGCCGCTGATCGCCGACATGAATGACATCAGGGAGAACGCCATGCAGGAATTGAACGACGTTGACCATGCCTCGTCGCCCGGCTCGACCGCGCAGGACGCCGTGCCGGACGCGCCGGCGAGCCGACGGAAACGAAGAGGCCGGACGACGGCCTGCCGCGAACGCGGCGGGCGATAGCCGCGTCGCTGCCGTCGCGGCGACGGTCGCCGTGGCGTCCGCACCTTCCGTCCCCGGGCTATTCCACCGGTGCATCGCGCCGCGGCCGCCCGACCCCCTTCCACCGGAACACCCGCACGCGGCAAGCCGCCGGGCGCCGCCTTCGCGCGGCTGCCCCGTCCCGGCCGACGTGAGCTGTTCCACCCTCATCCGGAATCGACATGAATACCCCTGACCGTTTCCTGTTGCCGATGATGTTCCACGCGCTGGTCGTCGAGTCGACGACGCGCTGCAACGCCAAGTGCGGCATGTGCTACCAGGCCGCGGGGCCGAAAGGCTCCGACTATCTCGGTGACGCGTCGCTGAGCGTCGACGAGATCAAGGCGGTCCTGCGATCCGCGCTGTCGATCGAGTCCCTCGGCAAGCGCTTCCACCTCGCGGGCGGCGAGTCCTTCATCAAGATCGACGAGTGTGTCGAGATCTTCTCGTACGCCTCGTCGCTCGGATGGGGCGAGGTCAGCTGCACGACCAATGCCTACTGGGCCGCCGACATCCTCAAGGCGCGCAAGCTGGCCGGCCGCCTGCGCGACGCCGGCCTGCTGCGCGCCGAGATCAGCTGGGACTTCTGGCACGGCCCGCACATCAGTCCGCAGGCCGTCAACAACTGCATCCACGCGCTGGAGGCCAACGACATCGCCGTCCACCTGCGCCTGCTGACCTCGCGCTCGCATTCGGCCGAGGAGGCGCTCGCGATGTTGTCGCCGGCGGCGATCGCGAAGGCGACGACGGTCAGCGCCGCGCCGGTCTTCCAGATCGGCCGCGCGCTGGAGATCCCGACCGAGGACATCTATGCCAGCAGCGAGGACGCCACCTGCCACTCGGCGCTGAACCTGACCGTCAACGCGCGCGGCTTCGTCTCGCCCTGCTGCGCCGGCTTCGACCAGACGCAGGCCAACCTGTTCGGCAACATCCGGGACCTCGACATCGCCGAGATCGCCGACGCGATCAACCGCTCGCTGCTGGTGCGCATGGTGGTCTTCGAAGGCGTCAGCGCGCTGCGTCCGGTGCTGGAACACCTGAACGAGCCGCTGAAGGAGAAGTACACCTCGATGTGCGGCATGTGCTTCGACGTCTTCTCGGATCGTGCGAAGGTCGACAAGCTGACGCGCTTCTTCGCCGATCTCGAGGCCGACGCGCTGCAGGATGCCCTGAACGTCCAACACGTGGAGCTGGCCTGATGAGCGCGATGATGGATGACGCGCAGTGGAATCTCGTCACCAACTTCCGCTCGGTCACGGTGCTGACCGCGCTCGACGAAGCGACGGGCCGGCTGTTGCCCTCGCTGGACGACGTCGGCCGCTGGCTGCAGGCGTTCACCGAGGCCTTCCTCGAAGCCAACCAGCACGTCAACGGCGGGCGGCTCCATGCCTTCTCCGGTCGCCGGCTGGTGCTCACGGGCGACCACCTGCTGCCGGAGTTCGAGAGCGTGGGGCGCCTGTGCGAGGTCGCGCGCCAATGCGGGGTCGCCGTGCTGCTGTCCGCGTCGCTCGATGCACTCGCGCGCCATGCGCTGGCGCTGGCGAGCCTGCGGAGCGTGCATCCGGCCCTGCTGATGCAGATCGACTGCTCGGGCTTCGACGCGGGCCTCGCACCCACGGAGCGCGAGGCGTACGCCGACGTGTTGCGTTGCCTGGCGGAATCCGGCGTCGAGCTGAACCTGGTCGGCGACATCGAATCGCTGCGCGCCGCGGGCCTGATGAACGGCGAGGCGTTCAACAGCAAGGGCTTCTCGATCTCGTCGCCGAAGAGCGGCGTGCGGCCGGTACATCGCCTGCATCACGTCTCGCCCTGCCGCGACTACATCGCGCTGTACATCGACTCGCATGGCGACTTCTATCCCTGCGCCGGCATGGTCGCGCACAAGGCCTCGCGGCTGGGGTCGCTCTCGGCACCGTTCGGCGAGCTGCTGGTGGCATTGGCGCACACGCGCGTCAGCATCGACACGCTGGCGCCGCTCGGGCCTCGCATCGCGTCGCGCTTCGCGGACCAGGTCGAGCGCTATCCCGTCGACCTCTGCGCCTTGCACCGGCGGGCCGTCTCCAGCCCGGCGGCACTGTGACATGCGCATGAGTCGCGGTCTCGTGTTGGCGATTACCGTCGGCTTGCTGGCCACGATGGCGGCGCTCGGCTTCGCGCTCGCGCCGCCGGCGGCTCCGGCCACGAAGCGGGTCACGGCGCATCCCGCGCGGCACGACATCGAACGCCGCATCGACGCCGCCGGCACGATCCGGCCCACGGCCGTCGTGCACGTCGGCGCGCTGGTGTCGGGCATCGTCGTCTCCACGGCGGTCGAGGCGGGCGACCGCGTCCGCGCGGGCCAGCTGATCGCGCAGATCGATGACAGCCCGTATCGGCTCCAGCTCGATCGCGCCCGCGCGCTCGCCCGCGCCGCCGAACGCCGTGCCGACGACGCGCGTCGCAACCTGCGCCGCCAGCAGGACCTGCTGCGTGCGGGCTTCGTCTCGCCGGCCGCGGTGGAGAGCGCCGACGACGCCGCGCGCGAAGCGGGCGAGGACGTCGGCGTCGCGAATGCGGACGTCGAGGCCGCGCGCATCAACCTGGCGCATTGCCGCATCGAATCGCCGATCGCCGGCACGGTGCTGAGCAAGGAGGTCGCGGCCGGCCAGTCGGTGGCCTCGGCGTTCCAGGTGCCCGACCTGTTCACGATCGTCTCGCGCCTCGACAGGCTGGAAGTCGTCGCGATGTTCGCCGAGTCCGACCTCGGCCAGGTTCGTGCCGGCACCGTCGTCAGCCTTCACGTGCCGGCCTTCCAGGACACCGTGTTTTCGGCCACGATCGAACGCGTGCTCGACACGCCCGAGACCCGCCAGGGCATCGTCATGTTCCCGGCGCTGCTGGAACTCGCCAACGAGCGCGGCCAGCTGCGGCCCGGCATGACGGCGTACGTCGAGATGCGCGTCGTCGCCCGCGCCGATGCGCTGACGGTGCCGAACCAGGCGCTGGCCTTCGCGCGCAGCCAGGATCGCGCGGCCCACGTCGCCGCCACCGGCGCGCGCCGCCTCTATGTGCTGCGGTCCGGCGCGCCGCATCCGGTCGTGGTGAAGCTGGGCGCGGCCGACGACACTAATACCGAGATCATCCCCGTCGATGCGCTCGACGAACGCGACGACGTCCTGCTGTCCCAGCCCAAGTGACTCCGACCATGCTGATCACCCCGATGCCCCCGAACGAGGTGCCCGCGTACTTGCGCGGCTTTGCCGAGTGGTATGCGCAGTCGCTGGCCGACGCCGATCCGGAGGCCGCCGTCGGCGACCTGCATGCGAGCGTCGCCGCCTTCCTCGCGCCGCAGCTCGGCGCCGACGGTCTGCCGCGCGGGTCGACCGTCTTCGACATCCACAGCGAGCAGCTCGCGGCCAATGTCGGCGTGTTGTGGGCCGGCGGCGCGGACTTCGGCTTCGGCCCGCTCGTCTTCATCCACGACCTGCGCATCCACCCGCCGTTCAGGCGGAAGGGCTTCGCGCGCTGCGCGCTCGACGCCGTCCAAGAGATCGGCAGGGCGCAAGGCTCGACTCGCGGCGTCGCATTGAGCGTGATGGCCGGCAACGCGGTGGCGCGCGAGCTCTACGCCTCGACCGGTTTCCAGCCGGTGTCCGAGGTCCTGATCCGCCGCTTTTGAAACCAGGAAAGGACGCTGTCATGAATCGCGCTTTGCAGTCCGGCCTCGCGCTGGCGTGGGGCAGCCTGCTGTCGGTGCTGGTGTATCTGGTGGCCGGCGGGGTGCTGGTCACCGTCGTCCAGGCCGTGTTCGCAGGCGAGGTCGATGCGCAAGGGCATCCCTTCGGCCTGCGCGTGCTGATGTTCGACCTCGTGGCGCAAGGCGTCTCGGCCTTCCTGGCCGGGGCGGTGACCCTGCGCTTCGCCGGCGGTCGCTGGTGGCTCGCCACCGTCGCGATCGGCGGTGTCCTGATGTCCGTGTTGGCCGCGGCGACGTGGGCCTGGGGGTCGGCCTCGCCACGCTGGTTCAACGTGCTGTCGCTCGCGATCACGCCGCCGTTCTTCGCGCTCGGCGCGGCGTGGCGCGCTGCCGGCGAACCCCGGCCGGCAGCATGACCGGCGCCTCCTTCGGCCGCCGCCCGCGGCACGCCGCCTTGCACCGCCACGCGCCGCCGCGCACCGGCGACACCCCTTCCGAGTTGGTCGACATGACGCCTTCGATGAGCGAACCGCACGCTGCCCCCCATCCCGCGAGCCGTCGTGCACGCGGCGTTTCCACGCGGCTGCTGCTGGTCGCCGAAGTCCAGCGGCTGCGCGTGATGGTGCTGCGCTATCCATGGGAGTCGGCGATCGCGTTGCTCGGCTTCGCCTTCATGTTCCTGGTCTTCGCCGCCGTCGGCACCGTCACGCAGGGGCCGCTCGCGCTGTTCGCCGGCAACCTGAGATCGCTCGCGGTGCTCTACACGCTGTGGACCTTGTGCATCGCGACGATCTCCTCCGGTGCCGGCCAGGTCGGCGCGGACGCCGCGGCCGGCGTGCTCGAGAACCTGTTCCTGTCGACGGCGTCCGTCGTCACGGTGCTGCAGGTCCGCGCCACGGTGCAGGCGCTGCACGGCGTGTTGACGGGCGCCGTGCTGCTGCTGGCGTTCTGCCTCGGCACGCGATGGTTGCCGTCGTCGACGGTCCTCGCGGCGCTGCTGGTGGCGGAGCTCGCGTGTTGCATCACCGCCGTCGGGCTGGCGATGGCCTTCGCCGGCGTCGCGCTGCTGTCCAAGCGCGCGACGATGCTGTCGATGCCGGTGAACTTCCTGTGCATCGTCGCGATGTCGTCGCACCACGCACCGTCCTTCGACCGGCTCGACAACCCGTGGCTGTACCTGCCGCTGGTCGCCGCCGCGCGGGTCGTGAGGGTCGCGGTCGAGGACGGCCGCGTCGACCCCGCGCTGTGCGGCATCGCGCTCGCCAGCACGGTCCCGGCCGTGCTGCTCGGCCGGTTCGTGCTGGCGCGCTGCGCCGTCGCGTGCCGGCGCGCCGGCAACACCCACGTCTACTGAAGCCGGGCGACCGGAGGCCTCGCCGTGGACACCTTTCCCGCGATCCACGCCGATTCGCTCGCGCGCGTCTTCGTGCGCCCCGACGGCGGCCGCGTCCACGCCTTGCCGCCCCGCGACCTGCGCGTCGAGCGCGGCGAGTGCGTCGCGCTGGTCGGCGCATCGGGCTGCGGCAAGAGCACGTTGCTGGGCTTGCTGGGCCTGCTCGAGGATCCGGACGGTGGATCGCTGACGATGTTCGGCACGGACGTCCTGCGGCTCGGGCGTTCCGGCAAGGCGCAGTTCCGGCGCCGGAACATCGGCGTCGTGTTCCAGAACTTCTGCCTGCTGAAGGATCGGAGCGTGCGCGCGAACGTCGAGCTGCCCTTGCTGTATGCCGGCCTGCCGCCGTCGGCGCGGCGCGAGCGCGTCGACCACTGGCTCGAGCGCGTCGCGCTGGCGCACCTGGGCGACCGGATGCCGACGGAACTGTCCGGCGGCCAGCAGCAGCGCGTGGCCATCGCGCGGGCGATGGCCAGCGAGCCGCGACTCGTGCTCGCCGACGAGCCCACCGGCAGCCTCGACCGCGCCACCGGCGAGGCCGTGACCACCGACCTGCTCGCGTTCTGCGCCGCCACCGGCGCGGCCTGCGTCATCGCGACGCACGACCCCGCGCTGGCCGAGCGCTGCCACCGCATCGAGCGGATGGACGTCCATGCGCGCGCCTGACTTCCTCCGCGAAGTGCGCCACGCGCTGCTGCGCGACCGCCTGCGCACCGCGCTGACCGTCGCTGGCATCGCCGTCGGCGCGTTCGCGGTCGCGGCCTTGCTGAGCCTGGGCGCGGCGATCAAGGGGGCGATCGCCAGCTCGATGGACGGGCTCGGGGAGAGCCTGGTGATCGTCGCGCCCGAGCACGGCAAGGGCGGGGCGCTGGCCGGTGTCGCCGCCGCATCCGCCGAGCTGTTCGAGGCGGACGCCTCGCGCCTGCGCAGGCTGGCCAGCGTGAAAGGCGTGGCCGCGGTCGTCACGCTGCGCGTCGTCGCCGCGGTCGGCCAGGCGTCGGCGGGCACGGCCTGCATCGGCGTCGATGCCGAGTATTTCGACGTCACCCGCCTCGAGCTCGATGCCGGCGAGTCGTGGGGCGAGGACGTGGACGCCGCGGCGCGGCCGGTCGCGATCGTCGGTGCGTCGGTCGCGCACAAGCTGTTCCCGGACGGCGACGCCGTCGGTCGCTCGCTCGACCTGGGCGGCCACCGCGTGCGTATCGTCGGCCTCGCGCGCGAGCGCGGGCACGGCGCGGGCGGGACGGACGAGGACGACTTCGTGCTCGTGCCCAAGTCCTTCGCGCGCCAGCAACTCACCGCGGGCGCGGCGCCGACGGCGGTCGACACGCTGTTCGCCCTCGCGGCGCCGGGCGAGGTCGACGACGCGGTCGACGAGATCGAGGACGCCTTGCGCCGCAGCCGCGGCAACGTCGACCTGCGCGACGCGATCTCCGTCAACTCGCTGCGCGGGCTGATGGCCGCGAGCCTGCAGGCGTCCGATCTGCTCACCACGCTGATGGGCGGCATGGCCGCGATCTCGATCCTCGTGGGCGGTGTCGGCATCGTCAACGTCATGCTCGCCAACATCGCGGATCGCCGCCTCGAGATCGGCCTGAAGCTGGCGCTCGGCGCGCCGCCGTGGTCGATCGCGTTCGAGTTCCTCGCCGCCGCGGTGCTGCTCGCCTTCGTGGGCGCGCTGGCCGGCCTCGCCGCCGCGCAACTGCTGGCGTGGCTGCTCGATTCGACCCGCGTGCTGGCGGTGACGCTCACCGCCGATGCCGTCGGCCTGTCGATCGGCCTGGCCGTCGGGGTCGGCGTGGTCGCGGGCGTCTATCCGGCCGGGCGCGCCGCCCGGCTTCATCCTCGGGAGATATTGCGTGATGCTTGAACCGATGCCGGCCGTGACGCTGGAGCGCGTGAGCAAGAGTTTCGACGGGCGCGGCGGGCCCGTCCGCGTGCTGACCGACGCGAGCCTGACGATCCCGCACGGCGAGCTGCTGGCGATCACCGGGCCGAACGGCGTGGGCAAGTCCACGGTGCTGCGCCTCGTCGCCGGGCTGCTGCTGCCCGATTCGGGCACCGTCCGCGTAGCGGGGGACGGCGGGGCGCTCGTCGATCCGGCGCGATGGTCGGGAGAGGTGTCGGCGGTGTTCGACGGCAGCCGCGGGCTCTACTGGAAGCTGACCGTCGCCGAGAACCTGCGCTACTTCGCGAGCCTGGAGGGCGTCTCGGCGGCCGACATCTCGCGCGCCGCGCGCCCCTGGCTGGCGCGCTTCGGGCTGGCCGCGAAGGAGGACGAGCTCGTGCAGTCGCTGTCGAAGGGCACGCAGCAGAAGCTCGCCCTCGTGCGCGCACTGTCGTTGCCGCGGTCCGTGATGCTGTTCGACGAGCCGACCGTGCTCCTCGACGACGAGGCCGTCGCGCAACTCGCACTGGCGCTGCGCGAGCAATGCCGCGCCGGCGCGGCCATCGTGCTGGCCACGCACGATCGCGACTTCATCGCGCAGGCGCAGGCGCGCCAGGTCACGATCGCGCCGGAGAAGGGCTTCGTCCCGATGCCGCACAGGGTCGACGCGTCGTTCCCTGTCCATTGACCGCCGTCAACGAACCCGCACGCTGAGCGCCCGAGCTGTGCAATCGTTCATCCCGGAGGACACGCATCGTCGAGAATTCCCGACAGCGCGCTTCCGCGTGATTTAGTAGGCGTCCCGCGCCATTGCCTGCCCGCGCGGGCTCCAGTGCCCCTCGCCGGCTCCGATGAGCCGATGGTCCGGACTCGCTTTGTCCGTCGGCATGTCGAGGTGCACGTCGTGAACTTGCTTCCGCTTCAAGAGGTCGCGAACCAGATCAAGCCCGGTGCGGCGTTGGCGTGGGGCATCCGCGACTCGAACGGCAAGCTGCTGCTCGCGCGCGGCCATCGGGTCGCCGATGCGCAGATGCTGCAGACCTTGCTGTCGCGCGGCATGTTCGTCGACGCCAACGAGATGCGCGCCGCCACCGCGGCCAACGGCGCGATGGCCAAGCCGAAGGAAGGCTTCTTCGGGCGCTGGCGCCTGTCGGGCGGACGCCTCAACACCTTGCTGACCGCGCCGCCGTCGGAGCTGCGGGCCGCGCTGGACGAAGTCGTCAACGTGCTGATGTCGCTCGCCGAGCGCTACCCGGACATGGTGCTGTTCCAGATCCTGCGCCATGACCAGACGCGGCTGCAGTCCTACGGCGTGTCGCACTCGCTGCATTGCGCCGCGGTGTGCTGCCTCACCGGCAAGCGCATGGGCTGGGACGAGAACGAGCGCCGGATGCTGGTGGGCGCGGCGATGTCGATGAACCTGTCGATGATCGAGCTGCAGGGCCGGCTCGCGGTGCAGACGGCGCCGCCGACGCCCGAGCAGCGCGCCGCGATCCACGCGCACCCGGTCCGGAGCGCCGAGATGCTGGCCGCGGCCGGCATCGCCGACCCGCTGTGGCTGGCGGCCGTCGAACAGCACCACGAGCTCACCGACGGCACCGGCTACCCGGCGCGCCGCACCGACGTCGCCGAGCTTGCGCAGGCGCTGCACTACGTCGACGTCTTCACCGCCAAGATCAGCGCGCGCTCGTCGCGCGTCGCGCTGGCGCCCAACGTGGCCGCGCGCGAGATCTTCACCGGCAGCGCCGGCCACCCGCTGGCCGCGGCGTTGGTCAAGGAGTTCGGCATCTACCCGCCGGGCTGCTTCGTGCGCCTGGCCTCGGGCGAGACGGCCATCGTCATCCATCGCGGGGCCACCGTGAACACGCCGGTCGTCGCCTGCCTCACGCGCCCGAACGGGCAGCCGCTGATGAAGCCCGTGCGCCGCGAGACC
>JASLEM010000389.1 GCA_030151165.1 Burkholderiaceae bacterium
TGGACGGCTGGCTCACCACCGGGCGCTTCAACGCGATGTTCGAGGAGCGACTCGCCAGGTTTCTCGGCGTCAAGCACCTCATCACCGTGAACTCCGGCTCGTCCGCCAACCTGGTGGCGTTCTCGACGCTCACGTCGTCGCGCCTGGGCGACCGCGCGATCAAGCCGGGCGACGAGGTCATCGGCGTCGCTGCCGGCTTCCCGACCACGGTCAATCCGATCCTGCAGTTCGGCGCGGTGCCCGTCTTCGTCGACGTCGACCTTGCGACGCACAACATCGACGCCTCCAAGATCGAGGCTGCGATCTCGCCCAAGACCAAGGCGATCATGCTGGCCCACAGCCTGGGCAACCCGTTCAACCTCGACGTCGTCACGGCGCTGTGCAAGAAGCACGGCCTGTGGCTGGTCGAAGACTGCTGCGACGCCCTCGGCGCGAAGTACGACGGCCGCCTGGTCGGCACCTTCGGCGACATCGGCACGCTCAGCTTCTATCCCGCCCACCACATCACGATGGGCGAAGGCGGCGCGGTGTTCACCAACGATGCCGAGCTGAAGCTGATCGCCGAGTCGTTCCGCGACTGGGGCCGCGACTGCTACTGCCCGCCCGGCAAGGACAACACCTGCAACAAGCGCTTCTGCTGGAAGCTCGGTGACCTGCCGGAAGGCTACGACCACAAGTACACGTACAGCCACCTCGGCTACAACCTGAAGATCAGCGACATGCAGGCCGCCTGCGCGCTCGCGCAGATGGATCGCGTCGACGACTTCATCGCCGCCCGCAAGGCCAACTTCAAGTACCTGAAGGAGCGCCTCGCGAGCTGCGCGCAGTTCCTGCACCTGCCCGAGGCCACGCCCAACAGCGAGCCGTCGTGGTTCGGCTTCCCGCTGGTGCTGAAGGACGACGCCGGCGTCAAGCGCGCCGACCTGATCAACTTCCTCGACCAGAACAAGATCGCCACGCGCCTGCTGTTCGCCGGCAACCTCACGCGCCAGCCGTACATGATCGGCCGCAACTTCCGCGTGAGCGGCGAGCTGAGCAACACCGACACGGTGATGAACCAGACCTTCTGGCTCGGCGTGTGGCCGGGCCTCACGACGCAGCAGCTCGACTACGTCGTCGACAAGCTCGAAGAATTCTTCGGGCTGAACTTCTGATCGAGCCAAGGGACAAGGAGACAACGATGACGATCGATTTCACGCGCTTCGCCAGCCTCAAGGGCGAGTTCGAGGCGGAAGGCCTGACGCGCCAGGACGTGGCCGCCGAGGCCCTGTTCGCGGCCCGCCACGGGCTGGACTACCTGGTCAAGATCAGTGGCTGCGAGGCCAAGAGCGACATCTTCTATCTCGCCGACCTCGGCATCACGTCCATCGTCGCGCCGATGATCGAGAGCGGCTTCGCCATGCAGAAGTACATGGAGATGCTGCCGGCCGACACGTTCGAGCACGTCGGCGTCACCATCGAGACGGTCACCGCGATCGCCAACATCGAAGACATCGTCCGCCAGGGCAAGGGCCTGACCGAAGTGACGGTCGGCCGCACCGACCTGACGGCGTCGTATGGCGGCGAGGGCGTCGAGTCCGCGCGCACCATCGCGATGGTCAAGACGGCCGCGAAAGCCGCGCGCGCGGCCGGCTTGAAGACCACGATGGGCGGCAGCGTCAGCCGCCACACGCGCGAGCTGCTGCAGGGCGACGCCGAGCTGCGCGGCTTGCTGGACTTCATCGAGACGCGCAAGGCCGTGATGCCTGTCGCGCAGTTCCTCGACGAGGCGACGCTGGGCCACGCGCTGGCGCTCGAAGAGGTGCTGCTGCGCCGTCGCGCGCGCGAATCCGAGCGCACGCTGCCGACCGTCAACAGCCGTCTGGCGGCCCTGGCCAAGCGAGGCTGACCGATGAAGCCGCTCATCCTCCTCGACTTCGACGGCGTGCTGTTCAACAGCGCGTTCGAGGCCTACCAGGTCTGCGAGTACGTGGCGAAGAACGACGGCGCCTACCGGCACGGCGTCTCGTTCGACGAGTTCATGGTCTTTCGCGGCCACCTGACCGACGCGTGGCAGTTCTGCCGGCTCTATCGCAAGGACCGGCTGCTCAAGGACGTGACCAAGCTGTTCGAATGCGTGGCCGACGAGGTCGACTGGGCCTTCTCGCAGGCGTTCTTCGCGGCGCGCGCCGAGATGATGAAGGACCCGGACTGGGCGAAGCTGATGTCGCCCTATCCGTTCTTCTACCAGCTGCGCGAGCTGCTGCAGAAGTACCCGGACAACTTCAAGATCCTGTCGACGCGCAACAAGGCGTCGATCCAGCGCACGCTCGAGTTCTTCGAGGCCCACCAGATCGAGATCTACGGCCAGGAGAACATCCGCGAGGACGGCTCCAAGCTCGGCGTCGCCAAGCGGCGCGGCTGGCTCGAGAGCGGCTGCTACGTCACCTACATCGACGACATGAACTCGCACCTCGAGCCGTTCGAGAACGAGGTGGACCTGTGCATCCACGCGGGCTGGGGCTACGACGTCGCGCGCGTCGACAGCTACACCCAGGGCCAGGCGCTCGCGATCATCGGCGGCCTGCTGCGCGTCGCCCACGAATAACCCCTCTCCGCGCCGAGCGCGCACCGGAAGACATCACATGAAATACAGCGACCAGATCGGCGAATGGCTGCGCGACCTCGGGTACACGCACTACTTCTACGTCGGCGGCGGCAACATCATGCACCTGACCGAGAGCCTCAGCCGCTACCTCACCGGCGTGCCGGTGGTGCACGAGGTGGCCGCGGGCATCGCGGCGGAGTACTTCAATGAAGTCTCGCCGGGCAAGCGCGCGCTGGCGCTCGTGACGACCGGCCCCGGCATCACGAACATCGTGACGGCCATCGCCGGCGCGTGGCTCGAGAGCCGCGAGCTGCTGGTGATCGGCGGCCAGGTCAAGACCGCCGACCTCGCGACCGACGGCCTGCGCGGGCGCGGCATCCAGGAAGTCAAAGGCGTCGAGCTGCTGCGTTCCACGACGAAGAAGTCGGTGCAGTTCCGCGCGCCCGTGACGGCGGCCGAGTTCAAGGACATCGTCTCGACCTCGTGGACGCCGCGCAAGGGCCCGGTGTTCATCGAGTTCCCGCTCGACGTGCAGGCCGCCGACCGCGCGCCCGAGCCGATCGGCGCCGTCGAGGCGCCCGCGCTGCCGCACGCGAGCGCCGCGCAGGTCGAGGACGTCGTCGCCCGCTTCAACGCCGCGCGCAAGCCGGTGCTACTGATCGGCGGCGGCGTGAGCTACGCGACCGCCGCGTCGTTGCAGCAGCGCTTCGCCGACCTGGCCGTCCCCGTCATGACGACCTACAACGGCGCCGACCGCGTCGACGGCGACGCGCCGTACTACCTCGGCCGCCCGAACACCTGGGGTCAGCGCAGCAGCAACATCCTCATCCAGCAGTCGGACCTGATCGTCGCGGTCGGCACGCGCCTGGGCATGCAGCAGACCGGCTTCAACTGGCAGGAGTTCGGCCGCGACGCGCAGGTGGTGCAGGTCGACATCGATCCCGCCGAACTGCGCAAGGGCCATCCGCGCGTCGACGTCGGCCTGTGCGTCGACGCCGACGACTTCCTCTCCCGCTTCATGGCCGCCGATCTCGCGCGCCACGACAAGTGGCTCGACCACGGCCGCCGCGTGCGCGCCGCGGTGCCGCGCGTCGAGGCCGTGAACCAGACCGGCGACGACTACATCTCGCCGTACGATTTCATCGTCACGCTCGAGACGGTCACGAAGGCCGACGACCTCGTGATGCCGTGCAGCAGCGGCAGCGCCTTCACGCTGTCGATGCAGCTGTACAAGCAGAAGTTCGGCCAGCGGCTGCTGACGAACAAGTCGCTCGCGTCGATGGGCTACGGCCTGTCGGGCGCGATCGGCGCGTGCGTGGCCGGCGGCAACCAGCGCCGCACGATCCTGATCGAGGGCGACGGCGGCTTCGCGCAGAACATGCAGGAGGTCGGCACCGCGGAAGTGAACGACCTGAACCTCAAGATGTTCATCTTCCACGACCAGGGCCACGCGTCGATCCGCATGACGCAGATCAACTACTTCAAGGGCAAGTACCTCGGCTGCGACCGCCCGTCGGGCCTCGGCCTGCCGCAGTGGGACAAGCTCTTCACGGCCTGGGACGTGCCCGTCGTGCACGTCAACCGCGGCTTCGAGAAGGACCCGGTGTTCCTCGAGCACTTCGACAAGCCGGGCCTGTGCGCGTTCGTCGTCCACATCGACCCGCAGCAGACCTACTTCCCGAAGATCTCGAGCCGGATCACGGCGAGCGGCTCGATGGAGTCCAACCCGATCGACCGCATGTCGCCCGAGGTGGACTACCTCGAAGGCATCGTGTTCGACGACGCGGCCTGATCGCCGTGCACGTCTTCGTCACCGGCGGGACCGGGTTCTTCGGCAAGGCGCTGCTGCGGCACTGGGCCGGCGCGCCAGTGCCCGGCCGCGCCGTGACGATCCTCTCGCGCTCGCCCGATGCGTTCCGCGCGCGCCACGGCGAGCTGCTGCAGGGTCTCGACGTACGCTTCATCGAAGGCGACGTGCTGCAGCCGCGCACGCTGCCGGCGGCCGGCGACTTCACGCACATCCTGCACGCCGCGACCGACTCGACGCTGGGCCTCTCGCTCGCGCCGCTCGCGCGCTACGACCAGATCGTCGACGGCTCGCGCCACGTGCTGGACATGGCGGTGCGCCTCGGCGTCAAGCGCGTGCTGGTGACGAGCTCGGGCGGCGTCTACGGCCCGCAGCCGGCCGCGCTCGACCGGCTGCCCGAGGACTTCCACGGCATGGCCGACCCGCTGAACCCGCAGAACGCCTACAGCGTCGGCAAGCGCGCGGTGGAGCACCTGTGCGCGCTCTACGCCGACCAGCACGGCCTCGAGCCGGTGATCGCCCGCTGCTTCGCCTTCGTCGGCGAGGACCTGCCGCTCGATGCGCACTTCGCGATCGGCAACTTCATGCGCGATGCGCTCGCCGGCAGGGAGATCGTCGTGCAGGGCGACGGCACGCCGGTGCGTTCGTACCTCGACCAGCGGGACCTCGCGCGCTGGTTGATGGTGCTGCTGGAGCGCGGCACGGCGGGGCGTGCGTACAACGTCGGCTCCGACCAGCCGATCACGATCGCCGACCTGGCGCACGCGGTCGCGCGGCATGGCCGGCCGGCGCCGGCCGTCCGCATCCAGCGCCGGCCCGAGGCCGGCCAGTCTGCCCAGCGCAATCGCTACGTGCCGGACGTCTCGCGGGCTCGCGACGAGTTGGGCCTCGCGGTCGAGATCGGCCTGGACGATGCGATCGCGCATGCGGTCGCGTGCCATCTCGAGCGTCGCGCCGAGCCGGGCCGGCCATGAGCCGGCGTCCGAGGTACCGCGTGGCGCCGATCGCTGCCGCGTGCATGTCCCCTTTCCCGATCCGGCCGCTGCGCGGCTGGACCACGATGTCCCGATGGGAGCTTTCTTGAGTTCGAGTCCGACCACCGCCAAATCCGCGCCCTGGCGTCGCCTGCTGTCGCGCCTCGAGGTGGATTCGCACGTCTTCTCGACGCTGCTGTTCCGGTCCTGGTCGGTGATCGGCGGCGGCGTGACGGTGCTGCTGATCCCCGTCTTCCTGACGTCAATCCAGCAGGGCTACTACTACACCTTCGCCAGCATCCTCGCGCTCCAGATCTTCTTCGAGCTCGGGATGGGGCAGGTCATCGTGCAGATCGTCGCCCACGAGGCGGCGCACCTGGAGCGCTTGCCCGACGGCCGCTACGCCGGCGCGCCGGACCGCCTCGCCCGCCTTGCCGCGATGCGCCACCTGCTGAGCCGCTGGTACCTGGCCGCGGCCGTGCTGTTCTTCATCGGCGTCAACGTGATGGGCGGCCTGTTCTTCCGCAACGGCGAGCTGCCCGCTGCGCGCTGGGCGCCGCCGTGGTGCCTGCTCGTTGCCGCGACGGCGGCCAACCTGATGCTCAGCTGGCGGATCGCCGTGGTCGAAGGCTTCGGGCTGGTGCGCGACGTCGGCAGGCTGCGGCTCGTTCAGTCGATGATCGGCTACGTCGCGATGTGGGTCGTGCTGCTGGCTGGCGCCGGCCTGTGGGTCGTCACCCTCGTGCCGATGACGACCTCGGTGTGCTCGATGCTGTGGTTGCGCCGGCGTCCCGCGGCGGACATCTTCGGCCCGATCGCGGCGGCCTCCGCTGCAGCATCGTCGTTCAGCTGGCAGCGCGAGATCCTGCCGTTCCAATGGCGCATTGCCGTCAGCTGGATCAGCGGCTTCTTCATCTTCCAGCTGTTCGCGCCGCTGATCTTCAAGTATCACGGCGCCGTGGAGGCGGGCCGTGTCGGGCTCGGGATTTCGATCTTCAATGCGGTGACGGCGGTCGGCACGTCCTGGGTCGCGGCGAAGGTGCCCGCGATCGCCCAGTTCCTCGCCCAGGGCCGCCGCGTCGAGGCGAGCGCGCTGTTTCGCCGGCTGACGATCGCGTCGATGAGCTTCGTGATCCTGGCGGCCGCCGTGCTCGTGCTGGCCATCGACATCATCGGCCGGCTCGGCCTGCCGATCGCGCACCGGCTGCCCTCGGTCACGGTGACGGCCTACCTGGCGCTGGCCGCGGTCGGCAACTCGTTCGTCGGCCCGGCCGCGATGTTCATGCGTGCGCACAAGGAGGAACCGCTGCTGGCCTCCGCCGTCGCCATGGCGATCGCCACTTCGCTCACGGTCTATCTCGTCGCTCCGCTGGGCGCGTCCTGGGTCGTCGGCAGCTATGGGCTGCTGTGCTGGATCATCGGCGTGCCGTGGACGGCCGCGCTGCTGCGCCGCTACTACCGCACGCCGACGTCGGTCGGCCATTCCGCATGACGCCGTCCGGCCGTCCGGCCGCTGCTTCCCTGCCCATGAACAAGACCCCGCTCCTGACCATCGTCATCCCGACGTACAACCGCGGCGCCTATCTCTCGAAGCTGCTTCCGGCGCTGTGGCAGGACGTCGAGCGCTGCAGGGACGACGTCCGGATCGTCGTCAGCAACAACGCGTCGACGGACGATACGCAGGCGCGCCTGGAGCAATTGCGCGACAGCGGGATCGAGCTCGAGATCGTCTGTCGCCCGACCAACATCGGGCCCGACCGGAATTTCTCCGAATCGCTGCTGCGGGTCGACACGAAGTACTGCTGGCTGCTCGGCGACGACGACGTGCCCCTGCCCGGCGCGCTGGCCCGCATCGTGGCGGCCCTGAAGGCGCACGAGCCGGCGCTGCTGTACCTGCGCAGCGCGTGGTACGAGGACGCGTTCGGCCCCGAGGCTCCGGCGTCCGGCCTGCGCATTGCGGATCGTCCGGTGGATCACATCGAGTTCGCCGCACGCGTGAACTACTGGGTGACCTTCATCTCGGGGATCATCCTCGACGCCGAGCTGTATCGCCGCATCGCGCCCACCGGGCCGCCGGCCGAGTACCTCGCCAGCAACATGGTGCAGCTGCACTGGGTGCTCAACCTGCTGAACCACGGCAAGTCGTTCCTGCTCAGCGACGACGTGATGATCAAGGCCACCGGCAACAACAGCGGCGGCTACTCGATCCTGCAGATCTTCGCGATCAACTTCCCGCGGCTGGTCGATGCGCTGCTGGGCGCGTCGTCGCGCAGTGCGCAACTGATCAAGCGCCGCAACGAGTTCTCGAACCTGCCCGGCCTGCTGTTCAACCTGCGCTTCGCCAACCTGGGCAACTTCAAGGGGGAGTCGGTCTCGCACGAGCTCGAGCAAGGCTGGAGCGGCTCGCGTTCGACCATCGCGCTGTACCGGACGATCCTGACGGGAAGCCGGTCCGCCGCTTCGGCGGCCCGGGGTGTCCTGAAACTGGTCGGCAAGAGCGTCGCGCTGCGCGACCGGATCCGCCTGCGTGCCCGTCGCGCGCGCCGCGCGGCGCTGCGACTCCGCGATCGCGCGGCCGGCCGCCTGGAGCATCTGGCTTGGCGCTTGCGCGGCGCCGCCTGGCGTCAGCTGACGGACGCCGCCGTCGGCGCATCCGCCAGCATCGGTCCCGGCGGCCAGTACCGCGGCTTGCGCGGCGTGCGCTTGAACGGCGCGTTCTTCGCCGGCAAGCGATGCCGCATCGAGCTCTACGAGAAGCACGGCGCTGCGACCTTCATGCCGCGGCTGTGGCTGGGCAACGGCGTCTCGATGGAGAACGACTGCCACATTGGCGTGATCGACCGCGTCGAGCTGCACGATGGCGTGATGCTGGCCAGCCGCGTCTACATCTCCGACCACTCGCACGGGCGCTCTTCCGACATCGCCGACGCCCCGTCGCGCCGGCCGCTCCACTCGAAGGGGCCCGTGGTCGTCGAGCGCAACGTCTGGATCGGCGAGGGTGCGACGATCCTGCCGGGCGTGCGCATCGGCGAAGGCGCCATCGTCGGCGCGAACGCCGTGGTCACGCGCGACGTCCCCCCCATGACGATCGTCGTCGGCGCGCCGGCCCGGGTCATTTCCAACCGAACGAATCCGCAAGAATGAAAAGCAAGCACGCGATCCTGACCATCAGCTCGATCAATTACCTCGGGCAGGTCACCACGCTCATGAACAGCGCGCGCGAGCATGAGCCCGATGCGCATCGCTACGTAGTGCTGGTCGATCGCAAGCGGCCGCTGCCCGACCTCGATCCGGCGCTGGTCGAGGTGATCTGGGTCGAGGACTTGCTGGGCGAGGAACTGAGCCGGGCGGCCTTCGTCTTCACGGTGCTGGAGTTCAACACCAACGTGAAGCCCAAGGCGATGCTGCTGGCGTGCACGATGCATTCGCACGTGGCCTACATGGATCCCGATACCGAGCTGTTCGCGCCGATGACGCCGGTCTGGGAGGCGCTCGAAAGCGGCGAGATCGCGCTGACGCCGCACATGCTGCGCCCGCCGTTCGACGATCGCAAGCCGCAGGAGGTCGACCTGCTGCGCCACGGCGTCTTCAACCTGGGTTTCGTGGCGGTGCGAGAGGGGCCGGCGTCGCGGGCCTTCCTGCAATGGTGGTCGCACAAGTGCCTGACGCAGGGCTTCAATTCGCCGCAGGACGGCCTGTATGTCGACCAGAAGTTCGTCGACCTCGCGGCGGTCTACTACTCCGACCAGGTCCGCGTGCTGCGCCATCCCGGCCTCAACGTGGCCTACTGGAACCTGCACGAACGCGCGGTGCGCCACGATGGCGGCGCCTGGACCGTGGACGGCGCGCCGCTCGTCTTCATGCACTTCAGCGGCTTCATCTACAAGCCGTCGAGCGCCCAGGCGCGCCTGATCTCGAAGTACCCGAGCCGCGTCTCCCTCGACACGTCGCCGCAGCTCGCGCCGCTCTTCGAAGGCTACCGCGAGCGCCTGCGCGCCAACGGCTTCGACGCCTACGCCGGCGTGCCCTACAGCTTCGCCACGTTCTCGGACGGCAGCCCGATCGCCGCGCTGGCGCGGCGCGTCGTGGCCACCAACGTGCCCGCCGGTGCGGCGGTCGGCGACTACTTCGACGGAAGTGGCATGATCCGCGACTATTGCCGGCGCGCCCGGCTCCAGGGTGGCGCGGGCAGCGTCGGCGCGTCGACGGACCGGCCGGTGCTGCAACGCAAGCTGGACCGCGGGCAGGCCGTCTTCCGCTTCCTGTTCAACCGTCTCGGCCTGGATCGCTACATGCAAGTCATCCGATTCTGCGAACTGATGGGCTCGACGCTTCGGCAGGGCTTTGTCGCGCAGCCGTTCCAGGGCAAGGACTGACGCGCCGTTCCCGTCGGGGAATGCTTGCCGCACCTGCGAGATGAAGCGCTTCAAACCTTTCTCGATCACCAGCGTCCAGTGGTTCTGGATGCTGGTGGTGATCTTCGCCAGCCAGCACGTCGCGCTGTTCGGCAGCGGCATTCCGCTGACCGTGCTGCTGGTGCCGTTGATGCCCGTGCTGCTCTGGCGGCAAGGCATCGCGGTGGTGGATTCGCGCCTGCGCCTGGCGTACATCGCCATGGCCCTGGTGGCGCTCGCGTCGCTGGTCGTCAACAAGGGCAATCCGCTGGTGTCGGCGGCGTCGCCGGCGTACCTCGTCTTCATGACGGCGCCGTTCGTCCTGCGGATCACCGCACCCACCGAGTGGCGGATGCGTTCCGGCGCGGCGTTCTGGAGCGCGTACAAGAACTTCATGATCCTGGCAGCGCTGCTCGGCTTCGGCCAGATCCTGCTGGGCGATGCCTACATCAGCTTCCGCGACCTGCTCCCCGAGGCGATGCGCCTGGAGGGCTACAACACCACGAACGCGATCTCGGCCGACAGCAGCTTCTTCCGGGCCAACGGCTTCTTCTTCTACGAGCCGTCCTTCTTCTCGCAATTCCTGGGCATCGCGATCCTCGTCGAGATGTGGACCTCCCGCCGCGCCTCGATCCTGCTGCTGTACGTCGCGGCCATGCTCACCACCTTCTCGGGCACCGGCCTGATCCTGATGACCGTGGGCCTGATCGCGCTGGCCATCGAGCGGTCGGCCGCGTCCTGGAAGACGGTCGTGGCGACGCTGCTGCCGTTGCCGCTCATCCTGGTGGCCGGGGTCTTCCTGTTTCCGGATTTCTTCATCGGGCGCGTGGCCGAGTTCAACGAGGAGAACAGCAGCGCCTACATCCGGTTCGTCTCGCCCGCCCTGTACATCGTCGATTCCTTCGTGTCCTCGGTCGGCGGGCTCGTGCTGGGCGTCGGGCCGGGCGTCGCCGGCTCGCTGCGGGATGCGGACGTCATGGCCGACTTCCCAGGCATCGGCAAGATGCTCTTCGAGTACGGCGTGCTGGGTGGCGTCGCGATCATGGTGCTGTACATCGACTTCTGCGCCAAGGCGCGGATGGCGTCGTGGGTCAAGTGGCCGTTGCTGCTTGTCCAGGTGTTCCTGAACAACGGCATCTTCACGCCGATCTCGATCGTGTTCTTCATGCTGCTGGCCTTGTACGGGCAGTTCGTGCCCATGCCGGCCACGCGGCGACCGGCGCGTCCGCGCCCGGCGCGGGCCGTGCCCGGCGCGCCCTCGCGCTGACCCTTCGTCAACGGCGCCGACGCGGCCGTCCCGGCTGCCTTCGCGCCGACATTCTTCCAAGACATCCCGTTGAACCTGCTGCAACTCACCCATCGACTGCCCTGGCCGCCCATCGACGGCGGCAAGAAGGGAACGCTCGGCTTCGTCGACGGCTACCGCCGTCATCCCGCCATCCGCCACCATGCGCTGCGGTGCATGTGCCCCGAAGAGGAGGCCGCCTGGGCACGCGAATGGCGGCCGGAGGGCGTCGATCTCGAGGTCGACCTGATGGACGCCCGCAACAGCGCGCTGCGCGTGCTCGCGAACACGGTGTTCTCGTCCCAGCCGTTCAACATGGCCAAGTACCGGCGGCCGTCGTTCGAGGCGCTGGTGCGCGCCGCGATCGGAAGCGATGCGCCCGATGTCGTCCACTTCGACAGCCTGCACACCGCGTGGCTTGCGCCGACCGTGCGCCGGCTCGCGCCGCAGGCGCTGCGCGTCCTGCGTTGCCACAACGCCGAGCACGTGATCCTGGCACGGCTCGCGGAGTCGGAGACGCATCCCGTCAAGAAGGCGCTGATCGCGCTGCAGGCCCGCCGGCTTCATGCCTACGAGGCCATGGCGCTCGACGACTTCGACCTCATCCTCGCGATCACCGAAGCCGACGCGGCGCGCTTTCGCGCGATGAATCCGCGCATCGACGGCCGCATGATCGTCGTCCCCGCCGGGGCCGACCTGCCGGATCGTCTGCCGCCGGCGCCCGTCGAGGGCGGGCCGATCCGCCTGCTGCACGTCGCCGCGATGGACTGGCTGCCGAACCAGGCCGGCCTGCGCTGGTTCATCGAGGGCGTGCTGCCGCGACTCGACGCGGCTGGCCTCGACTACCACCTGGACGTGGTCGGCAAGAACATGCCCGACGAGTTCCAGCGCTACGCGGGTCCTCGCGTTACCGTGCACGGCTTCGTGCAGGATCTCGCGCCGATCACGTCGCGCGCGCAGGTCGCGGTCGTGCCGCTGCAGGTGGGCGGCGGCATGCGCGTGAAGATCCTGGACTACTGGGCGATGGGCATCCCCGTCGTCGCGACGTCGGTCGGCGCCGAGGGCCTGGTCGCCGGCGACGAGCCGACGGTGGCCGTCGCCGACCGCGACGCCGACTTCGCACGGGCGTTGCTCGACCTCGCCGCATCGGCGCCGGCACGCGAGGCGTTGCGGACGGCCGCGTTCCGCAAGGTCTCGGCGAGCTTCGGCTGGCCAGCGCTGGTCGACGGGCTCGTGACGCGCTATCGCGCGATGCAAGCGCAGCCCGGCGAGGTGCGCGCGTGAGCGGCGCCGCAGCGCGTCCGCGCGTGCTGATGGTCTGCACGCGCGACGTTCCGGAACATGCCGAGAGCGGCCGCGAGCGCACGATGGCGTTCATCCTGCGCAGCCTGCGGGCGCGGGGCGACGTAGAGATCCTGCGGCTGCACTCGGTGCTCGAGCGCCGCTCCGTCGGCCGCGTGCTGTCGACGCTGGGCGCCGCGATCGCGGGCGTCGCCACGGGACGGCCGCTGCCACTGCAGTCACTGCTGTTCCACGACACGCGGCAGGCGAGGGCACTCGTGGAGACGATCGAGCGCACGCGGCCCGACACGGTCTATTTCGACGGTGTGCGTTCGGGCGCGCTTGCGATGCGCCTGCGCGCACGCTGGCCCGGCCTGCGGCTCGTCTGCGATTTCGACGACCTGATGTCGCGCCGCATGGAAGTGCTGGCCGAGGCGCGGCAGCCGATCTCGATGGGCTATCTCAAGAAGCTGGTGCCGGCCTGGGTGCAGAAGCATGTGCTCGACGGGCTCGTCGCCCGGGCGATCCAGGCCTACGAGTGGCGCGCGCTGCGCCAGCTCGAGCGCCGCATCGGGCAGGCGTGCGACGACGTCGTCCTCGTGTCCTCGGTCGACGCGGCGCACCTGCGCGAGCAACAGCCCGGCGCGGCCGTCACGGTGATCCCGCCCGGCATGGCTGCGCATCGGGCGCTCCAGCCGCTGTCGCGCGTGGAGCGCTTCGTCTTCATCGGCTCGGACAGCCTGTTGCAGAACCGCCAGGCGATCGAGTTCCTCGTCGACCTGTGGGCACGCGTGCGGCCCGCGACGCCCCTGCATGTCTTCGGCAAGCAGGCCGGCGCCTATGCGGCGGTGGACGGCGTCGTGTTCCGCGGTTTCGTCGCCGATGTCGCGTCGGCCTACGAGGCCGGCAGCGTGCTGCTGGCGCCGTCGTTCCTGAGCGGCGGTGTGAAGACCAAGGTGCTGGAGGCGATGTCTTTCGGCGTCGTGCCGCTGGGCACGGCCGTCACGTTCGAGGGCATCGCGGCCGATTGCGGCGCGCTGGCCGCCGGGCCCGAACGGATCGCCGAGTGGGTCGCGGACCCGGCGCGCTGGTGCGCATCATGGCGCGAGCACGGCGGCGCCGCCATCGCGCAGGTGGCACGCAGCCATGCGGAGCCTGTGCTCGGCGAGCAGTGGTGCCGCGTGGTCTGGCCGGGCGCGTGATCGATCGGCGGCGCGGCGCGCCGCCGCTTCACGCCGACATCGTCCAGCTCTGCGCGCCGATGCCGGTGAAGTGGAAGTTCATCACCGTGCCGGGGAAACGCTCGAGTTCGCGCAGCACACGCATGCGCTTCTCGGGCTGCACGAAGAACATCATGAAGCCGCCGCCGCCGGCACCGGAGATTTTGCCGGCCGAGGCGCCTGCGGCGATGGCGCTGTCGAACACCGCATCGATCTGCGGGTTCGTGATGCCCTGGGCCATCTGCTTCTTGGCGATCCACGAACGCCCGAGGGTCGCGGCGTAGCGGTTGAAGTCTCCACGCAGGATCGCCTCCTTCATCGCGAAAGCGTCCTGCTTGAGCGCCAGCATCGCGTCCACCGAGGTCGTCTTCTTGGCCTTGGTGTTGTCGATCTGCTCCTGGATGATGTGCGCCGACTCGCGCGATTGGCCCGTGTAGTACAGGATCGTCGACGCCTCGAGCTCGTTGATGACCCAGTCCTTCACTCGCAGCGGGTTCACGAGCACGCGATCCTCGGCGCCGAACTCGATGAAGTTGAATCCGCCGAACGCCGCCGCGTACTGATCCTGCTTGCCGCCGGCCAGACCGAGCTCGAGGCGTTCGATCTCGTAGGCGAGGTGCGCGATCTCGTATTCGCCGAGCCCGAGCTGCAGCCACTCCGAATAGGCCTGCAGGATGCAGACGACCATCGTCGACGACGTGCCCAGGCCCGAGCCGGCCGGCGCGTCCGCGAAGGTCGTGAGCTTCAGCGACAGCGGACGCCCGCCGTTGAACTGGCGCACGATGCGGCGGTAGATGCCGCGGTGCAGTCGCAGCGGCTCGGCGTCGGGCAGGTCGGCGTCGGCGGCGAGTTCGATCTCCTCGTCGCGATCCTGGGCGGAGAAGACGACACGACCGTCCTCGCGCGGCTCGAGGATGGCCTGCGCGTAGAGGTCGATCGTCGCGTTGAGCACACAGCCGCCGTGTTCGTCGCTGAACGGGCTGACGTCGGTGCCGCCGCCGGCCAGGCCGAGGCGCAATGGCGCGCGGGCGCGGATGATTTTCTGGGTCATGGTCGATTCTTGGACAACGGGTGGGCGCAGACCCGCCGCGCCGCGGCGAGCAGGTCGGCAGCGCGCAGGTCGGCGCGCGAGGACGCATCGTCGGGCAGCGCATGGCCCGATTCGACGAGGACGGTCAGCCCAACGCCGGCCGCGCGGCCGGCCTGCGTGTCGGAGGTCTTGTCGCCGATCATCACGCTGCGCGACAGGTCGAGCGAATGTCGCTCGGCGGCGCGCAGCAGCATGCCCGGGGCGGGCTTGCGGCAGTCGCAGTCGATCGCGTACGCGGGCACGCTGCCTTGCGGGTGGTGCGGGCAATGCATCACGCTCGCGATGTTGACGCCCTCGGCCTCGAGGCGCGCCAGCATGTGTCGCGTCAGGACCTGGAAGTCGGCCTCGGTGTACAGGCCCTTGGCGATGCCGGCCTGGTTGGTGACGACGACCAGCTCGAAGCCGCAGGTGGCGAGCAGCTTCAGGCCCTCGACGACACCCGGCAGGATGTGGAAGTCCTCGATTCGGTGGACGTAGTTCAGTTCGGCGTTGATGACGCCGTCGCGGTCGATGAACGCCGCCGGACGCAGGTCAGCCACGGCCGTGCCTGTCGCAGAAGCGGCGATAGTCGTCGGGGACGCCGATGTCGATGAACGCGCCGTCGATCGCCTGGGCACGCAGCTCGGCGCGCTGCACGAGCGTCGGCAGGACGTCGGACTCCAGCGAGTACGCGCCGGTGAGGTGGCGCGGCAGCGCGGCCCGGCACAGGCGATAGAGACCCGCGTTGATGTGGCCGGGACCGCTGCGGCCCTTCTCGAGAAAGCCGACCACGCGGCCGGCCGAGTCCACCTCGACGCCGCCGAAGCGCGCCCGATCCGGCACCGGGACGACGGCCATGCGGAACAGTTCGCCTGCGGCGCGGTCGAGCGGCGCGAGCATCGCCGCAAGATCACCTTCGAGGTACGTGTCCCCGTTGGCCACTAGCACCTCGTCGAGGCCGAGCGTGTCGAGCACGTGGGCGATGGCGCCGCCGGTGCCGAGCAGTTCGCGCTCGACGACATGCCGCACCCCGATGCCGGCCACGGCCGGTCCGATGGCGGCGATCACCTTCTCGGCCAGATGCCCGAGCGACAGCACGACGTCGTCGACGCCCGCCGCGGCGAGGGCGTGGATCTGGATGTCGAGGAACGAGCGGGAGCCGACCGGGGCCAGGCACTTCGGCAGGTCGGAGACGACGCTGCGCAGCCGGGTGCCGAGGCCACCCGCCAGGATCACGCAGGTCTGCGGGGCGTTCATTGCGGGGCGAGGTGGCCGAAGAGGTCGAGCTCGACCTGGGCGCACAGCATGTGGCCGATCAGGATGTGGCACTCCTGGATGCGCGGCGTGTGGTGCGACGGCGCGCGGATCACGTGGTCGACGTCCTGCAGCTCGCCGCCGAGGCCGCACAGCGCGACCGACGTCACGCCGAGGGCGCGGCACGCGTCGAAGGCCGCGAGCACGTTCTTCGAGCGGCCCGAGGTCGTGATGCCGACGAACACGTCGCCGGGCCGAGCCTGGGCTTCGAGCTGGCGCCGGAACAGCTTGTCATAGCCGTAGTCGTTGCCGATGGCCGTCAGCATGGAGGTGTCGGTCGACAGCGCGATCGACGGCAGGCCGGGGCGGTCGAACTCGAAGCGGCTCACGAACTCGGCGGCCAGGTGCTGCGCATCGGCCGCGCTGCCGCCGTTGCCCGCGAACAGGACGCGGTTGCCCTTGCGGAAGGCCTGGATCATCAGCTCGCCGACTTCGACGATCTTGGCCAGCGTGGCGTCGTCCTTGGCCAGCAGCGTCTTGACCGCGAGAGAGTCGGCGATACCTTGTTTCAGATGATCGAGCGGGGACAGGGAGTGAGACATGGAAATCGGTACCGGTATCTGGACGGACAAAGGGATGGCGATGGGAGAAAGGTGCCGGGCCGGCGTCAGCCGGCCGAGGGCGGGAGGTCCTGCGACGCCAGGCGGCGCCAGAAGCGCGCGCCGAGCGCCAGTGCCGCGGCGAGGGCGCCAACGGCCGCGAACAACTTGCGGCTGGGGAAATGCTTGCGCTCGGCCGGTTGCGCCTCGTCGACGACCTGCACCAGCGCGCCTTCGCGGCTCTCGTCGACGCGGGCGAGCTCGTACTGCTTGGCGAACAGGTCGAACAGGGTTTCCTGGTACTTGAACTCGCGGTACTTGCCGATGTAGTCGGGCGAGCTGCCTTGGGCCGACTCGGTGGCTTCGAGGCGGGCGACCTGGTCCTCGAGGGCGCGTACGGTGTCCGACTGTTGCACGACCTGGGGCGAGGCGTCCGCGTACGAGCCGCGCGCCACCTGCAGCTTGACCTGCGCGGCCGTCAGCTCGGCGCGCAGGCGCGCGTAGGTGTCGGCCGCCGCGTGCGGCTCGGTCTTGAGCGCGCCGGAGCTGAAGCCGCTGGCCTCGAGGGCGACCTGGCTGTTGACCAGCTTCTGCTTGGTCTCGTTGAGCATGCGCTCGAAGAAGACGCGTCGCTGCTGGGCCTCGGTGACGGCCAGCCTCGAAGTCAGCGCCCGCAATTCCTCGACGTACTGGTTGGCGATCGCCGCGGCGCGCGCGGGATCCTCGTCTTCCGCCTGGACGGTGATGAGCCCGTCCTTCTTGCCGGCGACGATCGTCACCCGCTTGGCGAGACGCTTGCGGGCGTCTTCGGCGAACTGGGTGTCGTATTCCTTGTCCAGGCCGAAGCGCTTCACGACGCGGTCGCTGACCGAGACGCCCTGCAGCATCGAGATGTACTGCTCGACCGAGGACTTGCCGCCGGCGCCGCCGACGAGGCCGGACAGCGCGCTCAGCGACGCGAGCGCGGACGCGGCAGCCCCTTGCTGTTGCTGGGGCGGGATGAAGAGCGTCGACGACAGGTAGGTCGGCTTGAACGCGAAGCTGGCCCCGTAGCCGATGGCGCCGCCCACGATGAAGGCCGCGCCGAGCGCCTTCCAGTGGTTGGACGCGATGGCGCGCAGGCGCTGCGTGGTCAGGCCGGAGCCCTCGCCGGAGTCGGTCTCTGCCTGCGCGTCGAAGCCGTGATCGATGTGGTCCATCTCACAGCCCCAGCGTCTTGATGCCAGCCAGGCCGAGCCCGAACTGGTACAGGATCTGCGTCCAGTCCTTCGCGTCCTGCACGAAGGTCGACTTGTCGAGTTCCTCGGGGACGAACAGCGTGTCGCCGGGTTGCACGACGGCGTCGCGGAAGTTGCTGTTCGAGTGCCAGAACGACGCGCCCTGGCGCGCGCTGATGACCGAGCCGTTGGCGCGGATCATGAAGATGCTGTCCTTGTCGGCGCCGCGCGTCGGGCCGCCGGCCAGCGCGAGGTACTGCTCGGTCGTGTGGTTCGGCTCGTAGAGGAAGCTGCCCGTCGTGAAGACGCTGCCGAACACGCCGACCGAGGAGCCGCGCGGCGGCACCTTGATCGAGTCGCCGTCCTCGAGCGTCAGCTCCGGCAGCACCGCGGCCTCCGGCTGGATCTGCAGGACGACGCGGCCGGTCGGGCGGATCTGGCGCAGGCGCGCGAGCAGGCGTTCGTTCGACGCGGCCGACGCGCTCTGGGCGCTGATCTCCTCGGCCGAGGTCGCGCGCTGGCTGGCCTGGTTCTTGGTGATGTCGGTCTCGAGGTCGCGCAGCGCGCGGTCGTAGTTGATCTCTTGCGTCCGGCGCACGCTCTCGCGCGTGAACTCGGTGCCGTACGGGTAGGCCGCGGGCGTGAGGCCGCCGGCCAGGCGCAGCGCGTCCGAGATCTTGCTGCCCGGCGGCAGCACGTAGTCGCCCGGGTGCAGCACTTCGCCTTCGACGCGCACGCGCTCGTTCTGGTACTCCATCGGCACGCTCGCCGTGATCGCGCTGAAGACGCGCACGACGTCGCCCGTGCCGAGCGCGTCGGCCGCGTGCTGCGGCAGCGTCAGTTCGGTCACGTGGCCGGTCGCGCGGTCGACGAGGCGTTCGACGGCGACGTGCCGCCGGTCGGCGACGGAGTTGAAGCCGCCGGCCATCGCGAGCACGTCGGAGAGCGTCTCGCCGGGCTTGGTCTCGAAGATCGCCTGCTGGTTGACGCTGCCCAGAACGGCGACCTGCGCGCCGACCGGGCCGATGAAGATCACGTCGTCCGGCTGCACCAGCTGGTCGGTGTTGCGGTCGCCCTTGAGCAGCAGGTCGTACAGGTCGAAAACGGCGATCTCCTTGCCGCCGCGGCGCAGGTGGATGTCGCGGAAGCTGCCGGCCGCGGACGGCCCGCCCGCACGCATCAGCGCGTGCAGCACCGACGACATCCCGTTCAGTGTGATGCTGCCCGGGCGCTGCGCGTAGCCGCCGACGAACACGCGGATCGCGCGCACCTGGCCGAGCGACGCGGTGAGCTGGAAGTTCTTGAAGACCATGCCGACGCGCTTGGCGATCGCGGCTTCGAGATCGGCGTTGCGCAGGCCTCCGACATTGATCGCGCCGACCTGCGGCACGGCGATGCGGCCCGCGCGGTCGACGGTGAGGCGCAGGTCGGCGTTGACCGAGCCCCAGATCGTCAGCGCGACCTCGTCGCCCGGACGCACGACGTAGTCGCCGGGCGCGACGGGCAGCGGGTCGAACGTCACCGAGGACGTCGACGACAGCGACGCCGAATCGGTGATCAGGTCCGCGCCGAAGCGGCGCACGCGCACCATGCGGGGCGTGGACGAGGCGGAGGTCGGCGTCGGGGACGTCGGCTGCGCCGCGTTGACCTGCTGCTGCACGTACAGCTCGAACTCGCCGGGCTGGTATGGCGGACGCTGGTCCGTCGACTCGCGCGGATCGGGCTGTCCGGTGCGGCGGTTGTTGGCCGTCGTCGGCGTGGCCTGGCGCTGGCCCGGCGTCAGCGTGGTGGTGCCGCCTTGCTGGCCGTTGTCCGATGCGTTGCCGCTGCCGTTGCCGGCATCGGAGGCATCCGAACTGCTCCGGTCGGTCGACGTGCCGCTCGTCCCCGCGCCATTGGCGTTGCTCGTGGCGGTGAGATCGTTGTTCGTGTTGCCGTCGAACTGCGTGCGCGCCAGCACGGGTGCCGCGCAGGCGCCCAGTGCGAGGATGCAGGCGACGGCGCAATGCGAGACGAGGCGCCGCGGCGGGCGCGGCAGGGCGGAGAGGGATCGGATCATCGGAAGGGGGGTTCGCATTCGCTGTGCGGTGACGCGCACGGTCGCCGGAGGCCGCGCAAGGGGCCCGGCTCGGAACAGCCGCGAATTCTATCTGGTCGGCGCGCTGCGCCCGGACCTCGGCGGGCGGCTGCGGCGGCGCGCCGCGGCCGGCGGCGCGCAGATCCACCGCGCGGCGGCGCGCAGGCCGTCGACGACACCGGGCAGGACGTGGAAGTCGGCGACGCGGTGGACGTAGTCGAGCTCGGCGTTGATGACGCCGTCGCGATCGATGAACGCCGCCGGACGTCGGGGCGGCGATGCGGGGGCGGTGGGGCGGGCAGCGGGAATCGGCATGGGGTGGGCTCGGGCGCCGGTGGGCCGCGCGACGCGCATTCTAGTGGCTGGGAGCGGCCGGATCGGCCGCCGCGGAGGGCGCGTCATGCGCATTTCATCCGTACAAGCGATAATGGCGGTCAATGACAGATGAACCCCAAGCCCAGGACCAGGCTCAAAACTCGGTCCAGCCCGCTGCCACGCCCGCCCCGGTCGTCGCCAAAGCGGACGCCCCCGCCGAGTCGCCGGCTCCCGCGCGCTTCGACACCCTCCCCCTCGATGCCAAGCTGATCCGCGCCGTCGCCGACCAGGGCTACGCGTTCATGACGCCGATCCAGGCGAAGGCGATCCCGCTGGTGCTGCAGGGCCGCGACGTGATGGGCGCCGCCCAGACCGGCACCGGCAAGACGGCGGCGTTCTCGATCCCGCTGCTGCAGAAGATGATGCGCCACGAGACGGCGAGCGTCTCGCCCGCGCGCCACCCGGTGCGCGCGCTCGTGCTGGCGCCGACGCGCGAGCTGGCCGACCAGGTCGCCCAGAACATCAAGGCGTACGCCAAGCACAGCAACCTGCGCGTCGCGGTCGTCTTCGGCGGCATCGACATGAAGCCGCAGACGCTGGAGCTCAAGGGCGGCGTCGAGGTGCTGATCGCCACGCCGGGCCGGCTGCTCGACCACATCGAGGCGAAGAACTGCGTGCTGAACCAGGTCGAGTACGTCGTGCTCGACGAAGCCGACCGCATGCT
>JASLEM010000505.1 GCA_030151165.1 Burkholderiaceae bacterium
CACCACCTTCTCGCCGAAGGCGGTCGGCAGCGTCGACAGCCGCATCTCCACCTCGGCGCCCGGCAGGCCGCCGGCGCCGTCGGGGCGGCGCGTCTTCACGCGGCCGTCCTGCGGGCGGCGGCGTTCGATCACGTCCATGCGCCCGAGCAGCTTGATGCGCGCGGTCATCGCGTTCATCACGGCCGCGGGCACCTGGTGCGCGGTGTGCAGCACGCCGTCGATGCGCAGGCGGATCACGCCCATGTCGCGGCGCGGCTCGAGGTGGATGTCGCTCGCGCGCTGGTCGAAGGCGTACTGCCACAGCCAGTCGACGACCTGCACGACGCCCTGGTCGTTCGCGTCGAGCGAGCCCTTGGTCTTGCCCAGCTCGACGAGCTGCTCGAAGTTGTTGCCCGAGGCGGCGTTCTCGTTCGCCTTCGTCGCGAAGCGCACCGACGCCGCGAGCTGGTAGAACTCGCCGGTGTAGCGCGCGATGTCGTCGGGGTGCGCGAGCTGCAGCTTCACGGGGCGCTTCACGTGCGCCTCGATGTCGGGCAGCCAGCCGATGTCGAACGGCTCGGACGTGGCGATCACCACCTCCTTCGAACTCACCGACACCGGCAGCGCGCGCCGCATCTCGGCGTACGCCACCGACATCACTTCGGACACCCGCCCGACGTCCACGCGCAGCGGGTCGATGCGCTGGTACGGCAGGTCGAAGCGCGCGGCGAGCCAGCGCGCGAGGGCGTCGCTGTCGAGGACGCGGCCGTCGCGCACGTCGACCAGGCTCGCGCCGCCGAGCCGCAGCAGCGGATGCAGGCTCGACGCGCTGTTGCCGAAGCGGCGCAACAGCTTGTCGGCTTCCTCGGGCAGCAGCACGCCATCGTCGCGCAGCCACTTCAGCAGCTGGCGCAGCTCGAGGCGGCCGCTGGGCGTCGCGTGGCGGCGGGCGGCGACCGGCACGGCCGGCTTCGCGGCGGCGGTCTTCGCGCTGTCGCCCTCGCCGGGAGCGGCCGGCGACACGGGCTTGACGGGTGGCGAGAGAGGTGGGGCCATGGCTTCAGAGGGTGAGCGGGCGCACCATGCGCAACCACTTGCGCGCGGGCAACCCGAAGCGGGCTTCGATGTTATCCGCGCGGGCGGAGAGCGTGTCGCGATCCGGCACGGTCACCCCGCGCGCGGCAATGACGACGGTATTGCCTTCGCGCGTCGGACGCAGGCTCCAGACCTGGTCGAGCCCGAACGCCGACGCGATGCGCGCGGCGCTGGCCGCGAAGCTGGTGTCGCGGCCGAACAGGTTCACGGCCATCAGCCCGCCGTGCACGAGCACGCCGCGGCAGGCGGCGTAGAACGCGTCGCTGTCGAGCACCGGCGCGGCGGCGTCGTGGTCGTAGAGGTCGACGCTCAGCACGTCGACGGTCTGCAGGTTCGCGGGGTCGTCGACCCAGCGGCCGGCGTCGGCCTCGATCACCTGCAGCCGCGCGTCGTCGGCCGGCAGCTGGAACCAGAGGCGGCAGGCGGTGATGACGGTGGGGTTGAGCTCGACGGCCGTCGTGCGCATGCGCATCGCCTTGTGTGTGAAGCGCGTGATCGACGCGGCGCCCAGCCCGAGCTGCACGGCGTGCCCGTCGGCGACCTCGTCCTGCGGCCGCCACAGCATCCACGCCATCATCCGCTGCACGTACTCCAGCTCGATCGCCTGCGGCTTCCTCACGCGCATCGCGCCTTGCACCCACGGCGTGCCGAGGTGGAGGTAGCGCACGCCGTCCTGCTCGGACATCGTCGCGGGTTCGAGGGTCGTCGGATTCGTCTTCATTCCGGATCGTAGCGCGAGAACACGTCGCGCCAGGCCTGCAGCTTGCGCTCGAACGACCACGACGCGTTCGCCGGGCTCGTCGACGGCAGCGTGTGCACGTCGAGTCCCAGCTGCTCCGTGATGCGGCGCGAACGCGCGGACTCGCCGCCGTTGTGCGCGACGGCGCGCAGCTGCGGCGCGAGCGCCTTCAGCTGCGCGAGGTCGTTGGGTTGCGCGTTGCGGATGGCGCTGTCGAGGCTGCCTTCGCGCTCGCAGTGGCGGTAGACGTCCCAAAGGCCGACGCGATGGCGCCTCAGCGCGGCGAGCCGCTCCGCATAAGGCAGCGCGACCAGGTCCTCGCCCCACAGCGCGCCGAGCAGCGGCCAGAAATTGTTGCGCGGATGGCCGTAGTACTGCTGCGCCGCGAGCGAGGCGGCACCGGGGAAGCTGCCGAGCACGACGAGGCGCGTGTCGGGCGCGATGACGGGGGCGAGGCCTTCGAGCATCGCGCCATTGTGACGGCTGGAGGTTGCCGCCACGTCACCGGGTCATGTCACCGCGCTGCGTCGGCGGCGGGCATCAAGGATGCGTGGTCGTCGACGCGCTGCGCGGCTGCGGCGTCTCGTGGCCGTCGACGGTGCGGTGGATCGCGTGGCCGGTCGCGCGCACGCCGTGGTGGATGGCGTGGCCCGTCGCGCGGACGCCGCGGTGGATCGCATGCCCCGTGGCCCGCACGCCGTGGTGGATCGCGTGGCCGGTCGCGCGCAGCCCTTCGTGGAACGAGTGGCCGGCCTGGTGCAGCTCGCTGTCCTGCGCGGCGGCGGCGCCCGACAGGCCGATGACGGCGACCGCCAGCACGGCACGGATCGCCGCGCCGGAGGCCGACGGGAAGCGAAGTCGGCGCAGGTTCATTGATCCTTGCCCGTGACCTTGTCCACGCCGTGATGGATCGCATGGCCGGTCGCGCGGACGCCGCGGTGGATGCCGTGGCCGGTCTCGCGCACGCCGTTGTGGATCGCGTGGCCGGTATCGCGCACACCGTTATGGAAGGAATGACCGGCCTCGTGCAGGTCGCCGCTGACGGTGCCGTTCTGGTGGTCGCGGTAGGCCTGGTCCATGCGGGCCTGGCGCGCGGCGTCGTCGTCCTGCGCGAAGGCGGCGCCCGAGAGCGCGACGAGTGCGGCGGCGATGGCGATGGGAAGCTTGTTCATGTCGGTGTCCTGGCGTTGGAAGTCGCGCCCGATGCGCGACGGTGGATCGGGTGCAGCGACGTGAGCACGAATCGAGCCCGGCGGCTGAAGCGGGGTTGACGTCGCGACGACGCCGGCATCGGCGTCATTTGAGCAGAGTCTCCCGGAAATGCGCCCACACCAGCGTGCCGTCGTCGAGCTCCGGCGCCGCCGGCCCGGCGACGCGCTCGATGAGCCGCCCTTCGGCCGGCAGGCCGGGGACGACGTGGCCGCTGCCGTGCAGCACGACAAGGTCGGAGACGTTGCCGCCGACGCAGCCCGATCGGCGCACGCGCTCGGCCCAGCGATGGCGGTCGTCGAGCGCGGCGTCGGTGAGCGGCTCGCGCGCGCTGGCCGCGGCGCAGCCGGCGCGGTCGGCCCAGAAGCGGAAGGTGTCGTCGGCGGAGCGCAGCGCGGGCTGCGCCTCGCCGCGGCGCAACGCGCCTTCGGGCTGGCCGGCGAACGGGATCAGCGGGTCGTCGCGGCCGACGACGGCCAGCCAGGGCAGCGGCCGCGGCGACTTGCAGCTGCGCGCGAGCGCGTCGGGCAGCGCCGAGATCACGCTCGCGCCGGCACGCAGTGTCTCCCCGGCGTCGCACGCGAAGCGCATCGCCATGAAGCCGCCGTTCGAGACGCCCACCATGAACACCGCCGACGGGTCGCCGTGATCCTGCGCGATGACGTCGGCGATCACGGCCCGCAGGAAGCGGACGTCGTCCGCGGTCGACGGCGGATCGCCCGCGAGGCCCAGGCCGCGCGCGTCGTTCCAGCGCCGGCCGATGGCCTGCGGCGCGACGACGAGAAAGCCCTCGCGCGCGCCGACCGTCGGCAGGCTGCTCTCGCGCCAGACGTCCTGCGCCGTCTGCGTGCCGCCGTGCAGCAGCACGACGACCGGCAGCCGGCCCGCGCCGCGCGCGCCCGGCGCGGGCTGCACGAGGTAGTCGCGGTCGAGGCCGTCGACCGGCAGGTGGCGCAGGCGGGCGGTCGCGATGCGGCCGCGCTCGACCGGCATGCGGTTCGTGGCCAGCGCGCGCGACGACGCGGCGGCCGCCGGCGCGGACGGCTCGCCCGATGGCGTTGGCGTCGGCGACGCCGACACCGCGGCGACTTCGGCGCTCGCGCGCGACGGCACCAGCATCGCGACGAGCGGCGCCACGACGGCGATCACCAGCAGCACCGCGAGCAACGCGACCGCGGGACGCCGCCGGCCCCGCTCGCTCAGCGGATGCGGTGGCTTGACGGGACGGCGGGCGTGGGGGTTCATGGAAGGCGATGACACCGGGTGTCGCCCCTTCCAACGCGGCGGCTCGCTCGACCGTTGACCGGGTCGGCCCGCGCCGCCTTGCCGCGGCCTGACCGGCCGCGCCGTCCGAGGGCTATCACGGTGGGCCGCCGACGCCCGCGGAGGCTAGGATCGCGCCAACTCGACAACCGGGATCCTCGATGTTCCAGCCGTTCCCTTCGCGCGCCCTGCCCGCCCTCGCCGTGCTGGGGGCGCTCGCGCTGCTCGCCGCGGCACCCGCCCGGGCCGACGACGCGCAGCCGCGCGCCACGCCGGGCGACCTCGTCACCGACTACCACGGCGTGAAGATCGCCGACCCGTACCGCGCGCTGGAAGACCTCTCGTCGCCCGCGACGCAGCAGTGGGCGCAGGCCGAGGGTGAGTGGACTCGCGCGCAGCTCGATCGCCTGCCCGGACTCGCGGCGCTGAAGAAGCGCGTGAACGAGCTCGATGCCGACCGCAGCGCCAGCGTCGCGTCGCTGCAGGTCACGGCGCACGGCCGCTGGTTCTACCTGAAGCGGCTGGCCGGCGAGAACACCGTCAAGCTCTACACGCGCGCCAGCGCCGGCGCGCCCGAACGCCTGCTGCTCGACCCGGAGCTGTGGAAGAAGCAGACCGGCGTCACGCACGCGATCAACAACTACACCGCGTCGACGGACGGCCGCTACGTCACCGCGGTCGTCTCGAAGGCCGACGCCGAGCTGGGCGACCTGCATGTCTTCTCGGTCGAGACGACGCAGGACGCGCTGCCGCCCGTGCGCTACGTCTGGGGCGAGCTCGCCGCCAGCTGGGCGCCGGACAGCCGCAGCTTCTTCTACGCGCTGTCGGCGTCGGCGCACGAGGCGAACCTGCACGCGCCGGCGCCAGTGCCGGCGGCGTCGGGCGCCTCGGCGGCGGACGCCTCGGGGCCCGAGCCGTTCGGACACATGCAGGTGTGGCATCGCCAGCTCGCCGGCGGCGCCGAGCAGCTGGTCGCCGGGGCCGGGGCCGCGTACGGGCCGAAGGTCGGCGACCGCGACTGGATGTTCGCGGACACCAGCGATCCGCGCCATGTCGTGATCGGCCTCCTGCAGGGCGTGTCGGCCAGCCAGCGGCTGTGGGTCGCGTCGACGGCGGACGTCGCGAAGGATCCCGCGAACGCGCGCTGGACGCCGTTCGTCGACACCGATGCCCAGGTGCGCGACAGCGCGATCACGGGCCACTGGCTCTTCGCGCGCACCGTCAAGGACACGCCGCGCTCGCGCATCCTGCGCTACGACCTCGACCATCCGGGCGTTGCACCGGTGGAGGCCGTCGCGCAGCAGCGCGGCGTGATCGAAGGCTTGCAGGGCGCGGCCGACGGCCTGTACTACACCGTCCGCACGGGCTCGATCGGCGAGCTGTTCCACCTGCCGCTGCGGGCGGACGCGAAAGCGCCGCCGGAGCGCGTCGCGCTGCCGTTCGAGGGCGCCACCGCGCTGCTCGGCGGCTCGCCGCTCGCGCCCGGGGTCGTGTTCACCCTCGAGGGATGGACGCACGAGCAGCAGATCCTCGCCGCGCGGGGCGCGCGCAGCGCCGCGACGACGCTCGTGGCGAGCCACGTCTCGCACGCGGCCGACACGTGGACGTCGGAGGAAACGAGCTGCACGAGCTGGGACGGCACCGAGGTGCCCGTGTCGCTGGTCTACGTGCGCGGGCTGAAGAAGGACGGCAGCCACCCGGTGCTGCTGGACGGCTACGGCGGCTACGGCATCGCCGAGCCGGCGTACTACTCGCCGCGCATCGGCGCCTTCCTCGAACGCGGCGGCATCTTCGCCGAGGTGAAGCCGCGCGGCGGCGGCGCGTTCGGCTTCGAGTGGTACCAGGCCGGCGTCGGCGCGCGCAAGTCGAACACGTGGCGGGACATGATCGCCTGCGGGCAGGCGCTCGTCGACCGCCACTACACGAGCCCCGCCAAGCTCGCGATCCAGGGCACGAGCATGGGCGGCGTGGCCGTCGGGCGCGCGGTGACCGAGCGCCCCGACCTGTTCGCCGTCGGCATCGTGCGCGTCGGCATCACGGATGCGATCCGCTTCATCGAGGCGACGGACAACGGCCCGAACCACGTCGACGAGATGGGCAACCTCGACACCGAGGCCGGCGTGAAGCAGCTGCTCGCGATGAGCACATACCACCAGGTCAAGGACGGTGAGAAGTACCCGGCGATGCTGTTCACGGCCGGCATGAACGACAACCGCGTCGCGCCGTGGATCACGTTCAAGACTTTCTCGCGCCTGCAGGCCGCCACCGCGAGCGGCAAGCCGGTGCTGCTGCGCGTCGAGGCGGCGGGCGGGCACGGCGTGTCGCAGACGGCGGAGCAGCGCAACGCGGAGCTGGCCGACCGGCTCGCGTTCATCCTGTGGCAGACGGGCGATCCGGCGTTCCAGCCCGCGGCGAGATAAGCGGCGACGCGAGCGGCGAAACGGGCGCGGCGCGTCAGAGCGCCGCGAGCTTCGGCATCACGGCGCGGGCGTTCTCGCCCGTGATGGCCGCCAGCTCGGCGAGCGAGACGCCGCGCAGCTCGGCCAGCGCCTGCGCGATGCGCGCGAGCTCGGCCGGCTCGTTGCGGCCCTGCGGATGCGGCGGCGGCAACGCGGCGCGCTCGGCGGCGGTGCGGTAGATCCAGTGCGGCGGGATGTCGGGCGCGTCGGTCTCGAGCACCGGCGCGGTGGCGGGCACGGCGGCGGCGATGCGGCGGATCTGCAGCGCCGTCTCGAACGTGACCGAGCCGCCGAAGCCGAGCCGGAAGCCGCGCTCGACGAAGCCGGCGGCCTGCTGGTCGCTGCCGTTGAACGCGTGGGCGATGCCGCCCGGCACGTCGATGCGGCGCAGGCCGGCGAGCACGGCGTCCGACGAGCGCCGCACGTGCACCAGCACCGGCAGCCCGAAGCGGCGCGCGATCTTGAGCTGCTCGCGGTAGAAGTGCTCCTGGCGCGGCCGGATCGCGATCAGCTCGGGCACGAACAGGTCGACGCCGATCTCGCCGACGGCCACGAGCCGCGGGTCGTCCTTGTTCGCCTCGAGCGCCTGCACGAGGCGGTCGAGGTCGTCGTCGGGCGCGTCGCCGACGCACAGCGGGTGGATGCCCAGTGCATAGGCGAGCCGGTGCTCGTGCGCCAGCGCACGCACCGTCTCGAAGTTCCACACCGCGACCGCCGGCAGCACCTGCATCGTGACGCCCGCCGCGTTCGCGCGCGCGACGACGTCCGTGCGGTCGGGGTCGAACTCGCGGGCATCGAGATGGCAGTGGGTGTCGATCCACCGCGGGGTTTCAGCGCTCGTCGTCATCGCCGGTTCGGGCAAGTTCGAGGCCGGTGCCGCGCGCTCAGGCGGCGGCGTCGGCCGGTTGCGGCGGCACCAGCACGCCGCGCTCGAGCCGCAGCTGCCGGCCGCAACGCGCGGCGATGCGCACGTCGTGCGTGACGACGACGAAGGCCGTGCCGCGGTCGCGGGCCAGCGCGAGCATGTGCTCGAAGACCGAGTTGGCGGTGTCGCTGTCGAGGTTGCCGGTAGGCTCGTCCGCGAGCACGCACGCGGGGCGCGTGACGAGCGCGCGCGCGATCGCGACGCGCTGGCGCTCGCCGCCCGACAGCTCCGCCGGCCGGTGCTCGGCGCGCTCGCGCAGGCCGACGGCACCGAGCATCTCGAGCGCGCGGGCGTGCGCCTCGGGCGCCTTCATGCGGCGGATGAGCAGCGGCATCGCGACGTTGTCGAGCGCCGAGAACTCGGGCAGCAAGTGGTGGAACTGGTAGACGAAACCGAGGTGCTCGTTGCGGAACGCGCCTTGCTGCGCCGGCGTCAGCGCGTGGACGTCGGTGCCCAGCAGCGACACCTTGCCGCTGGTGGGCGCGTCGAGCCCGCCGAGCAGGTGCAGCAGCGTGCTCTTGCCCGAGCCCGAGGCGCCGACGATCGCGAGGGTCTCGCCGGCCTTCACCGCCAAGTCGACGTCGTGCAGCACGCGGACGTCGAGCCCGCCTTCGGTGAAATGGCGGCCGAGGCCGGCGGCCTGCAGCACGACGGTGCCGGGCGCGGTCTTCGATGCGGTCATGTCATTCATAGCGCAGGGCCTCGGCCGGGCGGACGCGGCTGGCGTTCCAGCTCGG
>JASLEM010000404.1 GCA_030151165.1 Burkholderiaceae bacterium
CGAGCGCTACGGCCCGCAAGGCGCGACCTACTGGGTTGCGCGGCGCCACCCGCGCTGAGGCCGTTTCCGGCGAGGCCCCGGGCCGCCGTGCGGGAGCCTAGCGCCGGCCCCCGCGCTGCCACAGCGGCTTCTTGCCCTTGAGGTGCCGCTCGATGCCTTCGTTGAGCCGCTCGCGCAGGTCGAGCACGGCGTCGACGTGGCCGTAGATGCCGGGAAAGCGCAGGTCCAGCCACAGCCACAGCGTGCACGAGCGCAGCGCCTTCTCCATGTTGTCGAGGCGGCTGTGCTCGTCGACCTCGTCGAGGAACCAGGGCGTGCCGGCCTGGCCGACCGAGGCGTGGTGGTGCGTCCAGTCGAGGAAGGCCTGCACCTGGGCCTCGGTGCGGGTGTCGACCGGCGCCTGCGCGTAGATGAAGCGCTGCTTCAGCGACAGCTTGCCCGCGCTGCGATCGAGCTCCTCGGCGAGCTCCAGCATCTGGTCGAGCTCGGCGACGGCGAAGTGCGCGTTGTCCAGCTTCAGCTGGTCGACGAAGACGTTCAGCACCGCGCGCAGCTGCGTCAGGTGCAGGCGCGTGGCGATGGTGTCGACATGCCACCAGTTCGGCGCGACGGTCGCCTTGAAGTCGCGCGGCGCGCGCGGCTGCTTGGGCAGCAGCTCCTTCAGCGTGCGCGCGGCGGTCGGCTCGGCCTCGCGCAGCACGCCGGTGAAGCCTTCCTCGTGCATGCCGTAGCGGCCCGCGCGGCCGGCGATCTGGTGCACCTCGGATTCGTTGAGCACGCGGTCGCCGACGCCGTCGAACTTCTTCATCGTGCTGAACAGCACGCGCCGGATCGGCAGGTTCAGGCCCATGCCGATCGCGTCGGTCGCGATCAGGATGTGCGCGTGCCCGTGCGCGAAGCGTTCGGCCTCGCGCCGCCGCACCTCGGGTGGCAGCGCGCCGTAGATCACCGACACCGCGTGGCCGTTGGCGGCGACCTGGTCACGCAGCATCAGCACCTCGCGGCGGCTGAACGCGACGACGGCGTCGCCCTTCTTGAGCGCCGAGATCGGCACCGGGCCGGGCATCAGCTCGACGTGCTGCTTGCGCTCGAACTCGCGCACCTTGCAGTTCTCGCCGCACAGCTTGAGCAGGTTCTCGATCGCCGGCACGGCGTAGGCCGAACAGATGATGATCACCTCGTTGGCCGGCACGCCGACGATCGCCTGCGTCCACGCCCAGCCGCGCGAGGCGTCGAAGATCATCTGCGCCTCGTCGATCACCGCGACGTCGATCGGCTTGGACGTGTTGACCATCTCGATCGTGCTCGACACCACCCGCGCGTCCGGCGCCGGGTCGTTCTCCTCGCCGGTCAGCAGCGAGCAGGCGACGCCGCGGCCCACGAGCCGGTCGCGGCCCTCGAGCGCGAGCAGCCGCAGCGGCGCGAGGTAACAGCCGTCGTGGGCCTGGGACAGGCGTTCGAACGCCGCGTGCGTCTTGCCGCTGTTCGGCGGACCGACGTACAGCGTGACGGTGCGCTGCAGGCGACGCGCCATCTCGAAGGTGTCGGGGTAGCCCTGGAACGCGAGCTCGGAGTTGAGGCCGGCCAGCGTGTCGAGCTCGGCGACGTGCCGCTCCCAGCGATCCTGCGCCCGCGTGGTCGCGAGCTTCAGCTCCGCGAACGGCTGCGGCCGCGCGCACTCGGCCTGCAGACGCGGCAGCAGGGAGGCGATGTGCTCCGGGTGGCCCGACAGGCCGCGCGCGATCAGCGACTCGATGTGGCCGACCAGCGCCGCCGCGTCGGCGTACGGCGGCGCGGTGCCGAGCGCGGCCCTGAGCGCGTCGATGTCGCCGTCACGGTAGAACGCCCACACCGGCGCGGCCGGCACCGGCTGGCGGTACGCGACGCGCAGCTCCCAGCCCGTGGACGGCAGGACGAGCACCTGCGTGAGGAAGCGGTCGAACTCGCCGGCATCGCGCGTCACGCCAAGGCCCTCGAGTTCGACCGTGCGCGCCTGCATCAGCGCGCGCACCTGCGGGCCGTTGCCGACCGCGTCGAGATGGCGCAGCGCGTCGGCCATGCGGTCGGGCGCGATCCAGCGGCTGGGCCGCGCGCCCGCCACGGCCTTCTGCAGCAGGATCAAGCCCAGCGTGTCCAGGTGCTGCTCGAAGTGCGGCGTGTGCTCGTCGATGTAGTCGGCGGGCTTGACCACCTGCGGCAGCTGGTACGCCGCCTGCTGGAGGCGTGCGACGTCGGCGGGCGTGATCGACGCGGGCACGCGGCTCGCGTGGCGCGCGTTGGGCAGCTTGAAGGTGCGCGCCGGCGCGGCGGTCGCGGTGGACGCGGCCGGGTCGACGGCGGGCAGGGTGGGGGCGTCGGCGGCGGCCGGCAGGCCGGTGGGCGGAAGGATCGGGGAATCGGGGCTCATGCAGCGGCACGCGCGCGTTCCAGCGCGGGTGCATCGTTCGAAGGAATGTTGCAGTATGACGGGTCAACACCGTCGGGAGAGCGAACTGGGCGACTTGAAGGCCAATCCGAAGGCAAATCGGGGCGCGATGGCGGCGAGCGCGGATCCGCGCGTCGCCGCGTTGCAACGCATGAAGTGGAGCGCCGCCGCGCTGCTGGGCGCCGCCCTGGCCGGCCTCGTGCTGGCGCGCTGGCGCGGCGGGCAGGGCGCGTGGGCGTGGATCGAGGCGTTCTGCGAGGCCTCGGCGGTCGGTGCGTTCGCTGACTGGTTCGCCGTCGTCGCGCTGTTCCGCCGCCCGCTGGGGCTGCCGTTGCCGCACACTGCGATCATCCCGCGCAGCAAGGCGCGCGTCGCCGACGGCCTCGCCGCGTTCGTGCGCGACCATTTCCTCAGCGCCGACACCTTGCTGGCGCGCCTCGCCGTGTTCGACCCGGCCGGCCGGCTGGCCGACTGGCTCGCCGACCCGGCCCGCGTGCGCGACTGGGTGATCGAGGGCCGGCGCTGGGCCCTGAAGGCGGTCGACCTGTTCGACGACGACCGCATGCGGCGCGCGACGCTCGACCTCGTCGTCAGCCAGGTGCGGCGCTGGGACGCCGCGGCCACCACCGCCGAGGTGCTGTCCTTGCTGACGCAGGGCGGGCGCCACCACGAGCTGCTCGACGCGGGCCTGCAGAAGCTGGGCGGCTTCCTGGCGGAGGACGAGGTCAAGGCGCGCGTGTCCGAGCTGATGGTGCGCCACGCGCGCAAGGAGTGGCCGAAGGTGATCGGCATGGTCGAGCTCGTGACGCCCGCCGCGCGCATCGCCGACGGCCTCGCCGACAAGCTCAGCGCATCGGTGCTGGGCGAACTGCGCGACGTGCTGGCGCAGCCCGATCATCCGGTGCGCCTGCGCTACGAGGCCTGGCTCGCCGACTTCATCGTCCGGCTGCGCAACGACGAGCCGCTGGTCGCCGCGTTCGAGCGCGTGAAGGAACGCGCGATCACCGATCCGGCGATGCTCGACTACGTCGCGTCGATCTGGTCGGACATCAAGCAGATGCTGCGCCGCGATCTCGCCGACGAGCACTCCGCCATCGCGCTGCATGTGGAGCAGGCGATGCGCGACGTCGGCGCGCGGCTCGCGGCCGACGCGGGCCTGCGCGCGTCGCTCAACGAGCACCTGATGTCCGCGGCCGGGCAGCTCGCGGACAAGCTGCGCGACGGCGTCACGCATCACATCGCGCAGACGGTCAAGGACTGGGACGATCGCCAGCTCGTGGCCGAGCTCGAGCTGAGCGTCGGCAAGGACCTGCAGTTCATCCGCCTCAACGGCACGGTCGTCGGCGGCCTGGTCGGGCTCGCGTTGCATGCGATGCGCGTGTTCCTGATGTGATGCGGCCAGCCCGCGTGACGGCTTCCGGTGAAACGGGCAGTTCGGCGCGCCCGGCAGTTGTCGCAGGCCCGTGCGTGTGCGACAGTCGGCGCACATCGGGATGCGGGAGTTCGACAGAATGAGGCTTCTTGCCGGGGCGAGCGTCGCCAGGCGGCCGTCGCGCGCGAGGCTGGCGGGGCCGGCCGTCGTCGTCGTGCTGATCGTCGCGCTGCTGTCCGGCTGGCTCATCCGCAAGGAGTTCGCCGCCGAACGCGCCCAGGCCTCGGCCCGGCTGCAGTCGATCGCGGAACTGCGGGCGACGCAGGTGCAGTCCTGGTACGACCATCACCTCGGCTTCGCGCAGTTCCTGGACGACGGGCAGGCCTTCGCGACGCTCTACACCAACTGGCGCGAACACGGCGACGAGGCTGCCGGCAAGGTGCTGCTCGAACGCGCGATCGACTCGCGCCACAGCGACGGCGACGACAGCGCGCTGCTGTTCGACGGGAACGGCGAGATCATCGCGCGCGAGCACCCGGCCCAGCGCGAGGCCGGCCCCGAGCTGCGCGCGACGATCGCGGAGGCCCTGCATGTCGGCTCGTCGCTGACCTCCACGATCTACCGCCGGCCGGGCAGCGAGGTGCCGCTGCGCATGGACATCGTCGTGCCGTTCCTGAAGACGGGCACGCCGGCGCACGGCGGCATGGTGCTGCGCGTCGACCCGCGGCGCTCGCTGTTCCCGCTGCTCGGCGCGTGGCCGGTGCCGAGCGAGACCGGCGAGGTCGTGCTGTGGGACCAGGTGGGCGACAGCGTCCGCAACATCAGCGACGTCCATCAACTGGTCGACAGCGTCGGCCGCATCGACGAGAAGATCGCGACGTCGAAGCTGCCGATCGCGCGCGCGATGCGCGGCGACATCGAGGCGGGTGCCGTCAGCGAGGACGTGGACTTCTGGGGCAACCGGGTGCTGACGGTCGCGCGGCCGGTGCAGGGCACGGACTGGTGGCTGGTGGCGAAGATCGATCGCGACGAAGTCGACGCGCCCGCCTGGGAGCGCGCCCGCGAGACCCTCGTCGTGGCCGCGCTCGCGCTGCTGGGCCTCGCGCTCGGCGCGCGCCTGTGGACGCAGCGGCGCGACATCGAGGCGCGCGAGCACGAGCGCCTCGAGCAGCGCGAGCGGCTGCGCGCGCTGGGGCTGCTCGAGGCCATCGCGCGCAGCGCCAGCGACGCGATCTTCGCCAAGGATCTCGAGGGTCGATACATCTACTGCAACCAGGCGGCGGCCAACGTCCACGAGCGGCCGGCCTCCGAGGTGATCGGGCGCACCAACGCCGAACTGTTCGGCGCGGACGCGGCGGCGATCTCCGAGGCCGACCATCGCGCGATCGCCGGCGAGCAGATGGAGGCCTACGAGGAGACCCTCCACCGCTCGCAGGGCCCGCTGCGCATGCTCACGACGAAGGGGCCGCTGTTCGATGCCGACGGCACGCTGATCGGCATGCTGGGCGTCTCGCGCGACGTCAGCGAGGTGCGCCGCACCGAGCGCGCGTTGCGCGACAGCGAGGAGCACTACCGCGCGGTGGTCTCGGTGCTGAACGAGGGCGTGCTGGTGTGCGACGCGCAGGGGCGGGTCGTGAGCTGCAACCCGGCGGCCGAGCGCATGACGGGCGCGACCATCGAGCAGTGGCAGGGTGGTTCGTTCGTCGCGCCGGGCTTCGCGCCGCTGCATGCGGACGGCTCGCCGATGGACCCCGCGGACCTGCCGATCGGCCGCGTGCTGGGCGGCGCGCCGGCCGTCCACGACTGCCCCGTGATGGCGCGCAGCCCGGACGGCTCGATCCATCACTACGAGCTGAGCTCGGTGCCGTTCGTCAACCCGGACACGGGCCAGCTCGCGGGGGTCGTGACGTCGTTTCGCGACGTCACGCTGAGTCACCGTCTCGAGGCCGACCTGCGCCGCCACCGCGACGAGCTCGAGGCGCTCGTCCTCGAGCGCACGAGCGAGCTGCGCACGGCCAACGAGTCGCTCGAATACACGGCGCGCTTCAACCTCGAGATCACCGACGCGATCCCCGGGCTCGTCACCTACTGGGACCACGAGCTGCGCTGCCGCTTCGCGAACCGCACCTACCTGCGGGCGTTCTCGAAGACGGCCGACCAGGTGATCGGCTTCACGCGCGCCGAGATCTTCGGCCAGGCGCACGAGGACAAGGTGCAGGACCGCCTCGTGCTCGCGCTGCAGGGCGAGGCGCAGCACTTCGAGTTCGAGCCCGGCCTGCCCGGCGACGGCGGCCGCATCTACCAGGTGCACTACCAGCCCGCGCGCGCCGCGTCGGGCCGCGTGCACGGCGTCTACATGATGGCCTTCGACATCAGCGCCCTCAAGCGTGCCGAGGCCGCGCTCACGCTGACCAACGAGGCGCTCGCCCGCTCGCGCGACGAGGCGGAGACGGCCAATCGCGCGAAGAGCGCGTTCGTCGCCAACATGAGCCACGAGATCCGCACGCCGCTCAACGGCATCCTGGGCCTCGCGTACCTGCTCGCGCGCGACCCGCGCGACCAGCTCCAGCGCGAGCGCCTGGGCAAGATCGGCGACGCCGGCCAGCACCTGCTGCAGATCATCAACGACATCCTCGACCTCTCCAAGATCGAGGCCGGCAAGCTCACGCTGGAGGAGGCCGACTTCTCGCTCGACGCGCTGCTGTCCTCGGCCTGCGACATGGTGCGCGAGCGCGCGCAGGCCAAGGGCCTCGAGATCGTGCTCGACACCGACCACGTGCCGCGGCGCCTGCGCGGCGATCCGACGCGCATCTCGCAGGTGATGCTCAACCTGCTGTCGAACGCGGTGAAGTTCACGGCGTCCGGCTGGGTGCGGCTCAAGGGCGAGCTGCTCGGCGAGGACGGGCGGCGCGTGCACGTCCGCTTCGAGGTGCAGGATACGGGGGAGGGCATCCCGCTCGAGCGCCAGTCCGAGCTGTTCAACGCGTTCGAGCAGGGCGACAACACCACCACGCGGCGTTTCGGCGGCACGGGCCTCGGGCTGTCGCTCACGCGCAAGCTCGCGTCGGCGATGAACGGCGAAGTCGGCGTCATCAGCGCGCCCGGCGTCGGCAGCACGTTCTGGTTCACCGCCTGGCTGCAGCACGCCGAGCAGCCCGACGAGGTCGCGCCCGAGGCGCCGATGCAGTCGATGCGCATCCTGCTCGTCGACGACCTGCCCGAGGCCGCGGCCGTCATCGCCGCCACGCTGCGCTCGATGGGCATGCTGGTCGACGTGCAGCACAGCGGCGAGGCGGCGCTGCAGCGGGTCGAGGTCGAGATGGCGCAGGGGCGGCCGTACGACCTGATGCTGATCGACTCGAGCACCAGGGGCCGCGACGGCGTGCCGACGCTGGTGCGCCTGCACGAGTTCATGGGCGACGGCATGCCGCCGTGCGTGCTGATGACCTCGTCGGACGAGGCGACGCTGCGCGAGCAGTCCCACGGCGTGCCGTTCGAGGCGATGCTGGACAAGCCCGTCACCGCGTCGACGCTGCACGACGTCATCGCGCGCGTGCTCTACCAGCGCGGCGGCCCGTCGGCGGCCTTCGCGAGTCCGGCGGACGCGAGCGAGGCACGAGTGCGCGCGCGCCACCTCGGCCAGCGCGTGCTGCTGGCCGAGGACAACATCATCAACCGGCTCGTCGCGCGCGAGCTGCTGTTCGGCGCGGGGCTGGTCGTCGAGCAGGCCGAGAACGGCGCGATCGCGCTGGAGCTGGCACAGTCGAACGACTACGACCTGATCCTGATGGACATGCAGATGCCCGTGATGGACGGCCTCGACGCGGCCCGCGCGATCCGCGCGCAGGGCCTCGTGGACGTGCCCATCATCGCGATGACCGCCAACGCGTTCGCCGAGGACCGCGACGCCTGCCTCGCGGCCGGGATGAACGACCATGTGTCCAAGCCGGTCGACCCCGAGGCGCTGTACGCGATGCTGTTGCGCTGGCTGCCCGATCCGCAGGTCGCGCACACGGCACACGCGGAGCACGACCCGCGCGGCTGAGCCGGGTGCGGCCGCGGCGACGGAATCGGGCGTCGCCGTGGCGGCGCGGCGCACCATCGCGGGGCGACCGCGGAAAAAACTGGTGTCGGGAGATCTTGACGTTCAAGTCGACCGCCGCATTGTCGATAACCCTGATGCGACACCTGCGAGACGCAGGCGGATCCTGGAGAGAGACCCGGTCGCCCACGGCCCGAAGCGTTCGAGACCCATCGCGCGCCGCCGTCGGTCCGCTCCGCTGCCAGCGCACCGGCATGCCTCCCGCCAAGAGTCCCGTCATGAACCTGAAAATCAAGATGCCGCTGGCCTTCAGCGGCGTCCTCGCCGCCCTGATGGCGGCCGCGCTGGTCGGCATCTACAGCCTGAACCAGTCGATCACGACCTACGACACCGAGGTCGCCGACAACCAGTCCGCGGTGCACGCGGTCGACGACCTGCTCGTCACGTTCAAGACCCAGGTGCAGGAGTGGAAGGACACGCTGCTGCGCGGCAAGGATCCGGCCAAGCTCGACAAGCACTGGACGGCGTTCGCCAAGCGCGAGGCCGATGTCGACGCCAAGGCGAAGGCGCTGCTCGCGTCGCTGCCGCCGGGCGAGAGCCGCCAGCTGGTCGAGCAGTTCGAGGCCGCGCACGTGAAGATGGGCGAGGGCTACCGCAAGGGCTTCGACGCGTTCAAGGCCGCCGACTTCGACCCGTCCGCCGGCGACAACGCCGTGGCCGGGGTCGACCGCGAGCCGGCGCGCCTGCTGGCCGAATCGTCGAAGAAGATCGACGACCAGAGCGACGCCGTCGCGGCGCGCGCCGCGGTCGCCGCGCACCGCGCGACCGTCGTCAGCATCGTGCTGATGCTGGTCGTCGGCGCCGGCGGCATCGGCATCGGCATGTGGTTCAGCCGGCGCATCACGAAGCCGGTCGACGTGGCGCTGCGCCTGGCGAGCGCCATCGCCGAGGGCGACCTGACCTCGCACGTGCGCGTCGTCGGCAACGACGAGATCGCGCGCCTGCTCGGGGCGCTGTCGAAGATGCAGGCGAGCCTGTCGGGCGTCGTCGGGCACGTGCGCCAGAACTCCGAGAGCGTCGCGACGGCGTCGCTGCAGATCTCGCACGGCGCGAACGACCTGAGCTCGCGCACCGAGGAGCAGGCTTCGGCGCTGCAGGAGGCCGCGTCGTCGATGGAGGAGCTGAGCTCCACCGTGCGCCAGAACGCGGACAACGCGCAGCAGGCCAACCAGCTGGCGCTCGGCGCGAGCACGGTGGCGCGCCGCGGCGGGGACGTCGTCGGCGAAGTGGTCGAGACGATGAAGGGCATCAACGAGAGTTCGAAGCGCATCGGCGACATCATCGGCGTGATCGACGGCATCGCGTTCCAGACGAACATCCTCGCGTTGAACGCGGCGGTCGAGGCCGCGCGCGCCGGCGAGCAGGGCCGCGGCTTCGCGGTGGTCGCGAGCGAGGTGCGCAACCTCGCGCAGCGCAGCGCGGACGCCGCGCGCGAGATCAAGACGCTGATCTCGGCGAGCGTCGAGCGCGTGGAGCAGGGCACCGCGCTGGTCGACCAGGCGGGCATCACGATGACGGAGATCGTGTCGTCGATCGCGCGCGTCACCGACATCATGGGCGAGATCAGCGCCGCGAGTTCGGAGCAGAGCTCGGGCGTCGGCCAGATCGGCGAGGCGATCTCGCAGATGGACCAGGCCACGCAGCAGAACGCCGCGCTGGTCGAGGAGAGCGCCGCGGCCGCCGAAAGCCTCAAGGAGCAGGCGCAGCAGCTGGTGCAGGCCGTCGCCGTGTTCACGCTCGCGCCGGCCGACGAGAGCGCCGCCCGCGCGGCCGTGCCGATGCCGCGAAAGGCCGCCAAGGCGGCGCCGGCCCGGCCTGCGCCGGTGAAGGTCGCGGCGGTGCGACCGGCGACCGCGAGTGCACCGAAGGTCGCCGCGCCGATGCGGGCGACGCCTGTCGCCACGCCGGCGGCCGTCGCGGTCGCGGCAGGGGGCGACGACTGGGAATCGTTCTGATCGCGTCGATCGAATGACGGGCACGGGCCGCGCTTGTCGCGGCTCGCTGCTTTTCGGGGCCTGCAAGTCCCGGCGTCCCGAAGGGGCAAGGCGACGCGTCGAGGGCGGGGCGGCGGCCACGCTTCAACATCGGGCATGCCCCGCCACCTGCTTCCACGCCTTCGTCGCCGGGCCGCGCTCGCCGGCCTCGCGCTGTCCCTCGTCGCCGCGCCGGCCGCCGCCGCGCCGCCGGAGGTCGTCGCGACCGGGCTGCAGTTCGCCGAGGGCACGATCTTCGTCGGCGACACGCTGTACCTCGTCGACTACGGCGCGTCCGACGTGCTGCGCCTCGTCGGCGGCCGGCTCGAGCGCGTGTGGCACGGCGACGGCTGCGGCGCCAACGGCCTGCTGCAGGTGCCGCAGGGCCTGATGGTCGCGTGCTTCGACAGCGGCACGATCGAGACGATCACGCTGGACGGCCGGCCCGTCTCGCGCCTAGACCGGGACGACGCCGGCCAGCGCTTCCAGAGCCCGAACGACCTCGTCGCCGACCGCCGCGGCGGCGTGTACTTCACCGCGTCCGGCAGCGGCGGCGGCGCGGCGAACGGCAAGGTGTTCCATCGCGACGTGGCCGGCCACGTCCGCGAAGTGGCGGCCGGCCTGGCGTTCGCGAACGGCCTCGGCCTGTCGCCCGACGGCGGCGAGCTGTACATCACCGAGAGCACCGCGGGGCGGCTCGACGCGATGCCCGTCGCCGCCGACGGCTCGCTCGGCCCGCCGCGCCTGGTGGCCGCGCTCGGCGACCTGCTGGCGAAAGGCGCGGGCAAGGCAGCGACGAAGGGCACCCCGCAGGCCATCGCGCCCGACAGCCTGCGCGTCGACCGCGCCGGCCGCCTCTACGTCGCGCTGTACCGCGGCGGCGGCGTCGCGGTGGTCGATCCGCACGGGCGGCTCGTGCAACTGATCGACGTGCCCGGCGACCACCACACGACGCTCGCGCTGTCGCCGGACAACCGCTTCGTCTACGTCACCGCCGTCGACGATACGGCCGCGGGGACCGCGGGCCGGCTGCTCAGGTTGCCGTTGACCTCGGCGCCGTGAGCGCGGCCGCGAGTACAGTCGGCGCACCTCGACAAGGACTCGCACGATGAACAAGACATGCATGGCCGCCGCGCTGGCCCTGGCATTCGCCGCCCCGGCGATGGCCGCGACCACGGTGGTGACGGCCGACCGGCTGGTCGACGTGGCCAGCGGGAAGCTGGTCGACAAGCCCGCGGTGCTGATCGTCGACGGCCGCATCGCCGCGGTCGGCACGCAGGGCGCGCTCGCGATCCCGGCCGGCGCGACGCGCATCGAGCTGCCCGGCGAGACGATCCTGCCCGGGTTGATCGACATGCACGTCCACCTCAACTCGGACGCCCGCATCAGCGGCGACAACTACCTCGAGTTCACCGACACGTTCTGGGCAGTGATCGGCGTCGCCAACGCCAAGGCGATGCTCGAGGCGGGCTTCACGACGGTGCGCAACGTCGGCTCGCGCGACTACGACGACGTCGCGCTGAAGCAGGCGATCGAGCACGGCTACTTCCCCGGGCCGCGCATCGTGCCGGCCACATACGCGCTCGGGTCGACCGGCGGCCATTGCGACGGCACCGAGGGCCTGCCGCCGCGGTTCGCCGTGGTGCCGACGCCGTCGGTCGCCGACGGCCCGGAGGCGTTCCGGCTGCTGGTGCGCAAGGTGCACAAGTACGGCGCCGAGGTGATCAAGATCTGCGCCACCGGCGGCGTGCTCTCGCGCACGGACGTCGCGGGCGCGCAGCAGATGTCGTACGAGGAGATGAAGGCCGTCGCCGACGAGGCGCACATGCTGGGCCTGAAGGTCGCCGCGCATGCGCACGGCACCTCCGGCATCAACGACGCGTTGCGCGCGGGCGTCGACACCATCGAGCACGCGAGCCTCGCCGACGCCGAGTCCTTCAAGCTCGCGAAGGAGCACGGCGCCTGGTTCGACATGGACATCTACGACGACGACTACATCCTCGCCGAGGGCGCGAAGAACGGCGTCTACGAGGAGTCGCTCGCCAAGGAGCGCGCGATCGGGCGCAAGCAGCGCGAGACCTTCCGCGACGCGTACAAGGCCGGCGTGAAGATGATCTTCGGCACCGACAACGGCGCCGTCTTCCCCGCCGGCCAGAACGCGCTGCAGTTCGCGAAGATGGTGGAGTGGGGCATGCCGCCGATCGAGGCGATCCGCGCCGCCACGCGCAACGCGGCACAGGCGCTCGGGCGCGAGGGCGACGTCGGCCAGATCGCGGTCGGCCGCTATGGCGACATCGTCGCCGTGCACGGCGACCCGCTGCAGGACGTGCGCCTGCTCGAACACCCGAGCGCCGTCATCAAGGGCGGCGAGCGCGTGCGCTGAGCGGCGCCGGCGGAGCGCCGCGGCTCAGCGGGACTCGATCGAGCCCGAACCGGCGACGTTGCGCGAGACGTCGTGCGGATGGCCGCTGTAGGTGACGTCGCCGGAGCCCGCCACGCGCGCCTGGAGCGTGTCGGTCGCGTTCACGTGCGCGTCGCCCGAACCGGCGATGGCGACCTCGACGCGCCTGGCGACCAGGTCGTCGGCCGAGACGTCGCCCGAGCCGTCGATCCTGAAGTGCGCCGAGTTGGCGTGGCCCGCGACCTTGACGTCGCCCGAGCCGCGGATGCTCACCGCGAAGTCGTCGACCTGCACGCTGTCGATCTGCAGGTCGCCCGAGCCCGAGATCGACGACTCGAACTTCGCGCCGGTCAGCGCCGAGACGTGCAGGTCGCCGCTGCCGTGCTGCTGCGTCGCGTTGAGCGCCGCGAATTCGACCTCGACGTACACCTTGCGGTTCGTGCGGAAGCTGGTGCCCTTGCGGAAGCGCACGACCAGCGTGTCGCCTTCGACGAAGGTCTCGACCATCGGCTCGATGTTGTCGTCGCCGTGCACGACGACGCCCGGGTTCGGGCCGGGGTGGGCGGTGACGTCGACGGAGTCCTCGAGGCGCAGCGTCGTGAACGGCGCGACCTTGCGCGCGACGCCGACTTCCTTGCCCGAGCCGACGACCATGTTGCCGGCGTCCTTGCCGAACACGACGATGGTCGTCGCGTGGGCGACGGTGGGCATCGCGAAGGCGGTCGCGACGGCCGCGGCGGTGACGGCCAGTGCGGCGACGAAGTGGGTGGTGGCGGTCAGGGCGCGCATGTCGGATCTCCTCGGGTCTCGGTTTGGTTCGATGAGGACGGATGCTAGGGGCGGCGAGCGCGACCGTCGCGCGCGGCGCGATGGCTTGCCCCTCTCGCGTGACCAATTGCGATCTGGCGCGACGAACGGACGGCCCGGTCGCGCGCGGGCGTCACGCGCGCGCGGCGGTCAGGCCCGGTCCGGCGTGTCCGGGGCCCGTTCCCAGCGGCCTTCGGTGAGCGTCTCGTATGGCCGGAACTGCACCTTGTACGCCATCTTCGGGCTCTCGGCGATCCAGTAGCCGAGGTAAAGGTACGGCAGCTTCAGCGAGCGCGCCTGCTCGATCTGCCACATCACCGCGTAGGTGCCGAAGCTGCCGCGCAGGTCGGGGTCGTAGAACGTGTAGACCGCCGACAGGCCGTCGCTCAGGATGTCGGCGATCGCCACCATGCGCAGCGCGCCGGGCGCGCCGCCTTCGTCGGGCGCGCGGAACTCGATCAGGCGCGTGTTGACGCGGCTCTGGAGCAGGAACTGGGTGTACTGGTCGACGCTGTCGTGATCCATGCCGCCGCCGGCGTGGCGACCGGCCTGGTAGCGCAGGTAGAGCTCGTAGTGCTCGGGCACGAAGGCCAGGCGCATCACGCGCACCTTCAGGTCGCCGTGCGCCGTCCAGGCGCGGCGCTGGCTGCGCGAGGGCGCGAAGGTGTCGACCGGCACGCGCATCGGCACGCAGGCGCGGCAGCGGTCGCAGTACGGCCGGTACGTGAAGACGCCGCTGCGCCGGAAGCCGTTGGCGACGAGCGCCGAATAGGCCTCGGCATGGATCAGGTGCCCCGGCGTCGCCACCTGCGAGCGCGCCATGCGGCCCGGCAGGTAGCTGCACGGATAGGGCGCCGTGGCGTAGAACTGCAGCGACGCGAACGGAGCCTCTTTCGGATGTGTCACGACGGTTGATCGGCGGTCTGCGGGTCGCTGGCGTGCGACGGGGCGGTGGCATCCTGGGCCGGCCCGAGGGCGAGCGTGTCCCAGATGCGGAAATCATAGGCCCAGACCGGCGCCGGCGAGCGCGCGACGAGCGATTGGAGGCGGCTCTCGAACGCCGCGCGCGGGATCGGCGCGGCGCCCAGGCTCGCGAGGTGGCCGGTGGCCTGCTGGCAGTCGATCAGCGGCATGTCGTTCGCGCGGCAGAAGGCGACGAGCGCCGCGAGCGCGATCTTGGAGGCGTCGGTGCGGTGCGCGAACATCGATTCGCCGTACATCATCCGCCCGAGATTCACGCCGTAGAGCCCGCCGACGAGCTCGCCGTCGACCCAGGTCTCGACGCTGTGCACGTCGCCGTGCCGCGCCCACTCGCCGTACGCCATCTGCATCTCGGGGACGATCCAGGTGCCGTTCTGGCCGTCGCGCGGGGTGTCGGCGCAATGGCGCATCACGCGCGGGGTGTCGTGGTCGATGCGGACCTCGCAGCCGGGCGTGCGCAGGAAGCGTCGCAGCGTCTTGCGCAGCGAGTGCGACAGCCGGAAGTCCTCGGTGCGCAGCACCATGCGCGGATCGGGCGACCACCACAGCACCGGCTGGCCCGGGCTGTACCAGGGGAAGACGCCGTGCGCGTAGGCTTCGCGCAACCGGGCGACGGCCAGGCCGCCGCCGGCCGCGAGCAGGCCCGGCGCGTCGGAGTGCTCTTCCAGCGCGTCGGAGGTGGGCGGCAGCGGCGAATCGGGGTGCAGCCAGGGGATAGCCATTGCCGACAGGATACTTCGCCTCGCGAATCCCGGATCGCGCCTGGCCACGGGCTCGTCCGGCGATGCGGGGCCGCGGGCGCGGGTGGCGGTCCGGGCCGTTAGAACTGGATGCCGTTGCTGCTGGTCGGCGGCGCGATCGGCGGCGTGGCGGGCGCGGCCGGCGCGGCCTTGTCCCCGGCCAGCGGCACCGGCGCCGGGTTGGGCGCGAGCGGCACGGCGGCGGGCCAGGAGTAGCCCGTCAGCTTCGCCTGGGCCGGGTAGCCGGCGGCGGCGATGTAGGACTCCATGTCGCTGGACGAGAAGCCCGAGACGGTCTGCCCGCCGATCGTGATGACCGGCAGGGTGTTGTTGCCGAAACGCTGCTGCAACTGCTGCACGCTGCGGCCGTTGTCGACCGAGTACTCGGCGAACGGCACGCCGCGCCCGCGCAGCCACTGGCGCGCCTGGTCGCAAGGCGCACAGCCCTTCGCGGCGTACAGGGTGACCGGGTACTTGGCGGCCGCCTGGCGCGTCTCGTAGGGCAGGCCGCCGGCGGCGCCGCCGGACGAGCCGCTACCGCTGCCGGGGCGGATGTCGGCCGCCGTGGGCGGCTTGTCGGTGTAGGTCACCTTGCCGTCGGGGCCGACGACCTTGTACTGCGCCATCGCGCCGGCGGCCGCGCCGCCGAGCAGCAGGGCGACGGCCGCGAGGCGAACGGCGCTGGCGAAGCGCCGGGGCGTCGTCGACGGCGAGGAAGCGGTAGCCGGGAGGTTCGGTAGGTTCATCGTGGGCATCGTGCGAGGTGAGGGGACGGAAACGCGCCGTGGGCGGCGTGCCGCCTGCGACAGGTTCGACTTCTTGACGTCTAACGCGTGGAGCGCTCGCATCGTGGACATCCGGCCGCAGGCCTGAAGATACCGCGATTCGAGCCGGGGCCGAATGTGGAAAATGCGCAGAAACAGGGCAAACATGCGCGCGGACCGCGAGGCGCTCGAGCGCGGGCCGCGACCGGCCGCTCCCTGGGCCCATCGAGGCCTCAGGCCGCGATGCCGAGGTGCCGCAGCATCGCGTCGATGCTCGGCGCGCGGCCGCGGAAGGCCTTGAAGCTGTCGAGCGCGCCGCGGCTGCCGCCGACTTCGAGGATTTCGCGGCGGTATCGCCGCCCGGTATCGAGATCGAGGACGCCGGTCTCCTCGAACGCGCTGAACGCATCCGCGGACAATACCTCGGCCCAGGTGTAGCTGTAGTAGCCGGCCGCGTAACCGCCGCCGAAAATGTGTGAGAAGCTGTGCTGGAAGCGGTTGAACGACGGCGGCACCAGCACCGCGATCTCGGCGCGCACGGCGTCGAGCAGCGCCTGCACGCGATCGGGTGCGCCCGGCTCGGAGTGCACGAGCATGTCGAACAGCGCGAACTCCACCTGGCGCAGCGTCTGCATGCCGCTCTGGTAGTTCTTGGCGGCCAGCATCTTGTCGAACAGCTTGCGCGGCAGCGGCACGCCGGTGTCGACGTGCTCGGTGAGCTGCTGCAGCACGTCCCACTCCCAGCAGAAGTTCTCCATGAACTGGCTCGGCAGCTCGACGGCGTCCCACTCGACGCCCGAGATCCCCGACACGCCCAGCTCCTCGACCCGCGTCAGCATGTGGTGCAGGCCGTGGCCGAACTCGTGGAACAGCGTGATGACGTTGTCGTGCGTCAGCAGCGCGGGACGGCCATGGACCGGCGCTGCGAAGTTGCAAACCAGGTGGGCGACCGGCGTCTGCAGCTGCTGGCTGTCGGCACGCCGCCAGCGCTGGCGGGCGTCGTCCATCCAGGCGCCGGGGCGCTTGCCGGGGCGCGCGTAGAGGTCGAGGAAGAACTCGCCGACCAACGTCGGGGCGGCGTCGGCGGATCCGGCGGGCGCGGGGCGCTCGATGCGGTAGAAGCCGACGCTCTCGTGCCACGCCTGCGCGCTCGACGGGACGATCTTCACCTCGAACAGCGTCTCGATGATGCGGAACAGGCCCTCGAGCACCTTGGGCAGCGTGAAGTACTGGCGGACTTCCTCGTCGCTGAACGCGTAGCGCGCCTCCTTCAGGCGCTCGCTGGCGAACGGCACGTCCCAGCCCTGCAACTGCTCGATGCCCAGTTCCTGCTTCGCGAACTCGCGCAGCTCGGCGAGGTCGCGCGCCGCGCTCGGGCGCGCGCGGCGGCCGAGGTCGCGCAGGAAGCCGATCACCTCCGCGGGCGAGCCGGCCATCTTGGGCACCAGCGACAGCTCGGCGTAGTTGCGATAGCCGAGCAGCGCGGCCTCTTCCTGACGCAGTTCCAGCAGCTCGCGGATCACCGGCGTGTTGTCGCGCCCGGCCGGGCCGAACTCGCTCGCGCGCGTGACGTAGGCGGTGTAGAGCTTCTCGCGCAGCGCACGGTTGCGGCCCATCTGCATGACGGGCAGGTAGCTGGGGAAATGCAGCGTCAGCTTGCAGCCGTCGCGGCCATCGGCCTTGGCGGCGTTGCGCGCGACCTCGATCGCGTCGGCCGGCACGCCAGCGAGGTCGGCCTCGGAGACGTACAGCGCGTAGCCGTCGGTCGCGTCGAGCACGTGTTCGGAGAACTGGCGCGACAGCTCGGCGATGCGCTCCTGGATCGCCGAGTAGCGGGCCTTGGCTTCGCCCACGAGGTCGGCGCCGCCGAGCTTGAAGTCGCGCAACCAGTTCGACAGCGCCTTGCGCCGCACCGGCGACAACGCCGCGGCGTCCGCCCCGGCGGCCACGGCGCGGTACTTCGCGTAGAGGCGCTCGTCGGCGCCCTGGCGCGTGAAGAACTCGGTGATGCGCGGCAGGTTCTCGGCGTGGACCGCGCGCAGCTCGGGGGTGTCGGCGACGCCGGTGAGGTGTTCGACGGCGCGCCACGCGCGCGACAGCCGCTCGGTGGCGACCGCGAAGACGGCCGACATCGCGTCGAAGTCGGGCGGCACGTCCGGGCCGACGACGCGCTCCAGCGCCGCGTTGGACTGGGCGAGCAGCACGTCCATCGCGGGGGTCACGAACTCCGGACGGATGTCGGCGAAGGCCGGCAGGCCGCCGTTCTGGAGCAGGGGATTGTTCATGACGGTGCGGGAGCGGTTCGTTGGAGGGCACCTCGCGCGCGGGTGGCGGCGCGAGGCCCGGGCGTCAGCCTGCGCTGCGTTCAGCGGATTCGACGGTGTTCATCAGGAGCATCGTAATGGTCATCGGTCCGACACCGCCCGGCACCGGCGTGATAAATGAGGCGATCGGCGCGACGGACGCGAAATCGACGTCCCCGCACAGCTTGCCCTCGTCGTTGCGGTTGATGCCCACGTCGATCACGATCGCGCCCGGCTTGACCATGTCGCCGCGCAGCGTGTCGCGGCGACCGGTGGCGACGACGACGATGTCGGCTTGGCGCGTGTGCGCGCCGATGTCGGCGGTGGCGCTGTGGCAGATCGTCACGGTCGCGTTGGCCTGCAGCAGCAGCAGCGCCATCGGCTTGCCGACGGTGTTGCTGCGCCCGATCACCACCGCGTGCTTGCCCCGGATCGCAACGCCGGTGCTCTCGATCAGCTTCATGCAGCCGTACGGCGTGCAGGGGCGGAAGCCGGGCAGGCCGGCCATCAGGTCGCCGGCGCTCTGCACCGAATAGCCGTCGACGTCCTTGGCCGTCGAGATGCGCTCGATCACCTTCTGCGGGTCGATGTGCCGGGGCAGCGGCATCTGCACCAGGATGCCGTGGATCGTCGGGTCGGCGTTGAGCGCGTCGAGGCGCGCCAACAGCTCGGCCTCCGGCAGCGAGGCGTCGAACTTCTCGAGCACCGAATGCACCCCGGCGTCGGCGCAGGCCTTGACCTTGTTCCTGACGTAGGTGGCCGAGGCCGGATCGTCGCCGACCAGGATCACGGCCAGCCCCGGCTGGTGTCCGCGCGCGGTGAGGGCGGCGGCGCGTTGCTTGATCTCTTCGCGGATCTTGCGCGACAGCGCGACGCCGTCGATCAGTTGTGCGGTCATGGTGGGGCTTCCTTCGTCTTCGATGTGGGGTGCTGCGCCGAAACGAAAAGAGGCCGCTGGGTCGCAGCGGCCTCTTCGTGACGGGTCGTGGTCAGGCTTGCTTGTTGGACGGCGCGCCGAGCGCGATCTTGAGCAGGTCGGCGACCGTGTTGGCGTTGAGCTTTTCCATGATGTTGGCGCGGTGCGCCTCCACCGTCTTGATGCTGATGCCCAGATCGTCGGCGATCTGCTTGTTCAGCCGCCCGGCGACGATGCGCTCCAGCACCTGCGCCTCGCGCGTGGTCAGACGTTGCAGCAGCGCGTCGCGGCTGGCCTGTTCCTGGTGCTGCGAGAACGCGGAGCGCGCCTGGTCGAGCATGCGTTCGACCAGCGAGACGAGGTCGTCTTCCTTGAACGGCTTCTCGATGAAGTCCATCGCGCCCTTCTTCATCGTCGAGACCGCCATCGGCACGTCGCCGTGGCCGGTGACGAAGACGATGGGCAGCGGGCTCTTGCGCTCGATCAGGCG
>JASLEM010000431.1 GCA_030151165.1 Burkholderiaceae bacterium
TGCCGTGGAAGATGGCGCTCATCGCCGCGATCATCGGCATCCCGATGTTCTTCGAGATCGGCCTCGTGCTGCTGATCCCCGTCGTGATGCTCGCGGTGCACCGCACGCGCGGCGCGGCGATGCGGCTGGGGATCCCGGCGCTGTGCGGGCTGTCGGTGCTGCACGGCTTCATCCCGCCGCACCCCGGGCCGCTCGCGGCGATCGCGATCCTGCACGCCAACATCGGCGTGACGCTCGCCCTCGGCCTGCTCGTCGCGCTGCCGACCGTGGCCGTCGCCGGGCCGCTGTACGGCCTCGTCGCGGCGCGGCTCGTGCCGATCGGCGCGTCCGGCGCGGCGCTCGCGGTGACGATGGGGTCTGGCGGCGCCGATACGGCACGGGGTACCGGAACTTCCGCCGCAGCCTCCACCGACGCGGACGCCAAGGCCGGCGCGCTGCGCGTGCAGGATGCCGACGCCACGCGCAGCCCGGGCTTCGGCGTGGTGATGCTGACGCTGCTGTCGCCGCTGGCGCTGATGCTGGCCAAGGCCGGCGCGGACATCTGGCTCGCCAAGGGCAGCGCGGCCAAGCCGGTGCTGGACTTCGTCGGCGACCCGGTCTTCGCGCTGCTCGTCGCGGTGCTGCTCGCGATGGTCACGTTCGGCACGGCGGTCGGCTTCTCGCCGCAGGTGCTCACGAAGAAGATCGGCGCGAGCCTGATGCCGGTCGTCGGCGTCATGCTGATCGTCGGCGCGGGCGGCGGCTTCAAGCAGGCGCTGGTCGACGGCGGCACCGGCCTGGCCATCGCCAAGCTCGCGCTCGCCGCGGGGCTGTCGACGCTGCTGCTCGGCTGGATCGTCGCGGTGCTGATCCGCCTGGCGACCGGCTCCGCGACGGTCGCCACCGTCACCGCGGCCGGCATCGTCGCGCCGCTCGCCGCGGGCCTGCCGCCGACGCAGCTGTCGCTCGTCGTGCTGTCCATCGGCGCGGGCTCGGTGTTCTTCTCGCACGTCAACGACGCCGGCTTCTGGCTCGTCAAGGAGTACTTCGGGATGACGGTCGGCCAGACGGTGAAGACGTGGTCGGCGATGGAGACCGTGATCTCGGTGATGGGGCTGGCGCTGACCTTCGGGCTGTCGCTGGTGCTGTGACGAAGGAGAACGCTGCTTGACCCGCGACGAACTCTCCGATGCCTACCGCGGCTACATCGCGTGCCTCAACGCGCAGGACTGGCCGCGGCTCGGCGAGTTCGTCGGCGCCGAGGTGCACTACAACGGCCGGCGCGTCGGCCTGGCGGGCTACCGTGCGATGCTCGAGCGCGACTTCCGCGAGATCCCCGACCTGCGCTTCGACATCGCGCTGCTGGTGTCCGACCCGCCGTGCATCGCGAGCCGGCTGGCGTTCGCCTGCACGCCGGTCGGGCGCTTCCTCGGCCTCGAGGTGAACGGCCGGACGGTGTCGTTCACGGAGAACGTGTTCTACGAGTTCGGCGAGGACGACCGCATCGCGCGGGTCTGGTCGGTCATCGACAAGGCGGCGATCGAGGCGCAGCTCTGACGGGGCGCCGCGCTCAGCGGCCTTCCGCGCCGGCGTCGGCCACGAGCAGGTCGACCAGGTCCTTCGCGAACTGCGGCAGCGTCTCGAGGTTGCGCACGCACACGTGCATCTGCCGCAGCGACCACGCGTCCGCCAGCGGGACGATCTCGATGGCGAGCGCCGCGGCATGGCGGCGCGCGGCCGACTCGGGCATCACGCCGATGCCCACGCCGGCCTCGATCATGCGGCACGCGCCCTCGAAGTTGCTGACCTCGATGCGCAGCTTCAGGCTGCGGTGCAGGTCGTCGCACAGGCGCTGCAGGAACGCGCGCAGCGCGCTGCCTTCCTGCAGGCCGACGTGGTCGAAGTCCAGCGTGTCGGCGAACGAGATCGCGGCCTCGCGCGCGAGCGCGTGGCCGCGCGGCAGCACCATCACGAGGCTGTCGCGCCGGTAGGGGATGACCTGCAGCGCCTCGGTGCGCTCGTAGCCGCTGACGATGCCGACGTCGACCTTGCCCTCGCCGACCGAGCGCACGATGTCGTGGCTCAGGCGCTCGCGCAGGTCGATGTTGACGTCGGGATGCTGGCGCAGGAAGGTCTGCAGCACGGGCGGCAGGAACTCGCCCATCGCGGTGGCGCTGGCCCACACGCGCAGGTGGCCCTTGATGCCGCTCGCGTATTCCTGCAGGTCGCCGCGCAGGCGCTCGAGCTGGCCTAGCACGAGGCGCGCGTGCTGCACGAAGGTCTGGCCCGGCGGCGTCAGCGTGACGCCCTGCGGCGTGCGGAACAGCAGCTTCGCGCCGATGCTCTCCTCGAGGTTCTTGATGCGCGTGCTCGCGGCCGGTACCGACAGGAACAGCGCCTGCGCGCCGCCGGTGACGCTGTTGGCCTCGGCGACCTTGACCATCAGGCGAAGGTCGGTCAGATCGAAATGCATGGACACGTGACGCTGCGAAAGCTCGGGTGGCCGCCAGTGTGCCTCACGCGTGGCGGCGGCGCGCGAAGGCCGCGTCAGGCGCCGAGCTCGCGGTAGTAGAACGTCGTGTCGCACGGGCCGCCGCGCGGCATCAGCGCGTAGCCCGGGATCGCGCCGACGGCCCGCCAGCCGAGGCGTTCGTAGAGGCGGGCGGCGGTGGCGTCGCCGGTGTCGAGCACGAGCAGCGTCTTGCCCTCGGCGCGTGCGGCATCCTCGGCGGCGCGCATCAGCGCCTCGCCGAGCCCTTGCCGCCGGCCGCGGCGATGCACCAGCATCTTGGCGACGTCCGCGCGGTGCGGCTGGTTCTCCGGCTGGTCGACGATCACCTGCACCGTGCCGACGATGCCTCGCGCGTCCTCGGCGACGAGCAGCACGCGCTCGCCCCGCGCGACGCCATCGGCCACGCGGCGCCAGAACGCCGTCGCGCGGTCGTCGGTCAACGGGTGCATGAAGCTGACGGACGCGTCGCCCTCGACGCAGTCGACCAGCACGTCGACCAGCGCGCGGAGCTGGGCGTCGTCGACGCGCTGGAGGCGGCGCACGCGCGAGGCGGTGTCGAGCTCAGGGATAGAGGCTGGGGCGCTGGTCGCCATGCGATCTCCGGAACGGCAAGGGGTAGGGCATGGACGCGAGCACGACGGCGTAGTGCGCGGTCGTGCGCGTCGGGTTGTGGAAGCTGACGGGGCGGTCGAGCACCATCGCCAGGCAGTCGCCCGCATCGAGCCGGTGCTTCTCGGTGCCGACGGTGATGTCGACGCGGCCGTCGATCACCCACACCTGCTGGTGCATCACGGGCTCGCGCGGGCCGGTCTCGTAGGCGACGCGCGCCTTCGGCGGGAAGTGCACCTCGACGATCTGGATCTGCGAGCCGACGCCGCTGGGCGAAACGTTGCGCCGCACGTAGCCCGAATGCGGATCGGTCCACGACGGCTGGTCGGCGGCGCGCGCGACGGGGCTCGCCGAGGGCTGGGGCGCGTCGAACAACGCGGCCAGCGGCACGCCGAGGCCGCTCGCGAGCTTCTCCAGCAGCACCGCGGTGGGGCTGCTCTCGCCGCGCTCGATCAGCGAGATCATCGAGCGGCTGATCCCGCAGTGCGTGGCGAGCGCGTCGAGCGACAGGCCGCTGGACGCGCGCAGGTCGCGCACGCGCTGGGCGATGCGGTCGTTGAGGCTGTCGGGGGCTTGCTCTTCCATGGTGGATGAAGTGTCCAATATGTTGGATGAGGCGTCAACGGCCGCACCTCTTAAACTGGAACGATGCAGACGAATGCATCCACGTCCACGCTCACGCTCCCGGTCACCAGCACCATCCGCCGGTACAGCGGCGAGCACCTGAGCCACGTGCACGACCACGCGCAGGTGCTGTTCGCGTTGAGCGGCAGCATGGAGCTCGAGGTCGGCGGACGCACGCTGTTCGCCGACGCCTCGACCGGCCTCGTCATCCCCGCGGGCCTCGAGCACGGCTACATGGCGCCGCGCGAGGTGCGCATGCTGGTGATCGACGCGCCCGACGGCGCGGGCCTCGACCGCGTGCGCCGCTTCGCCGTCACGGCTGACTGCCGCCGCCTCGTCGAGCCGGCGCAGGTCGTCGAGCAGCTCGCCGCGGTGCTCGACGCGCCCGACGTCCTCGCGCGCCGGCGCGTCGATCTCGCCGAGCTCGACGCCGCGCTCGCCGGCGCGCTGCACGAGGCCTGGACGACCGCGCGCCTGGCCGCGCTGTGCTGCCTCAGCGCGCAACGCTTCCACGCGCGCCTGCTCGAACTCACGGGCCGCACGCCGCACGCCGCAGGCCTGGCTGCGCGAGCGCCGGCTCGACGCGGCGCAGCGCCTGCTGCAGCGCGGCGTCGCACTCGACGCGGTGGCGCTGCAGGTGGGCTATCGCTCGGCGAGCGCGCTGTGCTTCGCGCTGCGGCGCGACCGGCGCACCGGCGCGCGGGCCTTGCGCGCCGGCGGCCAGTGACGCGCGGGACGCCGGCGAGCGTCCGTCGACATCCGGACGAGAGTCTCTCGACACTTCGCGCGGCGCGGCGCGCCAGCATGGGCGCATGAAACACACACCGCTCCTGGGCGTCGGCCTCACGCTCGCCGCCGCCGCCCTGTGGGGCACGACCGGCACCGCGCAGAGCCTCGCGCCGGCGCAGACCTCGCCGTACTGGGTCGGCGCGCTGCGGCTGGTGATCGCGAGCCTGTTCTTCGCGGGGTATGTCGCTGCAACGAAGCGGCCGGTCGGCGGGTCGACGTGGCCGCGTTCGGCCTGGTTGCCGACCGCGATCGCCGGCGCCTGCATTGCGGCCTACAACCTGACCTTCTTCGCCGGCGTGCGGGCGACCGGCATCGCACTCGGCACCGCGCTGGCGATCGGCAGCGGGCCGGTCTGGGCCGGGCTGCTGCAGGCCGTCGTGCTGCGTCGGCGGCCGGCCTCGGCCTGGTGGGTCGGGACGGCCTTGGCGGTCGGCGGCGGCAGCCTGATGCTGGCGGCGGGCGGCGGCGCGCAGCGCGGTGGCGCCATCGGCGTCGTCGGCGTGATCCTGTGCCTGTCCGCGGGCCTGGCCTATGCGAGCTACACGCTGATCAGCCAGACGCTCGTGAGCCGCGTGTCGCCCACGCAGCTGACCTGGCGCACGTTCTCGGTCGCTGCGGCGGTCGCGGTGCCGGTGGCGTGGGCGGTGTCCGGCGCGTTCTCGGCCACGCCCGCGGGCTGGGGCGTGGTCGGCTACCTGGGCGTGTTCGCGACGGGCATCTCGTACCTGCTGTTCAGCCACGCGCTGCGCCACATCTCGGGCCCGACCGCCGTGACGCTGGCGATGGGGGAGCCGATCACCGCGTTCGTGCTCGCGGTCGCGGTGGTCGGGGAACGGCCGGCGCCGCAGGCGTTCGGGGGGCTGGGATTGGTGGTCGCCGGGCTGGTGATCGTGGTGTGGGCGGAGGCACGGCGCGCACCGCTCGCCGCGGCGTCGTAGCCCGGACGCTCCCGCGTGCGGGTTAACGCTCGACGAGCACGCGGCGGGCCGTCCCTAACTCTAGGGTGGCGGGCATCAGTAACGAAAAGTTAGCGGCCCCGATCATCGGCGAGCTGGCTAAAGTCGTCCCGGACGTCCATCGACGAGCGAACCGGAGGGGCTGGCGCGCCGCGATGACGAACAGGAGCCTCCATGATCCGAATCGCAACCCTTCTCTCGCGCAGCGCCACGGCCATTGCCGCGGCCGCGCTGTGCGCCGCGGCCCACGCCGCGCCGAGCCCGGTCGCCCAGTACGACTTCAACGGCACGCTGAATTCTTCGGTCGCCGGCGCGCCGGCGCTCGGGGCGGTCGATCCGCTCGGCCAGTCGGGCTTCGTCACCGACACCGTCAACGGCGCCACGAAGACCGTCTACAACTTCCAGGGCGCGAACGAGCCGACGAACGACCAGGCCGGGTTGACGCTGAACACCACGGGCCTGATCTCGAACCCGGGCGTGTACTCGCTGGAGATGGTGTTCAAGTTCACGCAGCGCGACGGCGCGTGGCGGCGGATCTTCGACACCCAGGAGCGCCAGTCGGACAACGGCTTCTACGTCGACCCGAGCAACAACCTCGACGTGTTCCCGATCGCGGGGGGCGCGAGCTTCTCGAACAACGTCTACCACGACGTGTTCCTGGTCGACGACAACGGCGTCGTCAAGTTCTACCTCGACGGCTCGTCGCAGGCGAGCGTCAACACCAACATCATGAACCTGCCGGCCGACGGCCTGGTCAACTTCTTCCTCGACAACGTCGTGGCCGGAGGGCAGGGCGAATACTCGAGCGGCGACATCTCGCTGATCCGGCTGTACGACGCCGCCCTGGACGCCGTGCCCCCGCCGCCGCCGCCGGCCGTGCCGGAACCCGCCAACGTCGCGTTGATGCTGGGCGGGCTGGCGCTGCTGGGCTCGCTGGCGCGTCGCCGCGCGGGCGGCCGGCGCTGAGTCAGTTGATCCGCACGCCCACGCAACGCACGATCGGCCGCGCGAAGTCCCGGCCGATCAGCGTGTGCGCGTAGAGGTAGCGCAGCCGCGCGTCGTCATTCAGTTCGTCGAGGTCGACCGCGCCGTGTTCGTTGCACGGCACGCAGATGCTCGCCGGCGCGCCGCGCAGCGACGGGAAGCGCAGCTCGAAGCCGGGCTGGACGTTGATGTGGGCGGGCAGGGTGGTCATGGCGGTTCCCGGGAGTGGTTCGAGAACCGTCTTGCAAATGGCGGACCTTGTCGGCGGACATGCCGCGCCGTCGTCGGCGGGCACCCGCGCCCCGGTCAGTACGCGTGGATCATCTCCCGCACCCGCGGGTAGATCTGCTGCTTCCAGCGGCGTCCGCTGAAGACGCCATAGTGGCCGACGCCGAGCTGCACGTGGTGGCTCTTCATGTACGGGCGGATGCCGCTGCACAGGTCGTGCGCGGCGACGGTCTGGCCGATGGCGCAGATGTCGTCGCGCTCGCCTTCGACGGTGAACAGCGCGGTGCGGCGGATCTTCGCGAGGTCGACGCGCGCGCCCTCGAACGTCATCTCGCCGGTGGCGAGCGTGTAGCGCTGGAAGACCTGGTCGACGGTCTCGAGGTAGAACTCGGCGGCGAGGTCGTTGACGGCGAAGTACTCGTCGTAGAACTCGCGCGTGCGGTTGGCGCCGTCGATGTCGCCGGTGGCCAGGTGCTCGTACAGCGAGAGGAAGGCCCGGTGGTGGCGGTCGGGGTTCATGCTGATGAAGGCCGACAGCTGCAGGAAGCCCGGGTAGACGCGCCGCCCGGCGCCCGCGTGGCGCCGCGGCACGCGCGCGATGAGGTTGTCCTCGAACCACTCGATCGGCTTGCTCGTCGCGAGCGCGTTGACGGCGCTCGGGTTGATGCGGCAGTCCACCGGCCCGGCCATCAGCGTCATGCTGCGCGGCTGCGCCGGATGGTCGCGCGCGGCCATCACGGCCACGGCGGCGAGCGTCGGCACGCAGGGCTGGCACACGGCGAGCAGGTGCATGCCGGGGCCGAGGTGCTCGACGAAGCGGATCACTTCGCCGGCGTACTCGTCGAGCCCGAAGCGGCCGTGTTCGAGCGGCACGTCGCGCGCGTTGTGCCAGTCGGTGATCCAGACCTCGTGGTCGGCGAGCAGCGTGCGCACGGTGTCGGCGAGCAGCGTCGCGAAGTGGCCGGAGAGCGGCGCCACCACCAGCACGCGGGGCAGCGGATCATGCTCGTCGGAACCCTCGCAGGCGAAGCGCAACAGCGTGGCGAACGGTGAGTTGAAGACGGCCTCCTCGTGCACGCGCAACGTGCGGTCGCCGCGCTGGATCGCGTGGATGCCGAACGACGGCCGCCGATGCGTCAGCCGCAGCCGCGAGAAGACTTCGCAGCCCGAGGCCACCTGGCGCGCGATCGGCGACTGCGGCAAGCCGTAGCGCAGCCAGGAGGCCGCGGCCGATGCGGCGCCTTGCAGCGGGAAGAGCCAGTCGGCCTGGGCCTGGTAGGCGGAATAGAGCATGCGCGCGGGCCGTGCCCGAAAAGGGCCAGGGCCGTGGAGGAGGACGCAAGTTGCGGGCCAGGCGGCGAGGGCCGCGACGAGCGTGGCCGGCCGCGAGCGCGCGCCATGCTGGCACGTGGCTTGCGACGGATCGCGCCACCCCAGGAGACGCCATGGCCCGCACGACGCTCACGCTCAGCAGCAAGAACTATTCGTCGTGGTCGCTGCGCGGGTGGCTGCTCGCGCGCCTCGCGGGCCTCGACTTCGACGAGGTCGTGCTCCCGGCCGACGATGCCGACGCGAAGGCCGAGATGCTGCTGCTCGCGCCGTCCATCCTCGTGCCGTGCCTGCGCCACGACGGCGTGACGGTGTGGGACACGCTGGCCATCGCCGAATACCTCGCCGAGATCAAGCCGAAGGCCGGCCTGCTGCCCGCCGACCGCGCCGCGCGCGCGCACTGCCGCGCGATCTGCGGCGAGATGCATTCGGGCTTCGTCTCGCTGCGCTCGGCGCTGCCGATGAACCTCAAGGGCCGCTACCCGGGCTACAAGGTCTGGAGCCGCGCGCAGGCCGACATCCAGCGCGTGTTCGCGATCTGGACCGAATGCCTCGACACCTACGGCGGCCCGTTCCTCTTCGGCGCCACGTGCGGCATGGCCGACGCGATGTACGCGCCGGTCGTCACGCGCTTTCGCACCTACGACGTCGTGGCGCCGACGCGCGCGATCAACGAGTGGTGCGCGCGCATTCTCGCGTTGCCCGAGATGCGGGAATGGACCGCCGCGGCGCTGCTCGAGCCCGAGGCGATCGACGAGCTGGACGTCGAGTTCTGAGCGCTCAGAGGTTCCACGCGTGCGGCGCCGGCACGTCGCACACCGGGTCGACCGGGATCGTCGTGAAGTCGGCGGGGCCGACGACCTCGAGGTACTCCATGTCCGGCGAGTAGTCGAACAGGAAGTGGCGAATGCCCGGGCGCTGGTGCACGCAGTCGCCGGCCGACACGAGCGTCACCTGGTCCTCGTACATGAACTTGGCCCAGCCGCGCAGCATCAGCACGATGTGGAACTCCGCCTCGTGGCGGTGCCACCCGGTGCCCTTCTCCGGTGCGTTGTGCGCGATGACGAGCTGCGCGATCACCTTGCCGCCCGTGGCCGCGGCGATGCCGAGGTCCCGGTACAGGAAGAAATCGCGCAGGCCGTCGCCGCGGAACGCCGTGTCGGACGGCTTCACATGAGAGAACTCGGTCTCGGAACGGGTCTTGTCCAGCATGCGGGCACCTCCGTCTGTGATGCGGTGCAGCATGCATCAAGCGTGCCATCGGCGATCGGGTCCGGCGGCTAACCGCGACGTCGAGCGCCTGCATTCCGCATCACGGCATCGACGACCTGCAACACAGGTCGGCTCCCGCGACATCGAGCGACCGCGAGGGTAGAGTGCGGCCATGCGCATCACCCTTCGCCAGCTCGCCATCTTCGCGGCCGTCGCCGACGCCGGCAGCACCGCCGCCGCCGGCCAGAGGGTGGCGTTGTCGCAATCGGCGACGAGCGCCGCGCTGAACGAGCTGGAGAGCGTGCTCGACGCGAAGCTGTTCGACCGCGTCGGCACCCGCCTCGTCCTCAACGACACCGGCCGCGCGCTGCTGCCGCAGGCGCGCGCGGTGCTGGACGGCGCAGCCGGCATCGAGCGCGAGTTCGGCATCGGCGCGGCCGACAGCCAGGCCGGCCTCGCGGCGCCGCTGCGCGTGGGCGCGAGCACTACGATCGGCAACTACCTGCTGCCGACGATGATCGCGTCCTATCGCCGCGCGTGGCCCGACGCGCATGTCGACGTGCGCATCGGCAACACCGGCGAGATCGCGGCCGCGGTCGCGCGGCTGGAGGTCGACATCGGCCTGATCGAAGGCCCGTGCCACGAGGCCGAGGTGCAGGCGCGTCCGTGGCGCGAGGAGGAGCTGGTGATCGTCTGCGCGCCCGACCATCCGGTGCTGCGCGGCGACGCCCGGCGCCGCGTCGGCCTCGCCGCGCTGCGCCAGGTGCCCTGGCTGCTGCGCGAGCCGGGCTCGGGCACGCGCGAGGCCGTCGAGCACGCGCTGCAGCCGCACCTGCACCAGCTGATCGAGGGCATGCACTTCGGCGGCACCGAGGCGATCAAGCAGGCGGCGGTCGAGGGGCTGGGCTTCACGTGCCTGTCGCTGTTCGCGGTGCAGGACCTGATCACCCTCGGCCGGCTCGTGCGCGTCGAGACGGCGCTGCCGCGCCTGCTGCGCCGCTTCTACCTGGTCCACCACCGGCGCAAGCAGTTCTCGAAGAGCCTCGCGCGCTTCGTCGCGCATTGCGAGCTGCCCGAGACCGCCTGATCGTGTCGCGGCGGGCGGCCGCGATCGTCACATCGCCTGCACCTGCACCGCCGCGCCCGGCTTGCCGTCGACCACCGGCGCGATGACGAGATAGCGCCGCGCCGCGTCGTCGGCGCCCTCCTGCACGACCTGGCGGATCGGCCCGACCGCGTCGACGATCGCCGCGCCGGCCGGGTTCGTCATGAACTGCGCGAGCGATTCGAGCGCACCGCTGCCGTCGGCGCGCGTCGACAGCGCGAGCACGTACGGCGACCTGGGCGCGAGGCCCGTCGCGGACGCCTGCAGCACCTGCAGCAGGCCCTGGTCGAACAGCGAGACGCTGGTCGGAGCGCCGTTGGCCGGCGCGGGCTTGCCGCTCGACGACGTGCGCAGCTCGAGGTGCGCCGCCTGGCCGGCGACGCCCAGCGCCATCAGCCCCTGCGTGCCGTCGCCCTCGGGCACCGCGTTCGGGACGTACGCGATGGCCTGCGGCGCCTGGCCGATCGGCACCGTGCCGGTCACCGTGTTCGTCCGCGTGTCGATCGCGACCAGCGCGTCGGCGTTCTCGAGCCCGACGTACACGCGCGTGCCGTCGCCCGACGGCCACACGCCGTGCGGCAGCTTGCCGACCGGGATCGTCGCGACCTGCGAGAAGTCGTCGGTGCGGAACACCTTCACGACGTTGAGGCCGCCGACCGTCACGTACGCGAACGTGCCGGCCGCGGTGTGCGCGAAGTTGACGTGGTTCGTGATCGGGCCGGTGTCCCACGACTTGACGACCGCGAACGGCGGCCGCGCGTCGAACACCATCGTGCGGCCGGTGTCCTTCAGCGTCATCCAGACCTGCTTGCCATCGGGCGACGCGGCGATGTTCGGGCAGAACGGGCTGTCCTGCTTCACGTGGCCGACGACCTGGTGCGAGGCGACGTCGACGACCTCGGTCTCCGGGTTGAACGACGAGCAGACGTAGCCGTACTTGCCGTCCGGCGAGAAGATCTGCATGCCCGGACCGGCTGGGGTGGTGATGCGCGTCTTCTCCTCGAAGGTGTGCGCGTCCAGCACCGCCACGTAGTTCTCGCCGCGCACCGTGACCCAGACCTCCTTGCCGTCCGGCGTGAAGAACGCCTCGTGCGGCGAGCGGCCGACGTAGGTCGTGTGCTTCACGGCGTTGGTGGCGGTGTCGATGAAGGTGACGGAGTTCGAGCCGATCGAGACGACCGCCAGCGTGCGATGGTCCGGCGAATACCCCATGCCGTGTACAAGCAGCTGGCCCTTGTACAGCGGGCTGAAGTTGCCCGGCGCCGGGTCGCCGAGGCGGATCACGCCGAGCAGCCGGTTGTCGACCGGGTCGGTGACGGAGACGGTGTTCGAGAACTGCTCCGCCGCGTAGACCCGGTCGTGGTGGCTGACGGGGATGTCGGCGTCGGCCAGCGCGCCCGGCGCCTGGCCGGCGTGCGCGGCGAAGCCGACGAGGGCCGCGGCGAGCGCGACGAGGGTGGAAGCGAAATGCGGGGTCTTGGGGCTCATGGCGCGGGCTCAGTTGGCGTGGTGGTGGGCATGCATGTCGGATGGCATGTCGGCAGACATCGCGGACGGCGCGGCGGCGGCGGCTGCGGCCTGCGTGGGCGCGGCCGCGGACGGCGGCAGCGGCTGGTCGACCGCGAGGTTCATCGCGGCGATCTCCTGCTGCTGGTCGACGATGATCTCCTGCGCGATGCGGCGCAGCTGCTCGTTGTGGCCGTAGCGCAGCTCGGACTGCGCCATGTCGATCGCGCCCTGGTGGTGCGGGATCATCATCGCGGTGAAGTCGCGGTCGATGTCGCCGGACGGCTTGATCTCCATCCCGCTCATCATCCGGTCCATCGCGGCGTTGTTCTCGGCGATGAACGCGTCCTGCGTGGAGCCGGCGATCGCGGCCGTGCCGCCGGCCAGGGCCAGCAGGGCGGTCAGCAGGGTCGTCGCGATCGGGCGGCGGGGGCTTCGTGTGCGGTCGTGCATGGTCGCTCCTGGTGGGACGCGCGCCGGGCCGGATCGGGCCGGGCTTGTTCGCGTCGGTGCAGGAGGACTGTCGCGGGCCGCCGTTGCAGGACGGTTGCGATGCGGCGCGCGCGGCATTTCATCTGAAATGCGGCGCCCATCTGCGGACTTTCTTTCTCTTCAGCCCGGGCTCGGCCGGGCACCACGTCAAGCGGGATCGACGCGCGTCACGCCGCCGTCTCGCAATGCGCGCAGCCGGCCGCGTGCGGCGCGCTGTCGTTCCACGCATTGCCGAGGATCAGCGCGCAGAAGTTCAGGCGCCGGTAGGTCGGATCCTTGAGCGCCAACACGTCGGCCTTGACGTTGCCGAAGGTCGTCCCGGGCTTGGCGATCGTGCCTCGCGCGAACGCGTCGATGATGCCTTCCTTGAAGTTCGGCTCGCGCGGGTGCGCGGCCACGACCTGCGCGCGCTGCTGCGCGCCGAAGCGCTCGTAGTCGATGCCCAGCACGTCCATCTCGACGCCCGCCGTGACGAGCGCGACGACCGGCTTCTTGTGCTTCGGGATACCGGGTGTCGTATGCAGCGCGATCGCGTCCCAGACCTGCTCGATCTCGCGCTCGCCGATCGCGTGCTGCAGCAGGAAGTCGCGCGCCGCGTTGGCGCCGTCGACCTCGAAGCGCTCGGTCGCGCTGCTGTAGGCGGGCATCAGGCCCATGTCGTGGAACATCGCGCCGATGTACAGCAGCTCGGCGTCGTACGACAGGCCCAGGCGTTCGCCGGCGAGCGCGCCGAACAGGAAGACGCGGCGCGAGTGGTGGTACAGCAGGTCGGTCTCGGTGTCGCGCACGAGCTCGGTCGCCTCGCGCGCCATGCGGCTGTCGGGGATGCGGATGCCGGCGATGGTCTGGGTCATGGGGTGCTCCGATGTGAGAATGAAGGGCTGGCAGAGGGCGCGCCGTCGTTCGCGTCGCGCTCGCAGCCAGTCTCCGGCTTTCGAGGCGCTGCCGGGGCGGCGCGCGCCGTCGAAAGCTGCCAGTCGCACATCGCGGGCTGCCGTCGGCCCGTCGTGGCCGGAAGGGGTTCATGCGTCACGTCGTCATCGCGATCTTTCCCGGCGTCCAGGCGCTCGACGTCACGGGCCCGCTGGACGTCTTCGCCGAGGCCAACGACTACGTGCCGGCGTCGCAGGGCTACGCCTCGATCGTCGTCAGTGCCGACGGCGCGGCTGTGCGCGCGTCCAACGGCATGCGGCTGATGGCGGACGCCTCCTTCGACGCGGCGCGCGGACCGTACGACGTCGCGCTCGTGGCCGGCGGCCCGGCGTTGCCGGAGCAGCGCGTCGACCCGGCGCTCGTGCGCTGGCTGCAGGAGGTCGCGGCCCGCAGCCCGCGCTTCGGCTCGGTGTGCACCGGCGCCTTCGCGCTCGGGGCCGCCGGGCTGCTCGATGGCCGCACCGTCACCACGCACTGGCAGTCGTCGCAGGCGCTGGCGCGGCGCTTCCGCGCGGCGCGGGTCGAGGCCGACCGCATCCACAGCCGCGACGGGCCGCTGATCACGTCGGCGGGCGTGACGGCGGGGATCGACCTCGCGCTCGCGCTGGTCGGCGAGGATCACGGCGCCGCGGTGGCGCTCGCGGTCGCCAAGCGGCTGGTCGTGGTGGCGCAGCGGCAGGGTGGGCAGTCGCAGTTCAGTCCCTACCTGGCCGCGACCTCGCTCGACGAGAAGGATCCGATGGGCCGCGTGCAGTCGCACGTGATGGCGAACCTGCGCGGCGACCTGTCCGTCGCGCGCCTCGCCGCGGCGGCCGGCATGAGCGAGCGCAGCTTCGCGCGCCAGTTCGTCGAGTGGGCCGAGGTCACGCCGCACGAGTTCGTGGAGCGGGCGCGCGTCGACGCCGCCCGCAACCTGCTCGAGAGCACCGCCGCGCCGCTGAAGACGGTGGCGTGGGACTGCGGCTTCGCGTCGGCCGAGCGCATGCGCCTCGTGTTCGTGCGGCGGCTCGGCGTCTCGCCGGTGCAGTACCGGGCGAGCTTCCGCGAAGCGTGATGGGCCGGACGTCCGCGCGGGCGAGGGTAGTTGCCGGATCGGCGAACAGGGCTTATGCGGGCTCGATACCATGGCGCCCAATGCGACGCTGCAGTCGCCCCGACGACCCGCCGACAGGAGACACCATGACCGCCCCCGACCGCTTCGAACTGTTCTCCTACTGGCGCACGTCGGCCACCTACCGTGTGCGCGTCGGGTTCCACCTCAAGGGCCTGAAGCCGCGCGAGACGAACATCGACATCGACGCCGGCCAGCAGCACGACGCCGCGTTCCGCGCGATCAACCCGATGGGCGGGATCCCGGCGCTGATCGACCACGGCGAAGGCGAGTCGCCCACGCCGATGACGCAGTCGCTCGCGATCCTCGAGTTCCTCGACGAGACCTGGCCCGCGCCGCCGCTGCTGCCCACCGACGCGCACGGCCGCGCGCGCGTGCGCTCGCTCGCGCAGATGCTCGCGGCCGACACGCACCCGCTGGTGACACCCCGCGTTCGCAAGTACCTGACGACGACCGGCGGCTTCGACGCCGACGCATGGCGCGCCTGGCAGCTGCAGTGGTTCGGCGCCGGCATGCGCGCGCTCGAGCAGCGGCTCGCGGGCGAGCGCGAGACGGGCGTCTTCTGCCACGGCGACACGCCCACGATCGCCGACATCTGCCTGGCCAGCGTCATCAGCGTGATGCGCGTCTTCAAGATCGACTTCGACGACATTCCGACGGTGCATCGCATCATGGCCGAGTGCGAGAAACTCGAGGCCTTCCGCGCCGCCGACCCCAGCCGCCAGGCCGGCGCGCCGGCATGAACCCCGCGCGCGACCCGCAGGACACGGAGTGCCCGACATGAACAACGCCGACTTCAGCAACGCGACCTACGACGCCTTCCGCCGCGAGGCGTTGAATGGCGGTGCCGACGAGGTGATGGAGCGCCACTGGGCGCCGAACCAGGTGGTCGAGACGCACAGCCATCCGTTCGACGCCGACGCGCGCGTCACGGCCGGCGAGATGTGGCTGATCCGCGAGGACGGCACGCAGCACCTGAAGGCGGGCGACACCTTCCACCTGCCCAGCGGCACGCCGCATTCCGAGCGCTACGGGCCCGAGGGCGCGACGTACTGGGTGTCGCGGCGCACGCCGCGCCGAGCGTGAACGGGATACGGCCCGGCGTATCCGGCGCGGATACGTGCTGCCGTATGCGATCCGTCGGCCTCAGCCCTTCTTGCGCAAGGCGTTGACGGCCTGCTCGCGCGCCTCGAGCGGCGACGCGTGGTACAGGAGCAGCATCTCCGCCATCGCGTCGTCCTCGGCGTAGAGGAAGGCGACGGGCACGTCGAGCGCCATCGCCAGGCGCTGCACCGTCAGCCAGTCGGGCTCGTGCTTGCCGCGCTCGTACTGGTTCATGCGTGCGCTCGCCGTCGCCTCGTCGATCCCGGCCAGCACGCCCAGCCGCTCCTGCGAGAGGCCGATCCGCAGGCGGGCCTCCTTCAGTCGCTTCGCAAGCGTCGCCATCGATCGTCCCTGGTCATGTCAGGGCGAGATGGTCTTTACTTTGCATCGGCGTCGCACTAAGGAATACTTAGCGTGTTCGCCCGACGGCCTCCCTGTCGTCCCGAACCTCCCGCGGGCGCGATCCCGATCGCACCAGGCCCGCGCATCCGCAGCGACGCCCGAACCCGTTCGGTCGCGTCCGCTCGCGCCGACCCGAGCCGCTCGCGCGGCCGCCTGTCGCCCGCGTCTCCCGACGCTCGCGCTCCACCCGCCGCACGTCCGGCGCATCGTCCTTCGTCGCCGCTGTCATCGACGCAGCGCGCCTGCCCGTTCCGCCCCTGCCCACGCCGCGGCTCGACCGAGCGCGGCATCGGCGTGGGGCGGCCTCCGTCACCTTCACCGCTGCCTCAATGTCGTCACGCTCCCTGGCTCATTGGCTTTGCGCCGCCGTCCTCCTGGTGTCTGCACCGTTCGCGTTGCGATGCGCCGGCTCTCGAATCCCGATGGCGCCGGCCGGCGTCGCGCCAGCGGCCGAGGGCGCGCCGTTGATCGGCGCCGCGCTGGCACTGGGCATGCTGCTCGCGGCCGGCGTCGTCTGCCTGCTGCCGGCGCGCTGGCTCGTGCGGGCGGCGTGGCTGCCCCTGGGGGTCTGGGCGGCGTGCGTCGTTGTGCCCGTCGCCGCGGCCATGTCGGCCGTCGTGATGCTGGCGTGAGCACGAGATGGCCAGTCTCGTGCGAGCCGCGCGACGATGCGCGGCACCCGTCGTCCGGGCCGATGATCTTCGTCGCGGTCGCCTCGACGACGTCGCCGCTTCGATGCCGCTCAGCCGTGTCGTCAGCCGGCCGCGATCAGCGTCGGCCGCCGCGCTGCCACAACGGCTTCTTGCCCTTGAGGTGGCGCTCGATGCCTTCGTTGAGGCGCTCGCGCAGGTCGAGCACCGCGTCCAGGTGCCCGTAGATGTTGGGGAAGCGCAGGTCGAGCCACAGCCACAGGGTGCAGGAGCGCAGCGCCTTCTCCATGTTGTCGAGGCGGCTGTGCTCGTCCACCTCGTCGAGGAACCACGGCGTGCCGGCCTTGCCGGTGAGCGCGTGCTGGTGCGTCCATTCGAGGAAGGCCTGCACCTGGGCCTCGGTGCGGGTGTCGACCGGCGCCTGCGCGTAGATGAAGCGCTGCTTCAGAGGCAGCTTGCCCGCGCTGCGATCGAGCTCCTCGGCCAGTTCCAGCATCTGGTCGAGCTCGGCGACGGCGAAGTGCGCGTTGTCCAGTTTCAACTGGTCGACGAACACGTTCAGCACGGCGCGCAGCTGCGTCAGGTGCAGGCGGGTGGCGATGGTGTCGACGTGCCACCAGTTCGGCGCGACGGTGGCCTTGAAGTCGCGCGGCGCGCGGGGCGGCTTCGGCAGCAGTTCCTTCAACGTGCGTGCCGCGGTCGGCTCGGCCTCGCGCAGCACGCCGGCGAAGCCTTCCTCGTGCATGCCGTAGCGGCCCGCGCGGCCGGCGATCTGATGCACTTCCGATTCGTTGAGCACGCGGTCGCCCACGCCGTCGAACTTCTTCATCGTGCTGAACAGGACACGCCGGATCGGCAGGTTCAGGCCCATGCCGATCGCGTCGGTCGCGATGAGGATGTGCGACTGGCCATGCGCGAAGCGCTCGGCCTCGCGCCGCCGCACCTCGGGCGGCAGCGCGCCGTAGATCACCGACACCAGGTGCCCGTTGGCCGCTACCTGGTCGCGCAGCATCAGCACCTCGCGGCGGCTGAACGCGACGACGGCGTCGCCCTTCTTCAGCGCGGCGATCGGCACCGGCCCGGGCAGCAGCTCCACGTGCTGCTTGCGTTCGAAGTTCAGCACCTTGCTGTTCTCGCCGCACAGCTTGAGCAGGTTCTCGATCGCCGGCGCGGCGTAGGCCGAGCAGATGATGATCACCTCGTTGGCCGGCACGCCGACGATGGCCTGCGTCCACGCCCAGCCGCGCGACGCGTCGAAGATCATCTGCGCCTCGTCGATCACGGCGACGTCGATCGGCCGGGACGTGTTGACCATCTCGATCGTGCTCGACACCACGCGCGCGTTCGGGGCCGGGTCGTTCTCCTCGCCGGTCAGCAGCGAGCAGGCGACGCCGCGGCCGGCGAGCCGGTCGCGGCCTTCGAGCGCCAGCAGCCGCAGCGGCGCGAGGTAGCAGCCGTCGTGCGCGGCGGCCAGCTTCTCGAACGCGGCGTAGGTCTTGCCGCTGTTGGGCTGCCCCACGTACAGCGTCACCGTGCGCTGCATGCGGCGCGCCAGCTCGAAGGTGTCGGGATAGCCCTGGAACGCCAGCTCGTCGTTCAGGCCGGCCAGCGCGTTGAGCTCGGCGACGTGGCGCTCCCAGCGGTCCTGCGCGCGCACCAGCGAGGCCTTGAGGTCGGCGAACGGCTGCGGCCGCGCGGTCTCCGCCTGCAGGCGCTGGATCAACGAGGCGACGTGTTCCGAGTGGCCGGATTCGGCGCGCGCGATCAGGTTCTCGACGACCTCGACCAGCTCGCTGGCGTCCGCATATGGCGGCGCGGCGCCGAGCGCGGCCTTGAAGGCGTCG
>JASLEM010000568.1 GCA_030151165.1 Burkholderiaceae bacterium
CGAGCGCGGATTCGACCGCACCGAACACGAGGTCGCGTTCGACGGTCTTCTCACGCGAGATCGCGTCCACCAACATCAGCATTTCGCGGTTCATTCTTCTTGACCTCCGTCGTCGGATTGAGCACCGGCCCCAGGCGCGGCAGCGGGCTCCGCCTTGCGGCGACGCCCCTTGAAATCCAGCACCGGCACGAGCCGGGCCTCCTGCAATTCATCGAGCGTGAAATCGAGCACCTGCTCGACGCCGGGCTTCGCGCCGGCCTTCGCCTGCGTCTTGCTGATCGGCGCCGCCGGCAGCACGATGCGCCAGCCGTCGTTCTCGCCCGCCAGCAGTTCGCCGGCGAACTTCTTGCGGGCCTGGAACGGCTTCTTGAGCGTGATCTCCACCTGCTCGCCGACGAAGCGCGCGAAATCCTGCGCTTTCTTCAACGGGCGGTCGAGGCCGGGCGAGGACACCTCGAGTCGGCTGTAGTCCGCATTCTCCACTTCGAGCACATATTGCAACTGTCGCGTGACAGCTTCGCAATCCTCGACCAGCACGAACTCGGACTCGCCCGCCGGATACGCCCGGCCGGGCACGCGGTCGATCGTCACGCGCAGGAGTCCACCGCCGGATCGCTCGACATCGACCAGGTCGAAACCCAACCCGGTGACGGTGCGCTCGACGGCGGAAGACCAGCTCATGTTGTTCGTGGGGCTTACCAAGAAGTGTTCTTAAGGTTCGAAAATCGAATGGGACGGCCAAAAAGTGGCAAAGGCCCCTCAGGACCCTTGCAACTTGCAATCGGAGCCGCCCGCCTTTGTCAGGGCCGACCGCTCCGCAGAGTTCTTTTCGCTTCCGTCCTGCGCCTGCGCGGCGTGGACTTATTTCACGATTCAAAAGACTTGGCAAAAAAAATGGGCAGAAGACAAATCCGCCCACCTCTTTCGCGCGTCAATCATCCCGTGAAACCCGATCCGGCCGGCGATAAACTCCCGGCCTGATGCATGGTCACACAGTGTCCAGTACTTCAGCGAAGCTCGTATTATAGCCCGCAAGAGGTGTACCCGCAAGATTGGGGGTGCGACAATCACCATACTAGCAACATACGGAGACCGCATGGGATTCCTCGCCGGCAAACGCCTGCTCATCACGGGCGTACTGAACAACCGCTCGATCGCCTACGGCGTGGCGCGCGCCTGCCACCGCGAAGGCGCCGAGCTCGCCTTCAGCTACCAGGGCGAGCGCTTCAAGGAGCGCATCACCGAATTCGCCGCCGAGTTCGGCTCCAGCCTGATCTTCGATTGCGACGTCGGCAGCGACGAGCAGATCGCCGCCCTGTTCGACGGCCTGAAGCAGGCCTGGCCCGAGGGCTTCGACGGTTTCGTCCATTCGATCGGCTTCGCCCCGCGCGAGGCGATCGCCGGCGAATTCCTGGACGGCCTGTCGCGCGAAGGCTTCCGCGTCGCGCACGACATCTCCGCCTACAGCTTCCCCGCGATGGCCAAGGCCGCGCTGCCGCAGCTGCGCCCGAGCGCCGCGCTGCTGACGATGACCTACCTGGGCGCCGTCCGCGCCGTGCCGGCCTACAACACGATGGGCCTGGCCAAGGCGTCGCTGGAAGCCAGCGTGCGCTACCTCGCCGCCGGCCTGGGCCCCAAGGGCATCCGCGTGAACGGCATCTCGGCCGGCCCGATCAAGACGCTCGCCGCGTCCGGCATCAAGGGCTTCGGCAAGCTGCTGGGCGTGTTCGAGGACAACGCCCCGCTGCGCCGCACGGTGACGATCGACGACGTCGGCAACGTCGCCGCGTTCATGCTGTCCGACCTGTCGTCCGGCATGACGGGCGAGATCTCGTACGTCGACGCCGGCTTCAGCCAGGTGATGGGCGGCGGCGCGCTGCTCGAGGACTGAGGTCGCATCGGCCGACCGGGCCGATCCGCCACCGACAAGCGCGCCGCCGGGCGCGCTTTTTCATGCCCAATGCAGGTCGGCGCCAGCCTGGAACAAGGCGGCTTCGATCTCGCGGACGCTGCGGAACGGCCGCGCTCCCGCACCCGGCGCCAGCGCCTTGGCCCTCGCGAACGCTTCCACGAGAACCCAGTTGGCGCGCAGGTTCCAGCGATAGTGCTCGAATGGTGCGGCCGACATGTTGGCGAACACCGTGCGATCCGGATTGCGCAATTTCCGATGCGCCGCCGCTGGCGACTGGTTGGCCACCATGCAGCCGAAGCGCAGATTCGGGCCGACCGCTTGGACCGGCTGAACGCCCGACCGCCTGCGAAACTGCAGCACCAACCACGCCAGCGTCGCCGCCACGCGGCTGTCGTAGATGATGAAGTCGTCCAGCAGCAGCGCGTAGACCTTCGTCATGCCGGAGTTGAAGCGCAGGGAGGGCAGGCCGCAGTCGTCGTCCTGCAGGGCGATCTCGCGTCTGACCTGATGCAGGATGGTGTCGATGGTCGCCGCGTGTTGATCCAGCCAGTGCCTGTTGCCGCCGATCAGCGCGCCCGCCTTGTTCTTCTTCTCGGTATAGACGCCGCCCCATTTGAAGATCGAGGCCACCCATTTCGCCACCTCGCGCGGATCCACGGGCTGGTCCGCGAGCGCCTCTCGCAGGCCGGCCTGCAGGTCTTTCAGCACCGCCTCGTTGGCCGCAAAGCTGCTGCGGGCTGGCAGGCTGAACGCCATGCCCGGCGTCTGATGGACGCCGCTCGTGGCGCGAGCCGGCCACGCGTAGGCGCCGAATGCATCGCTCAACCAGCGGTAGTGGCCTGTTTTCGCATGCTGGAACGCGAACGGCTGCGCGCCGGCGACGATGTCCGCCAGCCACACGCAGAAGTCGCTCACATCCTTCTGTCTCAGATACGCCGCTTTCAGCACCGCTCGCCTGCCCCGCTCCGGTTGTGACGGCGCGAATGATAGGCGAGTGCTCGACAGCGCGACGTCAGAGCTGGTCCAGCGCGTTCGCCGCCCCGAGCAGCGCCGGCGAGGTCTCCGCGTGGATCAGCCACGTCGGGATCGCGTCGAGGTAGGCGCGGAAGCGGCCCTTGGCGACGAAGCGCTCGCGGAACGCCGAACGGTCGATCCAGTCGCCGAGCCGAGGCGGGATGCCGCCGCCGATGTACATGCCGCCGCGCGAACCCAGCGTCAGCGCCAGGTTGCCGGCGACGCTTCCCAGCAGCGCGAAGAACAGGTCGACCGCCTCGACGCACCGCGCGTCCGCACGGCTCAGCGCGTCGGCGGTGACGCCCGCGGGCTCGAGCGTGCGCGCGGCGACGCCGTCGATCCGGCACAGCGCCTCGTACAGGTTCACGAGCCCCGACCCCGACAGCGCGCGCTCCGCCGACGCGTGGCCGAAGCGCTCGCGCAGCACGGCGACTACGGCGTCCTCGCGGGCGTTGTCCGGCGCCAGGCTGACGTGGCCGCCCTCCCCGCCCAGCGGGACGAAGCGCGTGCCGTCCACGCGCAGCAGGCCCGACACGCCGAGGCCGGTGCCCGGCCCGATCAGCCCGATCGCGGACGTCGCGTCGGCCGTGCCGCCGCCGATCTTGCGCAGATGCTCCGGCAGCAGCGTGGGCAGCGACAAGGCCAGCGCGGTGAAGTCGTTGACGACCAGGAAGCGGTCGAGCCCGGTCTTGACGCGGATGCCCTCGATCGAGAACTGCCACGTCGAGTTCGTCATCTGGACGTGATCGCCGACGATCGGGTTGGCGATGCCGATCGCGCCCTGGCGCGGCTTCGTCCCGGTCACCTGCGCGAGGTACGCGAGGATCGCGCTCTCGAAGGTCGGGTAGTCCGCGCCGCGGTACGTGACGATCTGCGACGGCTCGGCGCCGGCGCTTTCCTGCAATGCGAAGCGGGCGTTCGTGCCGCCGACGTCGCCGAGGAGGCGGGGGAAGCCGGCGGCCGGCGCGGACGAAACGGACGATGTGTCGACGGTCATGGAACTGGGCTGGAGAGCCGGATAGCGGGAGAACGGACGCCGCGGCACTCGCGCCGCGGCATGAGCCGTAAATGTAGTTGACCCGCCGAGGACGCGTCGAACCTCGCGCCAGCCTCCCGCCCGGAATGCGGAACCCGGGCCAGGCCAGGAGCAGGCCTGTCAGCCGGGACAAGCGCGCTTTACCCGCCGACGCAGCCTGGCAATCACGCCGTCGGGCCGCGCCACGATGATCCGGGCTGGCGAGATCGAACGGCAGCGGGACGCCGGCCGCGAGGAGCGTCGTCGGCCCAGGGGTTCAGGGTCGCCGCGCCCCAGCACGCGGTTAGCCTCGCCCGGGCGACTTCACCTCGGGTTTCACAGCCAGCTCGACAGGTAAAGAAATCTGAATCTCGCTCGCGCGCACGAGGAACGGGCTTCCCGTTTGCTATGGTGTCGCGCGGTCGAGGTGGGCACGCGGCTTGAGCCTGCGCGCCCGCGCCCGCACGCCCCCCACCGACGCAGGCATCCGCACGCCCGCCCCGCGTGACGAACAAGGACAGAGATGGAAAAAGAACGATCGCCCGCCGCCCCCGACGCTCCCGCAGGCGCACCCGCCCCCGCCGCCGCGAACCGCAAGCGCCGCTGGGTCGGCACCGTGATCGCGTTGCTGCTGGTCGCGGCGCTCGGCGCGCTGGCGTGGCACCTGACGCACAAGCCCAAGGGCGGCGCCGGCGCTGAAGGCGCGGGCGCCGGCGGGCCCGGCGGCCCGGGCGGTCCCGGCGGTGGCGGCGGC
>JASLEM010000582.1 GCA_030151165.1 Burkholderiaceae bacterium
CCGCGTGCTCGTCGGCCCAGTCGGCCGCCACCACCTCGACGAACGCGTCGTCGCGCTTGTCGACACCGAAGATCGCCTGCAGCGTCGTGGGCGAGCCGCCGGCAAAGCCGATGCACAGCTCGGGGCCGCTGTCGGGCAGGCGGCGCAGCACGAACAGCGCGAGCTCGAAGTCGCCGCGGGCCAGGAACGGCGCCACCAGGCTCATCCAGAGCGCGCCCACGAACGGGGCGTACAGCGGATCCTCGGGCAGCGGCAGCGCCAGGCCCTTGTCCAGCCGCGACACGCCGCTGGCCGGCACCGGCTGCAGCAGCAGGCCGATGGCCAGCAGCGTGCGGCGCAGTTCCAGGCCGGGGTGCGCGGCGCGCAGCAGCTCCTGCAGCGAGCCGACGGTCTGCATCTCGAGGAAGTCGTCGAAGCTGGTGGCGTAGGCGCCGGGGCTGGTGTCGATCTCGAGCCGCGCCTGCGCCGCCTTGCCCAGCGAGGCCGTGGCGTCGCTGGCCGCGCAGACGTCGCGGCCGATGGCCTCCAGGCGCGACCACAGCCGGCTGAGCGCCATCGGCGCGTGCGACATGAACGGCAGCGGTGCATCGACCTCGAACGAGCCCGCCGTGACGAACGGGAAGCGGCGCCCCGACGAATCGACGCTGGGGATCATGTGCCCGGCCAGCGCCACCTTGCTGCGCACGCCCAGGAACGCGAACCGGCACGACCCGACCTGGTCGTAGCGCTGCTTCCAGCGCGGATCCACCGACACCAGCTCCAGCCCCTGCGACAGCCACTGGTCGAGCATCTGCGTGAGCGAGCCCTGCTGCGTGCTGCGCACGAAATCGCCGCGCGAGGCGACCTTGCCGAAGTAGGCGAGCGACACGGAAGACAGCTGGCTCATTGTTGGGCTCCCGACGCGGCGGCGGCCGGCGGGGCCGCGCAATCGAGCTTCCAGCTGATGCCCGAGGGCGCGTCCGGCTTCGTGCAGTACACGATCGAGATCGACGGCCAGGTGCTCAACTACCGCAACGGCGCCGCGAACTGGACGAACTTCGTCTGGCCGAACGCCGCGGGCACGCCGGGCGTGCGCATCAGCGGCGTGACGGCCGATGGCCGCACGGTGGAGGTCTTCTCGTCGCCGGGCGCGTTCGGATTCGAGCGCCTCGTCGACGCCGCCAAGGTCAAGAAATTCGCCAACGGCGTGCGCGAGCTCACGTGGGGCGAGGGCGCGCAGGCGATCTCGGTGCAGTACCGGGCGATCACCACGCCGGGCCCGGCGACGGCGGCCGCCGCGACCGGCTCCGGCGCGTCGCAGGCCGGACTGCGCGGGCTGAAGCTGCCCGAACTCGTGGCCGGAGCCGACACGGCCCCGGCGCCTGGCAACACCGCCTCGGGAGCAGCGCGATGAGCAACCTATCGGCGGTGTCGTTCGCCTACTTCGGCAAGGTCGCCTCGCGCGGCGATTTCGTGCGCAGCACGCAGCAGGGCTCGTTGACGCAGATGCTCGACCAGTGGCTGTCGCAAGGCCTGGAGCTGGTCTCGGTCGACCCGCGCTGGAAGCAGCGCTACGACCAGGTCGGCCCGTGCCGCTTCGCGTTCCTCGGCGTGCGCAGCCACGTCGCGCTCGCGGGCCACCTGATCCCGAGCGTCGACGCGTCCGGCCGGCGCTTTCCGTTCGTGACGGCGGGCTCGTTCGACATCGACTCCCCGCTCGGCTTCATGACGCACGCGCCGATGGCGCTGAGCCGCCTGTGGTCGCGCCTCGAGGGCATCGGCCGCGAGGCCTGCGCGGCCGAGGACGCGACCGCGCCGCTCGCCCGGGCGACGCAGCAGCGGCTCGAGATCGACACCAGCGCAAGCGCCTACGCGACGAGCTTCGACGATTTCCTCGAGATGCAGACCATCGGCTCGCTCGAGCAGCTGCTGCGCGTCGCGCACCCGAAGCTCGAGCTGCGCCGCGCGCTGCTGGCCCTCGGCCTGCTGCTGCAGCCGGTGCCGGCGAGCGGGGTGTCGCGCCTGGACAAGGGCCTGGCGCTGCCGCTGCCCGACGATCCGCTGTACGCGCCCTTCGTCGGCGCGTTCTGGATGAGCCTCGTCACGCCCTTCCTCGCGCGCGGCGACTTCGAGCTGGCGCTGTTCGTGCAGCGCCGCCAGGCCGGCGGCGGCTCCGAGCTGTGCATCGGCTTCTCCGGCGGCTCGCCGGCCACGCTGCAGGCGATCTTCGACGCCGACCAGGCCGACGAGGTCTTCGTCGAGATCGTCGCGCCCGACTGGGTCGACGAGCACGTCGACAGCGACTACGCGATCAAGAAGCTCGCGAGCTACCTGATGCAGCCTCAGCTCTCGATGAGCCAGGCGCTGCAGACCTTCAAGGAATGTTTTCTCGGGGCATGACGATGCGACACGCTAACCTGACACTGCATCGCGCGGGCGCTTCCGCGCTGCTGGCGCTCGTCGCGTCGACGGCCTGCGCGCAAGGCGCCACCCCTTCGGCCGACGCGGGCGCGAACGCCGGCAAGGTCGTCGTCGGCGGCGTCGTGCCCGACGAGGCGACACGGGCCGCGATCCTGGCGCGCGTGCGCGAGCTCTACGGCGCCGACAAGGTCGTCGACCAGCTCGGCGTCGACAAGCTCGCCGCGCCGCCGAACTGGGTCGACCACGTGAAGAGCGTGCTCGACCCCGACCTGAAGCAGGTGACGCAGGGCCAGCTGCGCATCAGCGGCAACGTCGTCGAAGTCAACGGCAGCATCGAGAACGAGGCCGTGCGCGCGAAGCTGCTGGGCCAGATCGCCGCGCAGCTCAACAACCCGACCTACACCGTGCGCGACGGCCTGCGCGTCGGCGCGCCGAGCCAGCAGTTGCTGGACGCGGCGCTGGCGCAGCGCACGATCGAGTTCGAGGTCGGCAACGCGACGCTGACCGCGGCCGGCGCACGCGTGCTGGACGACCTCGTGCCGATCCTGAAGCAGTTCGCCGGCCGCCGTTTCGAGATCGTCGGCCACACCGACGACAGCGGCCCGCGCGATCACAACGTGCAGCTGTCGGCGGCGCGCGCCGAGGCCGTCAAGAGCTACCTCGCGGCCAAGGGCATCCCGGCGGGCGACTTCGTCACGTCGGGCGCGGGGCCGGACAAGCCGATCGCGCCGAACAACACGGCCGATGGCCGCGCGCGTAACCGCCGCATCGAATTCCGCGTCCTGGCCTGAGCGGGAGCCCAAAACGCGCCCATGCGTCGTTGCGAATGCTCGCCGTAGCGCCGCTACGGCTGTGCTTCGCGCCTAGCCTGGACGCGTTTTGAGCACCCCGCTGCGACGGCCAGGGCGGTTCGACTACTGCCCCGCTGCGTTGTCGACGCCCAGCATCTCCTCGAGGTGCGCCAGCGAGCCGCCGTCCTTGACGACCGCGCGCAGCCATTCGTGCAGCGGCATCTCCGACCAGCGCACGGCCTTGTCGGCCAGGTAGGCGACGGGGCTGTGCGGCTCGGTCGAGCGGAAGAACGCGGCGACGAGGCGGAGTTGTTCGAGCGCCTGGGCCCGCGTCTCGATGCGGCCGGGGACGCGCGGGCCGGCGGCCGGCGGCGCCGAGGCCGTGCCGTCCGGCGCACTCGTCGCGTCGACCGGCGCCCCGACGTCGACCACGCCTTCGTTGAAGCCGCAATCGCGCTCGAGGCGCCCGAGTTCGTCGCTCGCCTTGTCGAGCGCGTTGCGCGGCGCGACGAACGACGGCGCGTCGTCGCCTAGCCGCGCGTCGACCGCCGCCTGCAGCAGCGCCAGCGCCGCGCGGGCGCGCGTCACGCCGTCGCGCC
>JASLEM010000038.1 GCA_030151165.1 Burkholderiaceae bacterium
GGCGTCGCGATGTTCACGCTCGACCGCGAGATGGGCTCGTGGGTGCTGACGCAGGAGAACGTGCAGATCCCGGAGGACACGAAGGAATTCGCGATCAACATGTCCAACCAGCGCCACTGGGCGCCGCCGGTGACGCGCTACATCGACGAGTGCCTGCAGGGCAAGGACGGCCCGCGCGGCAAGGACTTCAACATGCGATGGGTCGCGTCGATGGTGGCCGACGTCCACCGCATCCTCAGCCGCGGCGGCGTCTTCATGTACCCGTGGGACAAGCGCGAGCCCGAGAAGGCCGGCAAGCTGCGCCTGCTGTACGAGGCCAATCCGATGAGCTTCCTCGTCGAGCAGGCGGGCGGCGCGTCGACCAACGGCACGCAGCGCATCATGGATCTCGTGCCGACGAAGCTGCACGAGCGCGTGGCGGTGTTCCTCGGGTCGAAGAACGAGGTCGAGCGGGCGACCGCGTACCACGCCGAGGCACAGGGCTCGCAGGGCTGACCTTCGCCTGCGCGCGGCTCGCCGGCAGTGCCGCCGCGGCGCGCGCGGCGGCTGTCAGGGCGATTCGATGTCCGCCCCGTCCACGGCGGCCGCCAACGGACACGCCAGCGCCAGCCGCGTCACCAGTTCGTGCCGCAGCCGGCTGAGTCCGGCGATGCGCTCGTCGATCGCGCCCAGCTTGCGCTGCAGCAGGGCGGCGACCTGCGCGTCGGCGAGGCCGTCGGCCTGCGCCGACCACAGCTCGGGCAACGCATCGCCCACTTCCGCGAGCGTGAAGCCGAGCTGCTGCGCGAGCCGGATGTATTGCACGAGCGCGACGGTCTGCGGCGCGTACTCGCGATAGCCGTTGCCGGTGCGGCTCGCGCGCAGCAGCCCGCGCGATTCGTAGAAGCGCAGCGCTTCGCGCGTGAGGCCGGTGGCGGTGGCGAGTTCTCCGATGCGCATGGTCCGGTCTTCGAGCGATCTGTCATCTGCGGTGCGGCAATTTACCCCGTTCGCGCACGGCGCGCCGTTTCCGCCGGCGTGGCGCCGCACCGATCTCGAAATTGCTTGACCTTGAAGCGCACTTCAGCCCGGACACTGCGACGCCTCCCATCACCCGGACACGCCGCCATGCTCCGCTGGACACCCACGCGCTACCTGCAACTCGTGCGCACGAGCGCCGCCTACGACCTGGTCGTCACCGCGCCGTTCGCGACGCCCTGGACGCTCGCCTGGCTCCACGCCGGCCTGCAACGGCTGGCCGCGGCGCTGGGTGTCGCCGGGTTGCCGCCGCTGGACTCCCTGCACGTGCTGTTCGCCAACCTGCTGGGCGTGATCGTGATCGTGTGGTCCGTGCTGCGGCTGCGCGCGCCCACGATCGCCCTCGGGCGCCACGACGCCGCCGCGCGCGCCGGCTTCTGCCTCGCGATGGTCCACGCGCTCGCACACGACGCCTCGCCGCTCGTCGCCGGCTTCGCCGTGATCGAACTGGTGTTCTTCGTCGCGCAGGCGCTGCCGGTGCGCGACGCCGGCGCGACGCCGCGACGCTAGCGACGACGCAGGCCGGGATGCCTCGCGGACACGGCCGCCGGCCGGCCCGCGGGTCGCCCGGTCATCCTCGCGCCGGCAACCGCTCGACGAGCATCGACAGCCGCTCGATCAACGCCGGCGACGCCGTCGTCATCGGCGCCCGCACCTCGTTCCGGCACTCGCCCGCCGCCGCGAGCAGCGCCTTGACCGGCGCCGGGCTCGGCTCGTCGAACAGGCCCGTCGTGATCGGCTTGAGCAGGCGCCACAGCGTGCGCGCCTTCGCCAGATCGCCGCGCGCGATCGCCTGGTCGAACGCGACGAAGAGGTCGGTGCGGATGTGCACGCTCGCGGCGATCGCGCCGGCGCCGCCGAGGCAGCGCGACGAGAACCATTCGGCGTCGTTGCCGCACAGCACCTGCAGTCGGCCGTCGGCGATCAGCGCCTCGGTCTGGTCGACACGGCCACCGCAGTCCTTCAGCGCCACGATGCGCGGGTGCTCGGCCAGCGACAGCAGCGTCTCGAGCTCCAGCCGGACGCCGGTGCGCGCCGGGATGTCGTAGACGACCAGCGGCGCGGGCGAGGCGTCCGCGATCGCGCGGAAGAACGCCTGCAACGCGCCCTGCGACGGCCGCAGGTAAGCCGGCGGCGGCACGAGGAAGGCCGCGGGCGCGTGGCGCATCGCGGCGTCGATGCGCCGCAGCACGTCGTCGGCCGTCGTGGCCGCGGCACCCATGATCACGGGCCGCGACGTGTTCGCAACCACGGTGCCGAGCACGTCGTCGCGCTCCGCGTCGGACAGCAGCGGCGCCTCGCCCGTGGTGGCGCAGACGACGAAGCCTGCGATGCCCTCGCCGGCCAGGCGTTTCACGAGGCCGGCCAGCGCCGCGTGATCGACGCGTGCGCCGCGGAAGGGCGTGACGATGGGAATCCAGACCCCGGACAGGTCGATGGACGATTCAACGGAAGGTTCGACAGTGCGGCTCACGCAGGTTTCCTTTCAGCAACGACCGGACAAGACCGTCGTGAGAGGAGCGCGCAAGGCGGGCGATGGTTCCGTGAAGCTTTCTTCCGCGGGCCGGGCCAGATTCCGTCGCTCATCCGACGACGGAACCGCAGCCCCGGTCAGACGAGCAACGGCTTTTTCGCTTTGCAGGAACCGACGACCGGCCACGGCTCGCGCGAAGGCGCAAGCGAGGTGACGGCGAGGAGGGTTCCAAGCATGGCGTCATGGTAACCCGGTCTGGCGCGGCGCGGCACCGGGGGCGCCGGAAGCGCCGCGACGAGCGGAAGCGGCGCTGCGGCAGGCGCGCCGCGCCACGACGCACCGCCGCGAGGCGCGGCGGCCCGCTGCGCGACGCTTCGACGACCAGGTCATCAAAGACGCCACCGCGCCCCCCGCGCTCAGACCGGCGTCGGGCTCCTTTCCGCGAACTGCGCCTGGTGCCAGTACGGGTAGGTCTTCGTGACCGCGCTCGCATCGTCGAGCCGCTGGACCTGTTCCGGCGTCAGGCGCCAGCCGATGGCGCCGAGGTTGTCGCGCAGCTGCTTCTCGTCGCGCGCACCGATGATCACGGAGGCGACGGTCGGGCGGCGCAGCACCCAGTTCAGCGCGACCTGCGGTATCGACTTGCCCGTCTCCTCGCCCACCTCGGCGAGCGCGTCCACCACCTTGAACAGCAGCTCGTCCGGCACCGGCGGTCCCGCGTCGGCGGTCTTGTGCAGGCGGCTCTCGGCCGGGATGCCCGTGCCACGGCGGATCTTGCCCGTGAGCCGGCCCCAGCCGAGCGGGCTCCACACCACCGCACCGACGCCCTGGTCGAGGCCCAGCGGCATCAGCTCCCATTCGTACTCCCGCCCGACGAGCGAGTAGTAGGCCTGGTGCGCGACGTAGCGCTGGAGGTGGTGCTTCTCCGACAGCGCGAGCGACTTCATCAGGTGCCAGCCCGAGAAGTTCGACACGCCGAGATAGCGGATCTTGCCTTCGCGCACGAGGTCGTCCAGCGTGTACAGCACCTCCTCGATCGGCGTCGTGGCGTCGAAGCCATGGAGCTGGAACAGGTCGATGTAGTCGGTGCCGAGCCGCTTGAGCGAGCCTTCGACCGACGCGCGCAGGTGGTGGCGCGACGAGCCGACGTCGTTGGGCCCGTCGCCGAGCCGGAAGCTCGCCTTCGTCGAGACGATGACCTTGTCGCGCCGCCCCTTGATCGCCTCGCCCAGCACCTGCTCGGCGAGGCCGCCGGAATAGATGTCGGCGCTGTCGAACATGGTGAGGCCGGCGTCGAGGCAGATGTCGACGAGGCGGCGGGCGCCGTCGCCTTGCGTCGAGCCCCAGGCCGCGAAGAATTCGTTGCCGCCGCCGAACGTGCCGGTGCCCATGCTGAGTTCGGGCACCTTGAAGCCGGAGGCGCCGAGTTGTCGGTATTCCATGCGTGTTCCTTCGAGTCGGATGAGAGGTTGCGTCGGGTCGATCGGATGTGGCCCGCAGGATAGGCCGAGGCGCGAACCCCTGCCGTCCTGTCACGCGATGCCCCCGATGTGGTGCGGGGCGACGACACGATCATCGCGCCGATCGGGCGGGGCACAGCCGCGCCGAATCGCGGTTAATCGAGCATTTGGCGCACGGGAGTTTTCGCGGGCGCTCGGAGAATCTGTCGAACCGCCGGCGCATCGAATCGCCCCGACCGAGCGGCCGTTCCCCGTTCAAACGCCCCGACTCGCCACGCCATGCATCGCAGCCCGCACACGTTTCTTCGCCTCGTCGCGACCCTGGTCGCGTCCAGAATCGCCCCCACCGTCGTCACGACGCTCGTCGCCTCCTTTGTCGCGCCGACCCTGGCGACGATCGCGCTGGCGTCCGCCGCCGGCCCGGCGCTCGCGGCCGCGACGGAGATCCGCTGCCCCGCCACGCTCGCGCAGGCGCCGATGCCGCAGAGCGTGCCGTCCGACTGGATCGTGCGCGGCGCGCCCGACGAGCGGTCGCTGCAGCGCGCCGCGTTCTACAGCGGCGACCCCGGCGGCCTGGGCACGCTCGCGCCGGACTCGACGCAGCGCAGCGGCGGCACCGAGACCTCGGTCTGGAATTTCCCCGGCGATGCCACCGCGCCGGCCTGGATCGGCTGCCTCTACCGCGACGGCACGGCGGTCGTCGCCCGGCCGCTGCCCGCCAATGTGCGGCGTTGCGAGACGCGCACCCGCGTGACCGCGCTGGGCGATCCGGCGGGCCTGCTGTCGGTCATGTGCAACTAGCGCGACCGAGACCCGGAACGCGATGCCCGAAGCCGCTCACCTGACGACTTCGATTTCGCCATGCCGACGCTCATCCCGTCACGCGACGAGCCAGCACCGAGGGCGGCGCCGGCTCGCTGCGTCGCCTTGCGCCTGCTACCTGGCCGCACTGGCCGCGGCCTCGGGCGCGCGGGGCGGAGCATTCTTCACGTACTTGTCGAACCAGTTCACCATCTCGTAGATCAACTGCTCGTTCGACTCCATCGCCGAGTACCAGTGCGGCTCGTGCGGCAGCATCACCAGGCGTGCGGTGCCACCGTTGCCGCGGATGGCTTCGAACAGCCGTTGCGACTGCAGCGGCGTCGTGCCGGGGTTGGCGTCGTCCGCGCCGTGCACGATCAGCAGCGGCGTCTTCATCTTGTCGGCCGAGAAGAACGGCGAGACCTTCAGGTAGACGTCGGGCGCATCCCACACCGAGCGACGCTCGTTCTGGAAGCCGAAGGGCGTGAGCGTCTTGTTGTACGAACCGCTGGTGGCCGCGCCGGCCCGGAACAGGTCGGAGTGCGCGAGCAGGTTCACGGTCATCAGCGCGCCGTGGCTGTGGCCGGTGACACCGACGCGCTCGGGGTCGGCCACGCCGAGCCGCACCGCCTCGTCGACAGCCGCCTTCGCGTCGGCGACGAGTTGGGGCAGGTAGTCGTCATAGGCCTTCTTCGGGTCGCCGATCACCGGGAAGGACGCGCGATCGATGATCGCGTAGCCGTCGAGCAGCAGCAGCTGGTACTGCCGCAGGCGCGTGAAGGTGGCCTGCGACCCGCTGACCTGGCCGGCCTTGGCGGCGTCGGCGTAGTCGAGCGGGTAGGCGTAGAGGATCGTCGGCACGCGCGTGCCCTCGACATAGCCCGGCGGCGTGTACAGCGTGAACGACAGGTCGACGCCGTCCGCGCGCTTGTACTTCACGAGGCGCTTGCGGATCGCACGCACGGCCGGGGCCGGATCCGCGACGTGCGTGATGGCCCGACCGGTCGACGCATAGGCGGCCTCACCCGGCGCGGCGCCGGCGACGGGCGCCTCGACGTGGCGCAGGAACACGTTCGGCGGATCGATGACGGACTGGTGCGAGGTCAGGAACGTGCGTGCGTCGGCGCCCGTGAACCCGATGAAGCGCTCGTAGGCGTCCTTGTCGCTGCGGAACAGGCGCTCGGACTTCTGCGTCCTGAGATCGAGCCGGTCGAGGAAGGGCCGGTCGCCATCGGGCGACGAGCCCACGCCGGAGAGGTAGATCGAGTCGCCGTCCTGGCGGATCACCCAGGCGCCGTCGGCGAGCTGGCGGTGCACCGGCGAGCCGGGGTTCGCGTACTTCTCGTCGGACGACAGGTCCCACAGCACGCGCGGCGACGTATGCGGATCGTCGACATCCACCAGCGCCGCGTGGCGCCAATGCCGGTTCTCGTCGTATTCCTCGAGCAGCGCGGTGTCGGCGCGCTCGCCCCAGTCGAAGCCGATGTAGCGCTGCACGGTGCGCGCGACCTCGGTCGGCGCGGCCGTGAACGGCGCCTTCTGCATCATCACCTTGTCGCGTTGCGGCACCTGGGTCTTCCAGTCGCCGCCGTCGAGCGCCTCGGCCCAGACGAGCGTCGCCGGCGAGTTCGCCCGCCACGCGAACTCGCGCGGGCCGACCGGCACCCCGGCGACCGGCACGCGGTCGGTCAGCGGGATCGCGGCGATCCGGCTGACGACGATCTTCGCCGGCTTCGCGACGTTCCACACCTCGACGTCGCGCGGGAACCGTTCGTAGGTCGTGACGTAGGAATACGGCTTGTGGATGGCGGTGACGAGCACGTGCTGGCCGTCGGGGGCGGCGTCGACGCCCTCGAAGACCGCGGGCTTGCCGAGCGGCGTGACGGCCAGGCTCGCGATGTCGACCAGTGCGAGCTGCGAGCTGGCGTAGTAGTCGAACAAGTCCTCGTCGTGCTTGCTGGAGAGCGTGTCGCGGTTCTCGTAGGTGCTGCTCTCGCCCTTGTCGCCGCCGGTCTGCTGGATGCTCGGGCCGATCGGCACGACGGGCTCCGGCGGCGGCGCACCGATGCCGGCCGGCACCGCCTTCACCAGCAGCGTGTTCTGGTCGGGCATCCACTGCATCGCGTTGTCGAGCATCGGGTTGAGCCGCAGGTTCGGCACGCGGCGCACCGCGCCGGTGACCGCGTCGCCGATCCACAGTTCGACCGCATCGCTCGTGGTGTTCGCGAAGGCGAAGTGCCTGCCGTCGGCGGCCCAGGTCGGCGAGTCGGGGCAGGCGCCGGGCGGCAGCGCCACCGGCTTGCTCGCGCCATCGGGCAGGCGCACGAGCTCGAACCCATGGGCGCACGGCGTGACACCGTACCCCCCGGGGGTGTCGTGCTTGCTGTGGTTGCGCGTCTCGACGCGCGCGCCGGCGAGCTTCAGGATCGGCGTGGCGACGCGGGCGATCGACGGATAGTCCTGCCACGACACCATCAGCATCGCGTTGCGTGTCGGGCTGACGTCGGCCACCGGCGGCGACGGCGCGAGCATCACGTCGAGGATGTTCTTCGGCGGCTGGTCGTAGCCGGACGGCGCCGCGGCGACGGTCTTCGGCGACGTCGCGGCGGCGGATGCTGCGACCGGAGCCGCGAACGCGGCGGATGCGACACAGGTGGCGAGCACGCCCGACGCGGCGCAAGCCAGCGCGGAAGGGGTGGTCAGGGGCACGGACATGGAGTTCCTTCGCTGCGGATCGGAGGGGTGGTGCCGGCGCTCCTCGCGAAGGGAAGACCGTCGGCCACCGGTCAGCCTGCGACTATGTCACAGGCGACTCGCCGCCCGTGGCGTGCGGCCATGGCACCGGCCTGGCACGCTCGTCCAGGCGCCTCAGCCGTCGACCGACGCCAGCATCCGATCGAGCACGCCCGCCATTTCCTGCGGGCCGTCGATGCAGAAGCGCGCCGCCGAATCGCGCCGTTCGCAGCCGATGCGCACCGTGACCCAGCCCGGCAGCGCGGCGGCGAAGACGGGCTCGTCGTTGACGTCGTCCCCCGCGAAGAACGCCGCCTCGGCGCCCGCGCGGGCGATCAGGCGCTGCACGGCCACGGCCTTGTCGGGCGCGTCGGCGGCGACGGCGTTGACCACCAGCTTGCCGCCGAACACGTGCAGCGCGGGGGTGAAGCCGGCCAGCACCTCGTGGATCAGGGCAGCGGCGGCCTCGCGGTCGGGTGCGGTGCGGTAGTGCAGCGCGAGCGACTGTTGCTTGTCCTCGATGAACACGCCGGCACGCAGCAGTCCGTCCGCGCGCACCTGGAGGCGCTCGCGCAGCGGGTCGAGCGCCGCGGTCGCGCGCCGGGCGGCGTCGAGATCACCGTCGTCCTCCGCGCCATGGTTGCCGACGATCCAGGTGGGCTTGAAGCCGAGGCGGTCTCGCACGTCGGCGATCTGCCGGCCGGTGACGATCGCGACGGGCCGCACGCGGGCCAGCTTCTCGAGCCGCACGGCGATCGTCGCCGACACGTGCACGTCGCCCGGACGCGGCCGGATCGGTGCCAGCGTGCCGTCGAAGTCGAACGCGAACAGCGCCTTCGTGCGCATGAGCGTCGCCAGCGCCGCGATGCCGTCGACGCCCGACAGGTGCCGCAGCGGCGGCGGGCCGGCACCGTCACCCACCGGCGTCGACACAGGCGCAGCGGGCGGCACCGCGGCCGTCGCGTTGACGGCGCTCTTCACGTCCGCGGGGTTCATGGCTTCTCGATCGACGTCGTTCATCAGATGCCTCGTTGCGCTTCGTGGCGGAAGCGTCGCACCCGCGCGTCCACGCGCGCCTTCAGGCGCCAGCGCCCGGCGTCGCTCAACATGCGCCCGGCCCAGCGGAACACGTTGAACTCGTGCACCGTGCTGCGCATGCTGGCCATGCGCGCGCGCTGCTCGGCCGGTGGCATCTTGGCGGCGCGGTGGAGCGCGTCGGCGGTTTCCTCGACGTGGTACGGGTTGACGATCAGCGCCTCGGTCATCTCGCGCGCCGCGCCGGCGAAGCGGCTGAGGATCAGCACGCCCTGTTCGTCGTCGCGCGCGGCGACGAACTCCTTGCAGACGAGGTTCATGCCGTCGTGCAGGCTGGTGACGACGCACATGTCCGACGCGCGGAACAGTTCGTTGACGGCGGCGGTGTCGTGATGCTGCGCGAGAAGGTGCACCGGCTGGTAGCCCGCGCTGCCGAAGCGCTCGTTGATGCGTGTCGTCACGCGCTCCACCTGCTCCTGGAAGATGCGGTATTCGTCGAGCGAGCTGCGCGTCGGCGCCGCCACCTGCACGAAGACGAAGTTGCCGACCCATTCGGGGTGCTTCTCGAGGAGCCGCTCGACCGCATTGAGCCGCTCGAGGATGCCCTTCGTGTAGTCGAAGCGGTCGATGCCGACGGCCAGCGTCACATCCGCGCGCAGCCCCAGCCGCTCGCGGACGATGCGCCGGCACTCTTCGATCGACGACCAGCTCGCGATCGTCTTCTCGCTCGGCCACTCGATCGAGATCGGATAGGCCTCGACGAGCGTCTCGTCTTCCTTGAACGAGATCGTCGAGTGCTCGTGCTCGATGCGCGCCTCGAGGAAGCGGTCGACCGTCTCGATGAAGTTCTTGCAGTGGAAGCGCGTGTGGAAGCCCAGGATCGTGCTGCCCAGCATGCCCTGCAGGATCTCGCGCCGCCACGGACAGATGCCGAACGATTCGGGGTTCGGCCAGGGGATGTGCCAGAACGTCAGGATGGTGGCGTTGGGCAGCTTCTCGCGCACCATCGCGGGCAGCAGGGCGAAGTGGTAGTCCTGCACCAGCACGATCGGGTCTTCGCTGCGCGCCTCGGCCACCACGGCGTCGGCGAAGCGCTGGTTGACGGCCTTGTAGGCCTCCCAGTCGGACTCGCGGAACACCGGCCGCACGTGCGCCACGTGGCACAGCGGCCAGAGGCCTTCGTTGGCGAAGCCGAAGTAGTAGCCCTGCTCTTCTTCCGCCGTCAGCCACAGCCGGCGCAGCTGGTAGTCGTCGTGGCCCGGGGGCACGGCGACGCGATCGTTGGCGTCGACGACCTCGCGGTCGGCGTCGCCGCTGCCGTGCGCGATCCAGGTGCCGGAGCAGGCGCGCATCACCGGCTCGACGGCCGTGACGAGGCCGCTCGCGGGCCGCTTGACGATGACGGTGTCCGCGCCGTCCCTGCCCTTGGCGTGCTCGTGGATGTAGGGCTCGCGGTTCGAGACGACGATCACCTGGTCGCCGCGCAGCTGGGTCTTCAGCAGCGCGCGCAGCCGGCCGGCGTTCCAGTCGGCCTCGGGGCCCTGCATGCGGCGATATTCGTCCTCGAGGTCGCGCAGGCGCTCGCGCAGGTCGTCGGCGAACGGCTGCAGCTCGGGCGCGGCGGCGACGGCGTCGCCGGTCAGCGGGCTGATGATGCCCTCGCCGCGCAGCAGCGCGCGCACGCCCGAGACCCAGCCGCGCCAGCTCAGTTGCGCGACGACCATCGTGATCAGCGCCATCACGAAACCGAGCACCGCGATCAGGCCGACGAGGTAGCGGCGGGTGTCCTGGCTGCGCTTCTCGATGAAGCTCAGGTCGTGCAGCAGCACGAGCCGCCCGACCATCACCGGCTGCGTCAGCGTGGCCTCCGCGGCGCTCGCGGCCGGGCCGGCGGCGGGCGCGTGCGTGCGCATCTCGAGCTCCGCGGCGACGAGCGCCGACGCGGCGGCGTCCTGCGCGGCGGCCTGCTTGTCGGCCTTGCTGCCGAACAGGTGGTGCTTCTTCTTGCGCACGGCCTGCACGCTCGGCGACACCGACGGCGCCGTCGACGCCGCGGGCTCGGCCCCGCTGGCCGCTCCGTCACCCCCGCTGGCGG
>JASLEM010000043.1 GCA_030151165.1 Burkholderiaceae bacterium
GCGTCGAAGTGGTGGAACCAGATCGTGCGCGCGCCGGCGCGCAGCGCGCCGTGCAGCGCCACGAACAGCCCGTGGATGTGGAAGATCGGCAGCGCGTGGATCAGCACGTCGCGCTCGGCGCCCTCGCGCCACTGCCAGGACGCATGCAGCGTGTCGGCGTTGGCGAACAGGTTGCCGTGCGTCAGCTGCGCGCCCTTGCTGCGGCCCGTGGTGCCGCTGGTGTAGATGATGGCGGCGACGTCGTCGGCCGCGCGCGGCACGGTCTCGAACGAATCGCCCATCTGCGCGGCGCGCTCCAGCAGGCTGCCGGTGCGGTCGTCGCTCAGCGTGAGCACCATGCGCGTGCCGCGCGCGAACGCGAGCCGGCTGATCCACGTGAAGTTGCGCGGCGCGCAGACGACCAGCGCGGGCGCCGCGTTCTCGACGAAGTACTCGACCTCGCTCGCCTGGTACGCGGTGTTCAGCGGCACGTACACCAGCCCGGCGCGCAGTACCGCGAGGTACAGCATCACGGCCTCGACCGACTTGTCGACATGCACCAGCACGCGCGAGCCCGCGGGCAGCGCGAGGTCGGCGAACAGGTTGGCGATGCGTGCGCTGCCGTGCTCGAGGTCGCGCCACGAATAGTGCAACGCCTCGAACGACACATGCCCCTCGAGCCCGCCATGCGCATCGGCCGTCTCGATCGCGATGGCGTCGAGGTCGGCGGGGAAGTGCGCGCGCAGCGCGGTGTAGAGGTTGGCGGTCGTCGGCGAGGCTGAGGTCATGGTCGGGCGGGCATCAATGCGGATCGCACCGCCATTTTGCCGGGACGACAGCGGCCTCACCGGCGCTGCCGCTCGACGGTATCCCGGAAAACCAAGGGAGCGCTGGAACCGGCTCTGCCGGGCCAGTCGCGGAGCTCCCCCTGGGGGGGCAGCGAGCGCCAGCGAGCGTGGGGGCTCAAAACTTCGCGGGTCGCTTCTCGATGAACGCCTGGAGACCCTCGCGATGCTCGTCCGAATCCGCGTATGCGTAATGCGCCTCGCGGTCGGCGGCCTCGCTGAAGGTCGGGCGGGCGAAGGCGCGGAGGACGCGCTTGTTGAGCTGCATGGCCTGCGGCGACAGCGACGCGATGTGCAGCGCGACGCGGCGCACTTCGGCCTCGAGGCCGTCGGCGGCGATCACGCGCGTGACGACTCCGCGTTCGTGCGCTTCGGTCGCGCCGAGCAGGCGCGCCTCGATCAGCATCTCGCGCAGCAGCGTCTGGCCGACGATGTGCGAGACGATCTCCACCTCGGCCGGCGCCATCGGGAAGCCGAGGCGCGCGATCGGCACGCCGAAGCGGCTCTCGGGCTCGCACAGGCGCAGGTCGCAGCAGGCCGCGATCTCGAGCCCGCCGCCGATGCACGCGCCCTCGATGTGCGCGATCAGCGGGACGTCGCAGTCGAGCATCGCGTGCAGCGCGGGCGCGACGACGTCCTCGTGGTACGCGGCGAGCGACTCGGGCTCGAAGCGGAACTGCGGGAACTCCTCGATGTCCGCCCCGGCAACGAACTCGCGGTCGGCGCCCCGCACGACGATCACGCGCGGCGGTGCGTCCGAGTGCCGCACCGCGTCGAACACCGCGCGCAGCTCGCGCCACATGCCCAGGCTCAGCGCGTTCATCTTGCCCGGGTTGGAGATGCGCAGGGTCGCGACGCCCTGCGCGTCGGCCGGTTCGAGACGGATGTGGGCGTCGCTGGCGTTCGACATGGCGGGCTCCTTGGCGGCGGTGGGGGCGTCAGCGATCCTGGTTGACGTTGACGGAGGGTGTCGGCAGGTCGCCGTAGACCAGGATCGTATAGACCCCGCCGCTCGTGTACGTCAGCGTGGTCTGCTGGGCGATCGTGGCGCCGGGGACGGAGACGCTCAGCGTGCCCGTGCCGGTGGCCGACGCGATCGGCGTGTAGGCCGACGCGGTGCCGAACGCGACGTTGCTGATCGACTTGCCGCCGACCGTCGCCGACACCGTGCCGTTGGCGCCGTTCACGCCGTTGAGGACGCGCGCCTCGACCGGCAGCGACGTGCTGGTCGACGGCGTGTTGTTGTCCTGGATCAGCTTGACCGTCGGCGAGTCCGACGTGCCGCCGATGAACAGCGTGTAGTCGGTGCCGGCCGTCAGGTTGGCCAGCGTGACGCCGCTGATCTGCACGTCGTTGATCGCGTAGGTGCCGGTCACCGCGCCCGACGGCACCGCAACGTAGCTGTTGACGAACGGCGAGCTCAGGTCGCTCGACAGCACGACGTCGTTGACGGTCGCCGACACGGTGCCGGCGGTCGTGGTCGTGCCCGTGCTGGTGGTGGTCGTCGTGCTCGCGGCGTCCGCCACGACGCGCACGCGTGCCAGCGAGTTCGAGTACGAGGTCAGCGCGCCCTGCTGGTCGAGCACCGCGGCGTTCAGCAGCACGCCGCCGGCAGTGCGCGTCAGGATCAGCGTGGCGATCTCCTGGTTCTTCAGGATGAGCGCCGGGACGTCGGCGAGCACGGTGCTCTTGTCGCCCGCCGCGAACACGCACAGGTTCCAGCTCGTGCCGGAGGCCGACGCCGAGACCTGGCTGTACGCGGTCGTGAAGGCCGCGCCGGCGGTCGGGCCGGCGACGGCGGAGGCGAAGGCGGTGTCGGTGGTGCCGAGCGCGCTGCACGCGTTCTGCGACAGGTAGACGTCCACCGAGCCGGCTTCCGTCGACGCGCCGTTGAGCACGCGCAGCTTGGCGTTGCCGGAGCCCGGGCTGTCTTCGTCGTCGCTCAGGAAGACCGTGTCCAGCGTGTTGCCGGTGATGTACGAGACCAGCGTGAAGTGGTCGTCGGTGGTGATGGTGCCGGTGGCCGTGGACGCGTTGCCCGCGGAGCTGCCGCTCTTGATCTCGAAGGTGTCCGTGCCCTTCTTGGTGCTGCTGTAGCTGCTGGCCGCGCCGGCGGCGGTGCCGCTGACGACGAGGGTGTCGTTGCCGCTGCTGTCCTGGGTGTAGAGGTCGATCGACGAGTAGTCGGTGGTCGCGTTGACGACGCGCACGTTGCCGTCGTTCACGTCGTCGATGCCGCAGGCGTTCAGCAGCGCGAGGGGCAGGGCGACCGCCAGCGCGGTCCAGGTTTTCGAGAGCATGTCTTCTCCGTGATGTCGTCTTCGTTGCAAACGTCGGCGGGTCTGCGAGTGCGCACTGTGCCTGCTCGACTCTTCGCATTTGTTGCCGGCGTTTGTCGCGTGCCGTCCGGGGCGGGGCGGCCTCCACGGTCGCGCAGGGCCTGCCGGCGATGCCGGGATGCAGTGTAGAGCGATCGCCGACGCGGGACGGGGGTCAGCCGATCGCCTGGCCGTCCGCGCGCAGCACCATCGGCACGAAGGTCAGGCCCTTCTGCGTCGTGCGTTCGCCGGTGATCTCGAAGCCGAAGCGGCCGTAGACCGGCACCGCGAAGACGCTGGCGCGCACGGTGATGTCCTGCGGCGGGCCCTGGCGGCGGATCTCGGCGAGCGCGCGCGTCCACAGCGCGCGGCCGACGCCGACCTGCTGGAAGCGCGGCACGACGAAGAACTGCACGACGTGGCGCCAGTCCTTCAGCGAGATGAAGCCGGCGAACGCGCCGTCGACCTCGGCGACGAGGAAGGCGCGGTCGCGCATCGCGATGTTCTCGAGGATGCGCTGCGGGCTCGTGTGCGCGAAGAACGCGGCGGCGTGCGCGTCCTCCTGCGACGCGAGGAAGAACGCGCTGAGCTCCTTCAGCAGCGCGCTGATCGGCTCGGCGTCGGCGGGCACGGCCCAGCGGATGTGGCCGGCGGGAGCGTGGCTGGCGGACATGCGGCTCAGACGTCCGCGAAGTTGACCGGCAGGCCCGGCACGTCGACACGCGCCCGCAGCACGCGCCCGGCCCACGGCTGCGCGGCCAGTTCGGCCTCGGGGCGCTTCTCGCGCGAGGTCGTGACGTAGAGCGTGCGCAGGTCGTCGCCGCCGAAGCAGGGCATCGTCGGGCAGCGCACCGGCAGCTCGATCGACTGCAGCAGCTCGCCCGTGGGCGCGAAGCGCGCGAGGCGCTGGCCCTCGAAGCAGGCCGCCCAGTAGCAGCCTTCGCTGTCGACCGCGCCGCCGTCGGGCCGGCCGCCGTAGCCGTCCAGCGAGCCATCGGCGGGCTTGGCCGGGAAGCTCGCGAACACGCGGCGGCGCGAGACGTCGCCGCTCTGCGGCTCGAAGTCGAACGCGAAGACGGTGGAGAGCTTGGTGTCCGTCCAGTACATCGTCGCGCCGTCCGGGCTCCACGCGAGGCCGTTGCTGTTGGCGACGTCGTCGAAGATGCGGTCGAGGGCGTCGAGCGTGAGGCAGTACAGCGAGCCCTTGGGCAGGCGCTCGTCGTGGATCGTGCCCGTCCAGAAGCGGCCCTGCGGGTCGGCCTTGCCGTCGTTGAAGCGCAGCTTCTTCACGTCGTAGGGCGCCTTGACCACGCGGCGCCGCTCGGTGCCGGCGGCATCGGTGTCGACATGGAAGATGCCGTCCCGCATCGCGACGATCACGCCGCCGTCGGGCCGCGGCGCGGCGCAGCAGACCTCGGTGTCGAACTGCCACTCGCGGTACTCGGCGGTGGCGTCCACGTGGCGGCACAGCTTGTGGCCGGGAATGTCGACCCAGTACAGCGCGCGCTCGCGCGGATGCCAGAACGGCGACTCGCCGCCGATCGATGCGGGCGCGGGCAGGGGCGTGAAGTCGGGCGGGGAGATGATCGTCATGGCGGGGCGGCGGTGGGTCGGTGCGCCATCGTAACGACGTACCGCGATGAAACTCGGGCGATGCCCGACCGGCAGGCGGCGTGCCGGCGGCCGTGCGACGATCCGCCACCCGAAGGAGACCCGATCATGACGCCGACCCCGACCTCGCGCTACGCCACCGTGCTCGGCACCGAGCTGCACTACACGGAATGGGGCGCGGCGCACGCCGACACCGTCATCGCCTGGCACGGCCTCGCGCGCACCGGCCGCGACATGGACGACATCGCGGCGCACCTCTCGGCGCGCTGGCGCGTGATCTGCCCCGACACCACCGGCCGCGGCCTGTCGCAATGGAGCCGCGCGCCGGAAACCGAATACTGCTTCGCGCACTACGAGCGGCTCGCCGCGGCCTTCCTCGACCACCTCGGGCTCGACCGCGTCCTGTGGCTCGGCACGTCGATGGGCGGCGCGCTGGGCCTGCACGCGGCCGCTGGCGCGCTGCAAGGGCGCATCCGCCGGCTGGTGCTGAACGACATCGGCCCGCAGATCACGGCGGCGTCCGTCCAGCGCATCGGCACGTACGTCGGCAACCCGCCGGCCTTCGACACGGTGGGCGAGCTCGAGGCCTACTTCCGCACCGTCTACAAGCCGTACGGCGCGATCACCGACCCGCAATGGCGCCGCCTGGCGGAGACCTCGGTGCGCCGCCAGCCCGACGGCCGCGTCACGCCGCACTACGACCCGAGGATCGCGCTGCAGTTCACGCTGCACCCGCACGACTACGACCAGTGGGAGGCGTGGGATCGCCTCGACATCCCCGTGCTGGTGCTGCGCGGCGCCGACTCCGACCTGCTGGAGCCGCAGGTCGCCGAGGAGATGACGCGCCGCGGGCCGAAGGCCACGCTGGTCACGGTGCCCGGTTGCGGCCATGCGCCGGCCCTGAACACCGCGCAGCACTTCGCGTGGGTGGAGGATTTCCTCGCCGCGGACGCGGGCTGATCGGACGCAACGCCGACGCGACGGGCGTGTTCGTGAAGTGGGGACGGCGCGCCCGATCTCAAGCATCTCCGACGCCGCGCAGGGCCAAAAAAAGATGACGCGCGCCGGCAGGCCGCGACCCTAGAATCTTCGGCCTACCCTCCAAAGGACCCACATGAGCGGGCTCATCCGCATCCGCGGCGCGCGGCAGCACAACCTGAAGAACATCGACCTCGACATCCGCACGGGCGAGCTGACGGTCGTGACCGGCCCGAGCGGGTCGGGCAAGTCGAGCCTGGTGTTCGACACGCTGTACGCGGAGGGCCAGCGGCGCTACGTCGAGACCTTCTCGGCCTACGCGCGCCAGTTCCTCGACCGCATGGATCGGCCGGCGGTCGACCACGTCGAGGGCGTGCCGCCCGCGATCGCCATCGACCAGACGAACCCGGTGCGCAGCTCGCGCTCGACCGTCGGCACGATGACGGAGCTCAACGACCACCTGAAGCTGCTGTTCGGCCGCGCCGCGAGCCTGTTCGACCGCGTCACCGCGCTGCCGGTGCGCCACGACACCGCCGACACGATCTACGCCGACCTCGTGCGCCGCGCGAAGGAGCAGGGCGACCCGCGCGTCGCGCTGACGTTCCCGGTCGAACTGCCCGCCAACACGACGGCCGAGGAAGTGACGCAGTGGCTGTCCACCAGCGGCTTCACGCGCGTGCAGGGCGAGCGTATCGTCAAGGGCGAGGACGGCAGCGAGCGCAAGCTGCTGGACGTCGTCGCCGACCGCTTCCGCGTCGGCAACGTCGAGAAGGTGCGCGTGGTCGAGGCCATCGAGCTCGCGCTGAAGCGCGGCCAGGGCCGGCTCAACGTCGACCTGCTGCCCGAGAACGCCGAGGCCGTGGACCCCGGCATCCGCTGGCGCTGGTCGACCGGGCTGCACTGCCCGGAGAGCGACCTGCGCTACGCCGACCCGCAGCCCGCGCTGTTCTCGTTCAATTCCGCGTTCGGCGCCTGCGAGACCTGCCGCGGCTTCGGGCGCGTGATCGGCGTCGACTGGGGCCTCGTGATCCCGGACGAGAAGAAGACGCTGCGCAACGGCGCCATCAAGACGATCCAGACGCCCGCGTGGAAGGAGCAGCAGGACGACCTGCTGAAGTACGCGGGCGACGCCGGCATCCCGCGCGACACCGCGTGGAACCTGCTCACCGACGCGCAGCGCAAGTGGGTCATCGAAGGGTCGCCGAGCTGGAACGGCAACTGGAACAAGCAGTGGTACGGCATCAAGCGCTTCTTCGAGTACCTCGAGTCGAAGGCGTACAAG
>JASLEM010000075.1 GCA_030151165.1 Burkholderiaceae bacterium
CAGGTAGTCGATGCCCTGCGCCTGCGCGATCGCGCTCTCGAGCGGCTGCGTGATGAAGCCGGCCACCGTCGCGGCGTCGGCGCCGTAGTAGGTGGTCGAGATCGTGACGACGGAGTTCTGCGTCTTCGGGTACTGGTTGACGGGCAGGCTGAACAGCGAGCGCAGCCCCAGCACGACGATCAGCAGGCTGATCACGCCGGCCAGCACTGGCCGTCGGATGAATAGGTCCGTGAACTTCATGGCGTTCGCCTCAATGTTCCTGCGGGGTGGGGTTCGGGCTGTTGGCCGGCGAGATGGTGTTGTCGACGACGATCCAGGTGCCGTTCTTCAGCTTGACCTGGCCGCTGGTGACGACCGTCTGGCCTTCCTTCAGGCCCTTGGCGATCGCGACCTGGTCGCCGCGCGTCTCGCCGGTCGTGACGAAGGCCTGCTGCACGAAGAGGCCCGACGACGCGGCCGGGGCCGGCGCGGACGCCGCCTTGGCCGCGGCGGCGGCTTCCTCGTACGTCTGAACGACGAACACGGTCGAACCGTACGGGTTGTACGTGATCGCGGTCTGCGGCAGCGTCAGGTAGTGCTTCTTGTCGCCGACGTCGACCAGCGCGTTGGCGAACATGCCCGGCAGCATCTGGCGCTTGGCGTTCGTGAACGTCGCCTCGACGACGATGTTGCGCGTCGTGGTGTCGACCTTCGGGCTGATCGCGCTGATCTTGCCGGGGAACAGCACGCCGGGGAAGCCGTCGGTCGAGACGTTGACGACCTGGCCGATGGACAGGTTGCCCACTTCCTTCTGCGGCAGGTTGAAGTCGACGTAGATCGGGTCGATGGTCTGCAGCGTGACGATCTTGTCGCCTGGGTTCAGGTACTGGCCGGGGTTCACGGTGGTGATGCCCAGGCGGCCGGAGAACGGCGCGCGGATCGTCTTCTTGTCGATGACGGCCTGCTGCTGCGCGACGAGCGCCTTCTTGCTCTTCAGGTCGGCGAGGTCGGTGTCGACCTGCGCCTGCGCGATCGCTTGCGCGTCGAACTGGCCCTTGTCGCGCTTGAGCACGACGCCTGCGAGGTCGGCGGCGGCCTGCAGCGAGAGCAGCTGCGCCTTCTCGGTGTCGGCGTTGAGCTCGACGAGCACGTCGCCCTTCTTGATGTCCTGGCCCGACTTGAACGCGATCTCGCGCACCTGGCCCGCGATCTCGGTCGTGACGTCGACGCCGCGCACCGGCAGCACGCTGCCGACGGCCGACAGCTGGGGCTGCCACTCGAGCGCCGCGACCTTGGTCGTCGTGACCGTCTGCGGCGCGGGCTTCGGCGCCGAGGCGATCAGGGTCTTGATGTGCAGCGCGAAGCCGCCGGCCAGGATCAGCAACAGCACCACCAACCCGCCAATCATGATGAGCATCCGCTTCGTCATGTTCTTCTCTCCAGCTAATTCGTATTCGATGTTCGTCGCGCCCGGCAAGACGGCCGTGGCCGTCGTGTCGGGTGCAGGAAGGATGTCAGTCCGCGAGGACGCTCAACGCGCGGCGCCGCTGGCCGGCGACGGGGTGGCGAGGGCCACCGCGTCCGGCGAGTTCCACCAGCCGCCGCCGAGCGCCTGGAACAGCGCCGCGGTGTCGGTGTAGCGCGCGGCCTGCGCCTGCACGAGCGCGGTGCGCGTCTGCAGGTACGTGCGTTGCGCGTCGAGCGAGGCCAGGTAGCTCACCGCGCCGAGCTGGTACTGCCGCACGACGAGGTCGAGCGACTCCTTCGCCAGCGATTCGGCCTGCGCGTCCAGGCGCAGGGCCTCGGCGTCGGTGTCGATCGCGCGCAGCGCGTTCGCGACGCCCAGGAACGCGTTCAGCACCGTGCTCTGGTACTGCGCGTTGGCGGCGTCGTACGCGGCGACCGCGGCCCGCTTCTTCGCCTGCAGCGCGCCGCCGTTGAAGATCGGCTGCGTCAGGCCGGCCAGCAGGTTCCAGCCGGTGGTGCCGGTGTTGAACAGCTTGTCGAGCTTCAGGCTCTGGCGGTCGACGCCGCCGCTGAGCGTGATCTGCGGATAGAGGTTCGCGGTCGCGACCCCGATCTGCGCACTCGCTTCGTGCAGCGCGGCCTCGCTCGCGCGCACGTCCGGGCGCTGGCGCACCAGGGCGGACGGCACGCTGACCGGCAGGTCGTGCGGCAGGTTCAGCGAATCGAGGTCGAACGTCGGCAGGCCGGCGTCGCCCGGCAGGCGGCCGGCGAGCACCGCGAGCTGGTGGCGCGTCTGCGCGAGCGCCTTCTGCAGCACGGGCAGCTGGGACTGCGTCTGCGCGACGAGCGTCTGCTGCTGCAGCACCGCCGAGCGGGCGAGGGCGCCGAGCTGCACCTGCTTCGTGATCACGTCGAGCGACTTGCTCTCCGCGTCGACGACGTCCTGCGTGGACTTCAGCTGCGCGCGCAGCGAGGCTTCCTGGATCGCGGTGGCGACGACGCTGGACGTCAGGCTGAGCCAGGTGGCCTCGACCTGGAAGCGCTGCGCGTCGATCTGCGCCTTCACGCCCTCGAGCTCGCGCCGGTTGGCGCCGAAGACGTCGAGCGTGTAGGAGACGTCGAGCCCCGCGGTGAACAGGTTGGTGGTGAAGCCGGCCGGCTCGCCGGGGGCCTGGGCGATCGGGAAGCGCTCGCGCGCGGCCTGCAGGCTGGCGCTGACGGACGGGAACACCTTCGAGCCGTAGTCGGCGCGGTAGTTCTCCTCGGCCTGGCGCAGGTTCGCCTGCGCGGCGGCGATCGTCGGGCTGTTGGCGAGGGCGGAGCGCACCAGCGCGTCCAGCGGGGCGGAATGGAACGTTTCCCACCACGTGGCGGAGATGTCCTGCCCGTCGACGAAGTGCTGCGCCGCGCCGGCCGTGCCGGGCGCGCTGGCGGTCTGCGCCGGCAACGGGGCCGGCGTGTACGGGTGGCTCGCGTCGGCCACCTTCGGGGCGTCCGGCGCGTGGAAGTCCGGCCCGACGGCACACGCCGCCAGCGCCATGCCGATGCCGATGCTCAGCGCGGTGGCGCGCCAGGGCGGGCGTCGGAGGATCTCGTAACTCATTCCTGCTCCTCTTTATACGTGCTCGGCCGCATGGGTAATGCGGTCGATTGCGCGGCATGGTAGTCGGGTTTTCCCGCTTTGCGCGCGATGCCCCCATGAATTTACTGCCTAAGCAATGATTGCCTTGCCTTGTATTCGGGACTGTGAACAAAGCAAGGAGCGCACCGCCGGATCGGCCGCCGACCGACCGCGCGTGGAACCGTTTCCGGTCCGCGACAGCCGCGCAGCATCGCCGACCGTGGCCGCGTCGCCCACCGGAATTCGACGAACGAACGATCTCGCGGGGCGAATGGCGCCGCCGCAAGGGCACCGGCGGCGGCGCGGGTTGATCCGCACGCGGGCGCTCGTGCGCTGCGCCTATGCTCTCACGCTTCCCGCGAACGGTACCCGACGCCCTTCATGACATCGATGCCCCAGTCGTTCCCGCCCGGACTCCTGCGCTTCGTGGCCTGCGCCGCCCTGGCGATGACGGCCGTCGCGTCGCAGGCGCAGACGCTGCGCTGGTCGAGCCAGGGCGATCCGCAGACGATGGATCCGTTCTCGCAGAACGAGGGCCTGACGAACGCGTTCAACGGCCAGATCTACGAGACGCTGGTGGCGCGCGACCGGCAGATGAACATCGTCCCGCAGCTCGCCACCGGGTGGAAGCAGGACAGCCCGACGAAGTGGACGTTCAAGCTGCGCCACGGCGTGAAGTTCCAGGACGGGCGGCCGTTCACGGCGGACGACGTCGTGTTCTCGGTCAACCGGGCGCGCGCGAAGACCTCGCAGATCGCCGGCTACGCCACGCCGCTGGGCGAGCCGCGAAAGGTCGACGACGACACCGTCGAATTCGTCGCGACGCAGTTCGACGCCGTGTTCCTGCAGCACCTGAACACGGTGTTCATCATGAGCAAGTCGTGGTGCGAGGAGCACAAGGCGACGCGGCCGCAGGACTTCTCGGCGCGCGAGGAGACCTACACCGCGCTCAACGCGAACGGCACCGGCCCGTACATGCTCGCGAGCCGCCAGCCCGACGTGCGCACCGTGCTCCGGCGCAACCCGAACTACTGGGGGCGCATCGAGGGCAACGTGCAGGAGGTGGTGTACACGCCGATCCGCAACAACGGCACGCGCATGGCGGCGCTGCTGTCGCACGAGGTCGACTTCGTCCTCGACCCGCCGCCCGCCGACGTCGAGCGCCTGCGCGCCAACCCGGGGCTGCAGGTGGTCGACGGCGTCGAGAACCGCGTCCTGTTCATCGGCATGGACCAGGCGCGCGACGAGCTGCTGTACTCGAGCGTGAAGGGCCGCAACCCGTTCAAGGACGTGCGTGTGCGCAAGGCGCTGTACCAGGCGATCGACATCGACCTGATCCGCACGCGCCTCATGAACGGCCTGGCGGCACCGACCGGCGCGGTGATGCCGTCGCCGCGCGGCACCGAGGCCGACCCCGATGCCGAGAAGCGCCTGCCGTTCGACCTCGACGCCGCGCGGAAGGGCCTGGCCGCCGCCGGCTACGCGGACGGCTTCGAGGTGACGCTCGACTGCCCCAACAACCGCTACATCAACGACGAGCGCCTGTGCCTGGCGCTGGCGTCGATGTGGGCGCGGATCAACGTGAGGGTGCGCGTCAACACGATGCCGCGCACCACCTACTTCCCCAAGCTCGACAAGCTCGACACCAGCCTCTACCTGCTCGGCTGGGGCAGCGCGATCACCGACCCCGAGACCATCTTCACGCCGATCTACCGCAACCGCGGCGCCAACGGCGTGGGCGCGTTCAACTACGGCGACTCGCGCGACGACACGCTCGACGCGCTCGCCGCCGCGTCGAGCCACGAGACCGACCCGGCCCGGCGCGCCGCGTTGATCCGGCAGGTGCTGGAGCGCCAGGGCGAGCAGCTGCACGCGCTGCCGCTGTACCGCCAGGTGATCCCGTGGGCCGCGTGGAAGAACGTGACGTTCGTGCACCGGCCGGACAACTGGCTGGAGGTGTCCTGGATCACCGTCCGCTAGGGCGCAGGCGGCCGTCGTTCGCCGATCCGCGGCCGCCGTTCGCCGAAAAGGCGATGCGGGGCCGGCGCGGCTCGGTCATCCTGACGACACCCGTGACATTCCCTTCAGGACGTGATCCCATGAGCCCCGAACTTCCCGAGCCCGCGCCGGACTCGCGCCCCTTCGATGACTACCACCGCCACCACCGCGGCAGCCGAGTCTTCATCGGGCTGATCGTCATCGTCGTCGGCGTGATCGCGTTGCTGGACAACCTGCACGTCATCGACGGCCACGCGCTGCAGGCCTGGTGGCCGATGGTGTTCGTCGCCATCGGGCTCTCGAAGATCTTCAGCCGCGGCTGGCACTCGAGCCCGATCTTCGGCACCGTGCTGGTCGCGCTCGGCGCGGCGCTGACGGCGCAGAACCTGGGCTACGTCCACCTCGACTGGCGCGCGCTGTGGCCGGCGCTCGTGATCCTCGGCGGCGTGATGATCGTGGTGCGCTCGTTCTTCCCGCACCGCCGCCGCCCGGGCTGGCGCGCCGGGCGTGGCGGGCGGCGCGGCCGCTGCGGCCCCGGCGGCCGGCGGCAGTTCCGCCAGTCGCAGATCGACCACGGCAACGCGCTGAACATCAAGACCGCGTTCAGCGGCACCTCGCTGCGCAACGACTCGCAGGACTTCAAGGGCGGCGACATCGACCTCTCGCTCGCCGGCCTCGAGCTCGACCTGCGCCAGGCCTCGATCGTCGGCGAGGCCGAGCTGCGCATCTCCGCGATGATGAGCGGCATCGAGATCCGCGTGCCGACCGACTGGCAGGTCGCCGTCCACGGCGTGCCGACGATGGGCGGTGTCGAGGATCGCACCGTCCCGCCGATGAACCCGGCCAAGCGGCTCGTGATCCGCGCCGAGATCGTCATGGGCGGCCTCAACATCACGAACTGACGGATACCCCCACCTGCATGCATCCGCTGCTGACCGACCTGCGCAACCTGCTGCGCTACCTGCTCGCCTGGGGCGTGGTGGGCGGCGGCCTGGCGGCGCTGCTGTGGGCCGCGGGGCTGGCCACGCCGGCCTGGGCGCTGACCTTCACGCTGCCGCTGTGCGTGGTCTTCGCGTTCGTGGCGCTGTCGGCCTACTACCTGTGCCGCGGGATGCCCGTCGCGCGACGCACGCTGGCGCTGTCGGCCGCGACGCTCGGCGGCGCGACGCTGCTCGTGGCGCTCGGCTGGCTGGGCATCGGCATCGTGTGGAACGGGCTGGGCATGGCGTTCGGGCAGGGCGCCGGCATGGTCGCGATGACGCGGCCCGGCTGGGTCGCGTTCTTCGCGCTGGGCGTGGGCTTCTACGTCGTCTCGATCCTCGCGCACGACGTGCTGCTCGCCTCCGACAGCGTGCGCCAGGCCGCCGCGCGCGAGGCGCGCGCGCACGGGCTCGCGCGCGAGGCCGAGCTGCAGCTGCTGCGCACGCAGATCCATCCGCACTTCCTGTTCAACAGCCTCAACTCGATCAGCGCGCTGACCAGCATCGACCCCGCCGGCGCGCGCGAGATGACGATCGCGCTCGCGCAGTTCTTCCGCATGACGCTCGCGCTCGCCGACCGCGACCGCATCACGCTCGCGGAAGAGGTCGCGCTGTGCGAGCACTACCTCGCGATCGAGAAGCGCCGGCTCGGCGCGAAGCTGCTGAGCGCGCTGCGCGTCGACGCGTCGACGCACCGTGCCACCATCCCGCCGCTGACGCTGCAGCCGCTGATCGAGAATGCGATCAAGCACGGCATCCGCCAGCTCGACGAGCCCGGCGAGGTCGTGCTGGAGGCGCTCGCACGCGACGGCTGGCTGCACCTGCGGCTCGTCAACCCGGTGTGCGGGCAGTCGAGCACCGAGCCGGGCCTGGGCCTGGGCATGAAGAACATCCGCGCGCGCCTCGAAGCGCTGTACGGCCGGCGCATGCGTTTCACCGCGCAGTGCACCGACACCCACTTCGACGTGGAGATCACGTTGCCGCTTGAACTGGAGCACGCCGCATGACGACGTTGCGCGCCCTGATCGCCGACGACGAGGAACTCGCCCGCCACCTGGTGCGCGAGTACCTCGCCGACCACGCCGACATCACCATCGTGGGCGAAGCCCGGAACGGCCTCGACGCCGCGAAGGCGCTCGGCGAGCTCGCCCCCGACCTCGTCTTCCTCGACATCCACATGCCCAAGCTCACGGGCCTGGAAGTGCTGGAGCTGACCGGGCGGCGCGACGGCGTGATCTTCACGACCGCGTACGACCAGTACGCGCAGAAGGCGTTCGACCTGCACGCGATCGACTACCTGCTCAAGCCGTTCTCCAAGGCGCGCTTCGACGAGGGCCTCGCGCGCGCCCGGTCGCGCCTGGGCACGCCGCCGCCCGCGCTCGACAAGCTCATCACGCATCCGTCGGCCTGGCTCGAGCGCGTCCTGATTCGCGACCGCGACCAGGTGCACGTGATCGCGGTCGGGAAGATCGAGGTGGTCGAGGCCCAGTCCGACTACATCGCCATCCACTCCGACGGCCGCGACTACCTGAAGACGCAGCGCATCTCCGACCTCGAAACCCAGCTCGACCCGAAGAGCTTCGTGCGCGTGCACCGCTCGTTCATCGTCAACCTCGCGTTCCTGCAAGGCATCGAGCGCTTCGGCAGCGACGGCCACGCCGCGCGCCTGAAGAGCGGCAAGCGCGTGCCGATCAGCCGCAGCGGCTACGAGCGGTTGCGTTCGGCGATGTGAGGCGGCGCGGGGTTCCGGCGCGGCGCTCGCGCCGAAGACCTCAGTCCTTCGTCGCCTGCCGCCGCACGCAGTCCAGGTACTGATGCCCGTCCGGCGGGAGGCCGCTGCGCTGCGACGCCCAGATCATCTCGCCGAGGCAGTCCATCGCCGCGTGGTGCGCGTCGTGCAGCGACTGGCGGCGCGCGGCCAGCAGCTCGACGGCCTGGCGGATGCCGCTCGGCTGGTCGATGCTGCACTGCTCGCTGATCGTCAGGTGCATCGCGAGGTGCAGGAACGGGTTGGTGCGGCCGTCCTCGACGTCGTAGACGGCCGCGAGCGCGGCATCGACGTCGGCGAGCTCGGCGTGGTACTCGGGGTGCTCTGCGATCCACTGCGACGCGAGGATCTGGATCGGGCTGAGCGGCGCGCCGCTCGCGGCGAGCGCGTGGGTCTCGCAGAAGAAACGACGGACGTCGTGCTGGGACGGCTGGAACATGGTGCGCGATTGTCGCGCGAAGGGGCGTCGCGCGCCGGCGAAGGGGTGCTACTCGTCGCGCGCGCTGCCGCCGTGGCCGGTGCGGCCCATCGCGCGCGGCGGCTCCTCGGGCGAGCGGAAGATCACGCGCACCTTCAGGCCGACGCCGCCGGGGCCGTCCAGCAGCTCGACGCGGGCGCGGTGGTGGCGCACGATGTCGCGCACGATCGACAGCCCCAGCCCGCTGCCGCTGCCGCCCGCGTTGCCGCGCTGGAAGCGCTCGAAGGCGCGCTCGCGGTACTCGGGCGCGATGCCGGGGCCGTTGTCCTCGACCTCGAGCACCGGGTTGGCCGGCAGGCGGCCGTCCGCGGCGGGCTGCAGGCCGGTGCGGATCGTCACGCGCGCGCCCTGGCCGGCGTAGATGAGCGCGTTGTCCAGCAGGTTGGCGAGCATCTCGCGCAGCAGGAAGCCGTGGCCGTCCAGCGGCGCGGGCTCGAGCTCGAAGCCGAGGTCGACGCCCGCCTCGACCGAGCGCCCGACCCACTCCTGCGCGGCCTCGGCGGCGATCAGCTTCAGGTCGAAGCGCTCGATCGCGGAGTTGTGCAGGTCGTGGTCGGCGCGCGCCTGCGACAGCAGTTGGTGCGCCAGCCGCGCGGCGCGTGTCGTCGCCTGGTGCAGGCGGCGCAGCAGGCCTTCGAGCTGCGGCGGATGCGCCTCCATCAGCGCGAGCTCGGTCTCGGTGCGCAGCGCCGTCAGCGGCGTGCGCAGCTGGTGCGCGGCGTCGGCGAGGAAGGCCTTCTCGGCCTCGGACGCCGTCACCACGCGCGCGAACAGCCCGTTCAGCGCCGTGACGAGCGGCGCGACCTCGCGCGGGATGTCGGGCCGGTCGACGGGGCCCAGGTGGTCGGGCGAGCGCTGCTCGATGTCCTGGCTCAGGCGCTCGACCGGGCGCAGGCTGCGCGCGATCGCGAACCAGCCCATGATCGCCAGCACCAGCGCCTCGACCAGCATCGCCGACGCCGCGGCCGCCAGCACCTGCTGCGCGACGCCGTGGCGCTTGTTGAGCGTCTCGGACACCCGCGCCTCGCACACGCCGGCCGGCGCGGTGGCGGTGGCCGGCACGCAGGTCCAGCTGTGCAGCGCGACGCGCACGGGCATGTCGTTGTAGGCCGCGTCGAAGAAACGCCAGTCGACGGACGACGGCGGCCCGCCGACGCGCGCGAGCTCGGCGTCGCCGTCCAGCACGCGGCCGTCGGGGCCGAGCGCGACCCAATGGACGTCGTCGTAGCGGTCGGCGCGCAGCGCATTGTCCAGCTCCGGATCGACCTTGAGCGACAGCCGGCTGCCGTCGTTCTTCACGAGGCGCTCCAGCGCCAGCGCGGTGCCGTCGAGGGCGTGGTCGAGCGAGTCGAGCGCGGGCGCGAGCGCGAGGCGGTAGAACACGAACGCGGTCGCCGGCACGAGCAGCGCCAGCGGTACCACGAGCCACACGACCAGCGAGCGGCGGATGCTCGGGCGCTTGTCGAGCTGCAGGCGTTCGGCGCGGGCGACGGCGGAGGAGTCGGAAACGTTCACGGGCAGGGCGTCACGCGTTGGGCGTGGCCGAGTATCCCCCAGCGACATGCCGGCGCTCCGCGGGCGGTCGCCCTCAGGCTTCCTCGAGCAGGTAGCCGAAGCCGCGGATCGTGCGGATCTTCAGGCCGGCCGGCTCCAGCTTGGAGCGCAGGCGCGAGACGTGCACCTCGATCGCGTTGTCGGAGGTCGAGCCGTCCCAGTTCGAGATCGCCGCGATGATCTGCTCCTTCGCGACGATCTTGCCCGTGCGGCTCAGCATGAACTGCAGGATCGACCACTCGCGCCCGGCGAGCGCGAGCTCCTGCTCGCCGATGTAGGCGCGGCGCGCCTCGAGGTCCATGCGCAGCGTGCCGAGCCCAAGCACGCTGCCGCCGCGCGCCTGGTTGCGGCGCACGAGCGCGCGCGAGCGGGCGACGAGCTCGCTGAGCGCGAAGGGCTTGACGAGGTAGTCGTCGGCGCCGCTCTCGAGGCCGCGCACGCGGTCCTCGATGGCGTCGCGCGCGGTGAGCATCAGCACCGGCAGGTCGGAGCCCTGCGCGCGCACGCGG
>JASLEM010000080.1 GCA_030151165.1 Burkholderiaceae bacterium
CTTGTGGTGCTTCTCCATCGTGCTGGCGACGCCGCGCATCATCAGGATGGCCTTGGCCTCGTCCGGCTCGTCGACCTGGATGTTCTGGAAGCGCCGCGTGAGCGCCGGATCCTTCTCGATGTACTTCTTGTACTCGGCCCACGTGGTGGCGCCGATCGTGCGCAGCTGGCCGCGCGCGAGCGCCGGCTTCAGCAGGTTGGCCGCGTCGCCGGTGCCGGCCGCGCCGCCCGCGCCGACGAGCGTGTGCGTCTCGTCGATGAACAGGATGATGGGCTTCGGGCTCGCCTGCACCTCGTCGATGACCGAGCGCAGGCGCTGCTCGAACTCGCCCTTCATGCTGGCGCCGGCCTGCAGCAGGCCGACGTCGAGCGTCAGCAGCTGCACTTCCTTCAGGCTGGGCGGCACGTCGCCGCGCGCGATGCGCTGGGCGAAGCCCTCGACCACCGCCGTCTTGCCGACGCCGGCCTCGCCGACCAGGATCGGGTTGTTCTGGCGGCGGCGCATCAGGATGTCGACGACCTGGCGAATCTCGTCGTCGCGGCCGACGATCGGATCCATCTTGCCGCTGCGGGCCTGCGCGGTGAGGTCGACGGTGAACTTCTTCAGCGCCTCCTGCTTGCCCAGCTGCGCGGGTGCCATCGCGCCGCTCGCTTCGCCCGGCGCGGCACCGCCGCCGACGTTCGAGCCGTCGCGGGCGGCGAGCGTGTCCTCGGGCGAGCCGGAGACGATCTTGCCGAAGTCGTCGAACAGGTCATCGGGCTTGATCTTGCGGAACTCGGGCGAGATCTCGTACAGCGCGTTGCGCAGCGTCTGCGTCTTCACGGCGCCGACGATCAGCAGGCCGGTGCGCACCGCGCTCTCGCCGTACTGCAGCGTGCCGTAGAGCCAGCCTTCCTGCACCATCTTCTCGATGGTCGGCGAGAAGTCCGAGATCGCCGTCGCGCCGCGCGGCAAGGCGTCGAGCGCGGCGGTGATGTCGCTCGCGAGGCGCGAGGCGTCCAGCGCGAAGTGCTTGAAGATCCGGTGCAGGTCGCTGTCGCTCGCCTGGATCAGCTGGTGCAGCCAGTGCACCAGCTCGACGTACGGGTTGCCCCGCAGCTTGCAGAAGACCGTCGCTCCCTCGATCCCCTTGTAGGCGACCGGATTGAGCTTCCCAAACAGCGCGACACGACTGATTTCACTCACGAAGGTTCTCCTCGAAGCGGACGCTCGATGGGCGCCGAGTTTGAATGCTGAAGGCCATTGGAGCGTTGTTCGAAGCGCATTTCAATCCCCTCTTGCGCGGGGGGCGCGTGGGGGGCACGCGGGGGGCGCGCCGGGTTCGTGCGGCGCCTCGGACGTGTCGCGGCGCACCTGATCGGACGCCCCGCCGCCGATCGCGCCGGGCCTCAGGTGATGCCCAGCACCAGGTCCGACGCGTCCGTCTTCCCGGGCCGCCGGCCGAGCCACGACGTGTAGCCGAGCCGCCCCGCGCGGCCGACCTTCACCGCCGGCACCTCGGCCTGCTTCAGCACCAGGTGCATCTCGCAGGACAGCTCGTGGCCGATGTAGTTCAGCACCCAGTCGCGCAGCCGCTTCATGCTGTCGCCGCCCGGCAGGAAGCGCTGGTACTCGGCCAGCGTCAGCGGGCCGATCTCGACGCGGAAGCGGGTCTGGCAATCCCACACGCGCGAGCCGACGACGGCGCTTTCGCCGAGTGCCACCGGCGCGTGCCGCAGGCCGATGCGCGAGCGCGCCTCCTCGGGCAGGCGCATCCAGTGCGGCTGCCATTGGTGGACGCGCACGCGCACGCGGAAGAAGTCGTTGAGCAGCCGCTCCAGGCCCTCCGCGCCATGCACCGCGCGACCGAGGATGCCGGCCGCGGCGAGGCGGGCGCTGTCGGGGACGGCGTCGCGCCCGCGCAGGCTGGGCACGCCGTAGCCGGCCAGCGAGCCGACCCAGCGCGAGAACGGGTCGTTGTCGGGCCGGTCGAGGCTCACCGTCGGGCGCGCTTCCGACCACGCTCGGTACAGCAGCGACAGCATCCGGTGATGGAACATGTCGAGGAAGTGCACGAGCGCGCTGTCGGCCGGCATGCGGCGCGCGCGCTCGCGCGCGAACTCGGTCAGGTGCAGCGGCAACGGCCCGTTGGCGCCGAAGAGCCCGAAGAAGCGGACGGTCAGCGTCGGCGCGTGCGTCGCGTCGCCGGGCGTGAAGCTCGAGATCGTCGACGGCGCGAACGCGAGCGTGGGCGACTGCGCGAAGCGGATCGGGTCGTCGCGCAGCCGCAGCGACGTGCCCACGCGGGGCAGCCCCGGGTGCGCGTTCTCGAGCAGGCGCACGGCTTGGAAGAAGCCGAACTTGTACGGCTCGTCGGTCAGGTCGCGCAGCAGCTGCTTGCGCGTCTCGTAGCGCGCGGCCGTCGCGGCCTCGGCCTCGGCGAGCAGGTCGACCACCGCCTCGGCGTGCGGCCGCACCTCGTCCGCGTGCGCCTCGATCGAGACCAGCACCTCGGCGACGCTCAGGATGCGCGTCGCCTCCGGATCGTCCTCGGCATCCGGCGCGTCGTCGGGCAGGTCGAGATCGCTCATCGTCGCGGCTACAGCACCGACCGCGCCCCGATGCGCGGCGGCCAGGTCTTGATGGCGCCGCGGGTCTGCGACTGCAGCGCGAGCTGCGTGAAGCTGTTCATGCTCGCGTAGCGCGCGATGAAGCGATCGAGCACCGCGCCCAGCACCACGATGCCGGTGCCTTCGAACGCGCGCTCGTCCATCGTCAACCGCACCTTGGTGCCGCGCCCGAACACGATCGGGCCCTTGACGGGCACGCGGCTGATCGCGGCCTCGCTGTGCACCGACACCAGCCCCTCGAGCTGCTTGTGCAGCGGCGACAGTTCGTCGAGCCCGTACAGCGACAGCAGCTCGCGCAGCGAGGCCGCGCCGCCCTTGCCTTCGCTGTCGATCAGCGACAGGTAGTTGAGCGAGAGATGGCTCAGCGCGCGCCACGGCGCCTTGCCCTCGCCCACCGGCGTCACCGGACGCGAGGGCCCGCGGATGCAGCGCACGCTCTTGACGGGCGTGTTCTCCTCGAGGAAGAAGTCGCTGGTGCCGCCGATGGTCAGCATCAGCGGCAGGTCGCGGTTGGTGCTGAGCGTGTCGATCGCGAGCTGCACGACCGACGGCGGCCACGGCGCGGTCTGCGGATCGGCCAGCGTCACGTAGAGCTCGGTGCCGATGTAGCCGCTGCGCGGCCCGCGCTGGCGCGAGGCCTCGGACTGCACGCGCTGCATGCGGCGCGTCGAATAGAACGCGTACGAATCGGCGCCGGCGTCGTCGTAGCGCGCGTACAGCGGCTTGAACTCGCGCACCTGCGCCACGCCCGACTTGTCGATGCCCGCGACCGACAGCAGCGAAAAGACCTCGTAGTCCATCGGCCGCGCGCGGTCGCTGACGACGTGGAACTCGTGGTCGCGCGAATTGACCTCGACGCGGTCGGCGCGCTTCT
>JASLEM010000100.1 GCA_030151165.1 Burkholderiaceae bacterium
CTCGTCTATACCCTCGGCATCAACGCGTTCTACGAGTACGAGCCGCTGTGGATGCTGCAGAACGCCGGCCTCGGCAGCCGCGGCATCGCGCTCGTGGTGGCGGGGCAGTCGGCCATGATGACGCTCGCGAGCCTGCTGGCCGGCCGCGTCGGCACCGGCGCGGCGCATCCGCTGCGGCGCGCCTCGCTGATCGCGCTCGGCGCGGCGATCGGTCTCACGCTGCTCGCGCTGCTGCCCGGCGCCGCCGGTCTCGCGACCATCGTCGCCCTTGGCGTGCCCACCGCGCTCTACAACGCCGTGCTGCCGGCGTGGATGTCCGAGCGCTTCGCCGCGCACGGGCAGGGCCGCGTGATGGGGTTGCTGTCGACGATCTTCTGCGTCTCCAACGTCGTCGTCGCGATCGCCGGCGGCTGGATCGCGCTGCTGTCGACGCGCTGGATCATGGGGGTGGGCGGCGTCGCGGGCGTCGTCGCGGCGCTGCTGATGCTGCGCATGGCGCGGCTCGAGGCGGCGGCATGACGCGCACGCCCGACCAGCTGCTGTACCAGCTCAAGAGCCGCGGCCCGCAGGCGGCGGCCACGCTGGCGCAGGCGTGCGGCGTCACGCCGATGGGCGCGCACAAGCAGCTGCAGGCGCTGCAGGCGCAGGGGCTGGTCGACGCGCACGACGAGGTCGACGGCCCCGGCCGCCCCAAGCGCATGTGGACGCTCACGCCCGCCGGCCACGCGCGCTTCCCCGACCGCCACGCCGACGTCGCCGTGCAGCTGATCCGCCATGCCGGCGCGGTGCTCGGCCCCGGCGCCGTCGACAAGCTGATCGCCGAACGCGAGCGCGAGATGCGCGCGCAGTACGACGCCGCGCTGGCCGGCCTCGCGACGACGGCCGCGCGCGTGAAGCGCCTCGCCGAGCTGCGCGCCGCCGAGGGCTACATGGCGCGCGCCGAGAAGCACGGCCGCGACTGGCTGCTGGTGGAAGACCACTGCCCGATCTGCGCCGCGGCCGCCACCTGCCAGGGCTTCTGCCGATCGGAGCTCGCGCTGTTCCAGCACTGCCTGGGGCCGGGCGTGCGCGTCGAACGGGTGGAACACCTGCTGGCCGGCGCGCGGCGTTGCGCGTACCGTGTGAGCGCCTCGGCCTGATTCTTGCCGGGCAGGGCGGGCGCCGGTGAATCCGGATGCGGCTCCCGTGCGTATCGATGAAGAGGCGACGGCAGCGGCCGTCCCCGAACCGCCGCCCCGCCGCCAGGAGAAGCTTCCATGCCGAACACCACCGCCCGCGCCGTCAACTGGGTCGAGCAAGGCCTCGTGCCGGACCGCGTCGTCCGCCTGGGCATCCGCCGCCTGTTGAAGGAACGGATCGCCGAGATGCGCGACACCGACGCCGAGGCCGTGGCCGACATCGCCGCCGCCTTCATCGAGGAGATGCGCCGCGCGCCGATCGCGCTGGTGCCCGAGAAGGCGAACGAGCAGCACTACGAGGTGCCCGCGGCTTTCTTCGCCGAGGTGCTGGGCGAGCATCGCAAGTACAGCAGCTGCTATTGGGCCGACGGCGTGCGCGATCTCGCGCAGGCCGAGGCCGCGGCGCTCGCGGCCACGTGCGAGCGGGCCGGCCTGGCGGACGGCCAGGACGTGCTCGAGCTCGGCTGCGGCTGGGGCTCGCTGAGCCTGTGGATGGCGCAGCACTACCCGCACAGCCGCATCACCGCGCTGTCGAACTCGCGCTCGCAGCGCGAGTACATCGAGGCCCAGGCGGTCGCGCGCGGGCTCGTGAACCTGCGCGTGGTCACGTGCGACATCAACGCGTTCGAGACCGGCGCCGCCAGCGTCGACCGCGTCGTCTCCGTCGAGATGTTCGAGCACCTGCGCAACTGGCCGCACATCTTCTCGCGCGTCGCCGGCTGGCTGCGCTTCGACGGCCAGTTCTTCATGCACGTGTTCGCGCACAAGGGCGCGCCGTACGCCTTCGTCGAGCGCGACGAGAGCGACTGGATGAGCCGCCACTTCTTCTCCGGCGGCATGATGCCCAGCGACGACCTCGCGCTGAACTTCCAGGACGACCTGCGGCTGCAGCGCCGCTGGCGCTGGGACGGCACGCACTACCAGAAGACATCGGAAGCCTGGCTGCGCAACATGGACGCCGCGCGCGAGACGCTGCAGCCGCTGATGCTGCAGACCTATGGCAGCGACGCGGACATCTGGTGGCAGCGCTGGCGCCTGTTCTTCATGTCGGTGGCCGAGCTGTTCGGCCACGAGGGCGGCCAGCAGTGGTGGGTCAGCCACTACCTGTTCTCGAAGCGCGCGTGATGCTCGCGCGCGCGCTCCCGCACGCGGCCGCCCCGGCGGGCGTGCCCGGGCGCGCGCGGCAGCTCGTGAACTTCGTGGTCTTCCAGGGCGCGTGGTTCGCAGCGGTGCTCGGCGCGGCGCACGGCCATCCGCTGTGGGGCACCGCGGCGGTCGCGGCGGCGATGGCGTGGCACGTGGCGGTCTCGGCGCGGCCGATGGCCGAGGCGAAGCTGCTCGCGGCCGTGTGCGCGATCGGCTTCGTCGTCGAGTCGTTCGTCGCGCTCCAGGGGCACATCGCCTACCCGTCCGGCCAGCCGGTGGCCTACCTCGCACCGTATTGGATGGTGGCGCTGTGGGGCCTGCTGGGCATCGCGCTGAACGTGACGGTGCGTTGGCTCAAGCACCGACCCGTGCTCGCCGCGGTGCTGGGCGCGGTCGCGGGGCCGCTGTCGTTCGTCTCCGGCGTGCGGCTGGGCGGTGCGCAATTCATCGACCGCACGCCCGCGCTCGTGACGATGGCCTGCACCTGGGCCGTGCTGATGCCGGTGCTGATGGCGCTGTCGAACCGTTTCGACGGCGTCGCCACGGCCCCCACCGCGGCCTCCGACAAGGAAACGCATGCCTGATCTCTCGACCTGGTTCCCCTTCGCGCTCGGCGGCCTCGCGCTGATCGCGGCGTTCGCCGTCGCGACCTGGATCGCGAGCCTCGTGCGGCACGACGTCAGCCTCGTCGACCGCATGTGGTCGCTGATGATCGCGGGCCCTGCCGTCGTCTATGCCTGCGAGGCGGGCGCGAGCGGCCCGCGCACGACGTGGCTGCTGGTGATCGTGCTCGCGTGGGGCGTGCGGCTCGCAGCCTACATCACGTGGCGCAACTGGGGCCATGGCGAGGACCGCCGCTACCAGGAGATCCGCGCGCGCAACCAGCCGAACTTCGCGCTGAAGAGCCTCGTCTACGTCTTCGCGCTGCAGGCGGCGCTCGCGTGGATCGTCTCGGCGCCGACGCTGGCCGCCGTCGTCGGCACGCGCGAGTTCGGCCCGCTCGACATCGCCGGCATCGCCATCGCGATCGTGGGCTTCGCGTTCGAGGCGATCGGCGACACGCAGATGGCGCGCTTCAAGGCCGACCCGGCGAACCAGGGGCAGGTGATGGATCGCGGGCTCTGGCGCTACACGCGCCATCCGAACTACTTCGGCGAGGCCGCGCTGTGGTGGGGCGTCTGGCTGCTCGCGCTCGGCGCCGCCGGCGTGGGCGGGCTGTGGACGATCGTCTCGCCGCTGCTGATGACGACGCTGCTGCTGAAGGTCTCGGGCGTCGCGCTGCTGGAGAAGGACATCGGCGAGCGCCGGCCCGCCTACCGCGACTACATCGCGCGCACCAACGCGTTCATCCCCGGGCCGCCGCGCGCGAAAGGGGCCGCCGAATGAAGCGTCTTGCCATCACGACCGCCGCGCTGGCCGGACTGCTGGCCTGCGGCGCCGCGCCCGCGGCCGACGATGCGCCCGCCGTGCGGTCCCACGTCTACGCCTTCCACGCGTTGCTGGACGACAAGCCGATCGGCGAGCACACGTTCACCGTCGTCGTCGACGGCGCGACGAGGAAGGTCACGAGCGAGGCCAGCTTCGACGTCAAGTTCCTCGGCATGGGCCTGTACCACTACCGGCACCACGCGGACGAGCAGTGGAAGGGCGACTGCCTCGAGACGCTGTCGTCGACCACCGACGACGACGGCAAGCCCGCGAGCGTCCACCTTGAGCGCCACGGCGACGCCAACCAGGTGAAGACGAACGCCGGCACGACGACCGTGCCCGGCTGCCTGATGAGCTACGCGTACTGGAACCCGGCGATGCGCGAGCAGGCGCGGCTGCTCGATCCGCAGACCGGCAAGGTCGACGCGGTGCGCGTGTCGCGCGCGGGCACCGGCACGATCCCGGTCGACGGCAAGCCGGTCGCGGCGACGCGGTGGCGCATCGACGCGCCCGAGGCGCCGATCGACATCTGGGTGTCGGAGCAGGGCGAGTGGATCGGGCTCGACTCGATGGTCGCCAAGGGCAAGCACAAGCTGAGCTATCGGCTCTAGCCGAGGTCGCGAGCCGAGGCGGCCGCACGGTCGAGCAGCCGTGTGTCGAGATGTGGTTAGCGGCCGGCTTCGGTCGTTGTTCCGGCGATTCCGGGTGGCCCGGTTCCCGCAGACTGAGGGCTGGTCGAGGCGCTGTCCTGCCTCGGCATCGCCGTCATGTCCAACCTCGTCCCCACTGCCGTCCTCGTCCACGCGACGGGCCTCTGCGCCCTGGCGCTCAACCTCGTCGCGCTCGTCTGCACCTGCGAGCGCTCGCTGCGCTTTCGCTCCGGCATCGCCGGCATGGTCTGGGCGTTGAACAACTTCCTGCTCGGCGCCAACGTCGCGGCCGCGCTGAGCGTGGTCAGCGCGGGGCGCACCGCGACCTCCGCCGTCACGCTGAACCGGGCGGGCGCGCAGCGGCGCCTCGCGTTCGGCGGCTTCTGCGCATTGACGGTGCTCGTCGGCGCGGCGACGTGGACGGGCTGGGGCTCGGTGCTGATGATCGTCGCGTCGCTGATCTCGACCTACGCCGTCTTCCACCTCACCGGCCGCTCGCTGCGCTGGGTGATGCTGGCCGTCTCGGCGATGTGGATGGTCAATGCGTGGAGCTACGGCTCGTGGGAGCAGATGGCCGCGAACGTGCTCAGCGCGGGCGCGTCGCTGTACGGCGCGTGCCGCGTCGCACGCATCGAGTCGCCGGCACTTGCGCGCTGACGCGCCGCGCGCGCGTCGCGGGTTCCCGGCGGCGACGCTCGTGACATACTTTCCCCCGGATCGCGCGCCCGCGCGCATCCGAGCGCACGCCGCCGCGCGCCTTCGGGCCTGCGGGCCGACGCCATCAGGGAGAGTTGCATGGCAAGAGAGAAGACCCCGTCCGGCGGGCAGGATCCGCTGAAGAGCCCCGTCGACGACGTCCTGGACCTGACCATCGCGGCCAACGAGATCGCGGCGCCCGGCACCAATGCGTACGAGATGCGCAACGACCTGATCCTGCAGCAGAAGAAGGACGAGCTCTGCTATGCGAAGGGCCGCACCGTCTCCGGCTCCGCGAAGGTGCTGCTGGCCGATGCGCGGCGCAAGCGCGCCGGCCACAGCGCGGTGCTGGCCGCCAACATCGTCGCGGCGACGGGCAAGGCGCGGCCCGACGAGGTCGCGGCGCACCACATCGTCGCGAGCGGCGACCGCCGCGCCTTCCGCTCGCAGACGCGCCTGTTCGGCTGGGGCATCGCCATCAACGACGCCGACAACGGCGTCTTCCTGCCGCGCAACCGCAAGTCCGTCGTGCCCAGCCTGCCGGACGCGACAGCCCACTCCGTGCTGCACACCGACCGCTACTATCTCGAGGTCTACGGGCGCCTGCGTGTGGTCGACGTCGAGGATCGCCGCGCCGGCCGGCTGGAGCTGCGCAGCATCAAGCGCGAGCTGGTCTCCGGCGAATTCCCGTTCCGACGGAAGGACATGTGATGACGGTCTGGGAGCTGAAGAACGGCCTGGTCAACGACGTCGCGATGCTGGTGTCGCAGGGCGACGACGACGAGATGGTGCCGGAGGAGCCTTTCGGCGGCGACGGCTCGCCGCTGTCGTGGGCCGAGCGGCCGGTGCTCGAGGTGTTCGTCGACAAGCGCCGCAGGAAGCCCAGGCCGCGCGCCGACGTCAGCCCGTTCATCCCGGGCGCGCTGGTGCTCAACGAGCGCGCCCGCGACGCGCTGGGCGATTTCCTCGGCCGGTTCGGACAGCTGCTCGAGGTCCAGGTCGAGGGCGACATCGAATACTTCTACAACGTGACGAACGTCGTGTCGTGCATCGACGTCGCGCGCTCGCAGAAGCGCCCGAGCGGCTCGATCGCGAAGGAGGCATTCGTCGCAGCGGCGGTGCCGTCGGCGGCGGCCGTCTTCAAGGACCCGCGCACCGCGCCCGCGAAGATCTACGTCAGCGAGGCGGGCAAGCAGGCACTCGAGCAGTCGATCGCCGCCGCCGGCATCACCGGCATCGCGTTCGTGCCGGCGGGCGACGCCTGACGCTTTGGCGCAGACTGCGGGCATGGACAAGCACTACCTGACGCCGCTCTTCGAGCCCTCGGCCACCGTCGTGTTCGCGGCGCGCGGCGGGGCGCCGGGCGCGCAGACCGCGCAGGGGCGCGCGCTGATCGAGGCGATCCGCGCGCAGCGCTACGCCGGCACGCTGCGCTTCCTCGACATCGACACCACCGGCACGCTCGCCGACCTCGCCCAGACGCGGGCCGACCTCGCGATCATCGCGCTGCCGCCCAAGGACATCGCGGCGGCGCTCGAGGTCGCCGGCCGCATCACCTGCCGTGCGGCGGTGATCCTGTCGAACGGCGTCTCGGCCGAGCAGTCGGCGGCGCTGCGCAAGATCGCGCAGCGCGAGGGCGTGCTGCTGCTCGGGCCGAACAGCCTCGGCTTCCAGCGCCCGAAGCTCAACCTCAACGCGAGCGCGGCCGGGCCGCTGGCGCGCGCGGGCTCGCTGGGCGTGGTGTGCCAGTCGGGCGCGCTGACGGCCGCGATGCTGGACTGGGCGCGCTCGAACGCGGTCGGCTTCTCGCTGGTCGCATCGATCGGGCCGCACACCGACGTCGACATCGCCCAGGTGCTGGACTACCTGGCCAACGACCCGCAGACGCAGAGCATCATCGTCTACCTCGAAGGCATCGGCAGCGCGCGCCGCTTCATGAGCGCGCTGCGCTCGGCGGCGATCGCCAAGCCGGTGGTCGTGCTGAAGGCCGGCCGCGCGCGCGGCGGCAACGAGGCGGCGCAGACGCACAG
>JASLEM010000104.1 GCA_030151165.1 Burkholderiaceae bacterium
CAGGCTGTCGTCCTCGACGTCGCCGACGTTCGCCTCGAACACCTCGCCGTGGCTGTTGACCATCTTGTCGCTGTTCTCGTCGCCCGACCACAGCGCCACCGGCTGGTGCTCCTCGAGCGTCACCACGAGCCGGTTCGGCCACACGCGCCGCACGGTCGCGTGGCGCACCCAGGGCACCTGCTCGAAGGCGTCGCGCGCCTTGCCGAGATCCATCGTGAAGAAGTTGCCCGCCAGGTGCGGCAGCGCGTTCGCGCGCACCGTCGTCACGCTGTTGCGCTGCAGGTCGCCCTCCAGCCGGACGCCGCCGAACGCGAACAGCGGCCGGCGCGCGACCCACGACGCGCCCGCCGCCACCAGCGCCGCGCCCGCGAGCGCGAACACCACTACCGCGATGACGTTCATCAGGCGGACGTCGACCGGCAGCACGCCCGCGGGAGCGGGTGCGGCGTTCGAGGTGGCGGGTTGGCGGAGCAGCATGGTGTCGTGTGGATCGATCAGGCTTGCGCGTCGTCCTGTTCGTTGGTCGCCGGCTTGCCGCCGCGGCCCACGGGCTCGAGCGCCGCGGCGTTCACCAGCATCGCGCACAGCGCCTCGTAGCTGATGCCCGCGCCGCGCGCGGCGATCGGCACCAGCGAGTGGCCGGTCATGCCGGGGGAGGTATTCATCTCGAGCAGGAAGGGCTTGCGGTCGCTCGCGCGCACCATCACGTCGGCGCGGCTCCAGCCGCGGCAGCCGAGCGTGCGATAGGCCTCGACGGTGATGCGCTGGATCTCGCGTTCCTCTTCCTCGGGCAGCCCGCAGGGGCAGAGATACTTGACCTCGTCCGTGAAGTACTTGTTCTGCAGGTCGTACTTGCCGTCCGGCGCGACGATGCGCACCACCGGCAGCGCGATCGTGTCCTCGCCCTCGCCCAGCACGGCGCAGGTGTATTCGTCGCCCTCGATGAACTCCTCGCACAGCACGTCGGCGTCGTAGCCGGCGGCGAGCTGCACCGCGTCCTGCATCTGCGAGTAGCCCTTGACCTTGGTCACGCCGATCGACGAGCCTTCGCGCGGCGGCTTCACGATCAGCGGCAGGCCGAGTTCGTCCGGCACCTCGCGCACGTGCTCGCGCGCCTGTTCCTTCACGCCCAGCACCACATAGCGCGGCGTCGGCAGGCCGACCGCGGCCCAGATGCGCTTGGTCATCACCTTGTCGATCGCGATCGCGCAGGCCATCACGCCGGGGCCGGTGTACGGGATGCCCAGCAGCTCGAGCGCGCCCTGCACCGTGCCGTCCTCGCCGTGGCGACCGTGCAGCGCGATGAACGCGCGCGAGAAACCTTCGCGCCGGAGGTCTTCCAACGGGCGCTCGGCGGGGTCGAACGCGTGCGCGTCGATGCCGCTCGCCTTCAACGCGGCGAGCACGCCGTGGCCGGAGAGCTGCGAGATCATCCGCTCGGCGGACGTCCCGCCCATCAGCACGGCGACCTTGCCGAGGTTCTTGATCTGCTGGGGTGTCAGCGGCGTCGTGTTCACAGCGCGCCTCCGTTCTGCATCGGGTTCTTCATGTCCGCCACGCGCTGCGGCACGGCCGCGATCGAGCCCGCGCCCATCGAGATGACGACGTCGCCGTCGCGCGCGTGGTCGACGATCGCCACCGCGAGCTCGTTGACGTCGTCGACGAACACCGGGTCGACCTTGCCCGCGACGCGCAGCGCGCGCGCGAGCGAGCGGCCGTCGGCGGCGACGATCGGCGACTCGCCGGCCGAGTACACCTCGGTCAGCAGGACGCCGTCGGCCTGGCCCATCACCTTGACGAAGTCCTCGAAGCAGTCGCGCGTGCGGGTGTAGCGGTGCGGCTGGAACGCGAGGACGAGGCGGCGATCCGGGAACGCGCCGCGCGCAGCGGCGATCACGGCGGCCATCTCGACCGGGTGGTGGCCGTAGTCGTCGATCAGCGTGAACGTGCCGCCGCCCTTGTCCGCTTCGACGGGCAGTTCGCCGTAGCGCTGGAAGCGCCGGCCGACGCCGGTGAAGCCTTCGAGCGCGCGCTGGATCGCGTCGTCGGGCAGCTCGAGTTCGGTCGCGACCGCGATCGCGGCCAGCGCGTTGTTCACGTTGTGGATGCCGGGCAGGTTCAGCGTGACATCGAAGTCGGGCATGCGCACGCCGTTGCGGCGCTGGCAGGTGAACTGCATCTGGCCGCCGGACAGCGCGCGCACGTTCACCGCGCGCACCTGCACGTCCTCGTTCATGCCGTAGGTGATCACCGGGCGCGAGATCATCGGGACGATCGAGCGCACACCCGGGTCGTCGCCGCAGACGATCGCCGCGCCGTAGAACGGCATGCGGTGCAGGAACTCGACGAACGCGGCCTTCAGGCGCGCGAAGTCGTGGCCGTAGGTGTCCATGTGGTCGGCGTCGATGTTGGTGACGACGGCCAGGATCGGCATCAGGTTCAAGAAGGATGCGTCCGACTCGTCGGCCTCGACGACGATGTACTCGCCCGAGCCGAGCCGCGAGTTCGCGCCGGCGCTGTTGAGGCGGCCGCCGATCACGAAGGTCGGGTCGACGCCGGCCTCGGCGAGCACGCTGGTGACGAGCGAGGTCGTCGTCGTCTTGCCGTGCGTGCCGGCGATCGCGATGCCTTTCTTCAGGCGCATCAGCTCGGCCAGCATCACCGCGCGCGGCACGACCGGGATGCGCTTGCTGCGCGCCGCGATGACCTCGGGGTTGTCGCCCTTGACCGCCGTCGACGTGACGACCGCCTGCGCGTTCGCGATGTGCGCCGCGTCGTGGCCGACATACACGTGGATGCCCAGGCTCGCGAGGCGGCGCGAGGTCGGGCTGTCCGACTGGTCGGAGCCCGAGACGTCGTAGCCGAGGTTGTGCAGGATTTCGGCGATGCCGGACATGCCGGCGCCGCCGACGCCGACGAAATGGATGCGCTTCACGGCGTGCTTCATGCGAGCACCAGCCTTTCGAGTTCATCGGCCACGCGGGCCGCGGCCTGCGGGCGCGCCAGCGCGCGCGCGCGTTCGGCCATCGCGAGCAGGTTCGCGCGCGTCGCCGCACGCAGTTCGGCGGCGAGGCGCTCGGGCGTCAGTTCGGTCTGCGGCAGGTGACGCGCGGCGCCGCGTTCGGCCATGTAGTGGGCGTTGTCGCGCTGGTGCGAGGTCGTGCTGATCACCAGCGGCACGAGGATGCTCGGCACGCCGGCCGTGCACAGCTCGCTGACCGTGATCGCGCCGGCGCGGCAGACGACCAGGTCGCATTCGGCGAGGCGGCGCGGCATGTCGTCGATGAACGGGACGACCTCGGCATCAATACCCCGTGCCGTGTACTCGGCCTGCACCGACGCCCAGTGCTTCTCGCCGGTCTGGTGCGTCACGCGCGGGCGTTCCGCGGGCGCGAGCAGCTTCAGCGCGGCGGGCAGCGTCTCGTTGAGCACCTTCGCGCCGAGGCTGCCGCCCACCAGCAGCACGCGCAGCGGGCCGCTGCGGTGCGCGAAGCGCTCGGCCGGTGCGGCGATCGCCTCGATCTCGGCGCGCACCGGATTGCCGGTGACGATCGCCTTGTCGGTGCGCTGCGCATCGTCGCCGTCGAAGCCGAACGCGATGCGGTCGCACGAGGACAGCAGCGACTTGTTCGACAGCAGCAGCGCCGCGTCCGCGTTCACGAGCACCAGCGGCTTGCCCAGGCGGCGCGCGACCTTGCCGCCCGGGAAGCAGACGTAGCCGCCCATGCCCAGCACGGCGTCGGCGCGGCGCGTCTTCAGGATGTGGCGGCACGCGCCGAACGCGCCCAGCAGCTTGACGACGCCACGCAGGTTGCCCAGCAGGCCCTTGCCGCGCACGCCGGCGAAGTCGATCGTGTCCATCGGGATGCCCGACGGCGGCACGAGCCTGTTCTCCATGCCGAGCCGGGTGCCGAGCCAGCTGACCGTCCAGCCGCGCGCGATCACTTCGCGCGCCACGGCCAGGCCCGGCATCACGTGGCCGCCGGTGCCGGCCGCCATCACGACGAGATGGCGCGGCGTGGCCGAACGCGGCGCGGTCGTCACGATCTCGGCGCTCATGCGCGGCCTCCCCGCATCAGCGCGCGGCTTTCCATGTCGACACGCAGCACCAGCGCGAGCGCGACGAGGTTCAGCACGACGCCCGAGCCGCCGTAGCTGAGCAGCGGCAGCGTCAGGCCCTTGGTCGGCAGCACGCCGAGGTTCACGCCGAAGTTGATGAACGACTGCGCGCCCATCCACAGG
>JASLEM010000212.1 GCA_030151165.1 Burkholderiaceae bacterium
TCGACGCTGGGCCTGTTCAAGGCCGTCCCCGGCGGCTTCGTGCCGGCGCAGGACAAGCAGTACCTGATCGGCTTCGCGCAGCTGCCGGACGGCGCCACGCTCGACCGCACGGAAGACGTGATCCGCCGCATGAGCGACATCACGCTGAAGCAGCCGGGCGTCGAGCACGCGATCGCGTTCCCGGGCCTGTCGATCAACGGCTTCACCAACAGCTCGAACTCCGGCATCGTCTTCGTGTCGCTGCAGGACTTCGACAAGCGCAAGGACAAGTCGCTGTCCGCCGGCGCGATCGCGCAGCAGCTGAACCAGAAGTACGGCGCGATCCAGGACGCCTTCATCGTGATGTTCCCGCCGCCGCCGGTGCAGGGCCTCGGCACGACGGGTGGCTTCAAGCTGGAGCTCGAGGATCGCGGCTCGGTCGGCATCGCCGGCATGGACGCGGCGCTCAAGGCCTTCATGGCCAAGGCGTACCAGGCGCCCGAGCTCGCGGGGATGTTCTCGAGCTACCAGGTCAACGTGCCGCAGCTGTACGCCGACATCGACCGCACCAAGGCGCGCCAGCTGGGCGTGCCGGTGACGGACATCTTCGACACGATGCAGATCTATCTCGGCAGCCTGTACGCGAACGACTTCAACAAGTTCGGCCGCACGTACACCGTGCGCGTCCAGGCCGACGCGGCCTACCGCGCGCGCGCCGAGGACATCGGCCTGCTGAAGGTGCGCTCGACGACGGGCGAGATGGTGCCGCTGTCCGCGCTGATGAAGGTCACGCCGACGTTCGGCCCGGAACGCGCGATGCGCTACAACGGCTTCCTCGCCGCCGACATCAACGGCGGCCCGGCCCCCGGCTATTCGTCGGGCCAGGCGCAGGACGCGGTCAAGCGCATCGCCGCCGAGACGCTGCCCCCGGGCGTGTCGTACGAATGGACCGACCTGACGTACCAGGAGATCCTCGCCGGCAACTCCGCGGTGCTGATCTTCCCGCTGTCGATCCTGCTGGTGTTCCTGGTGCTCGCCGCGCAGTACGAGAGCCTGACGCTGCCGCTCGCGATCCTGCTGATCGTGCCGATGGGCCTGCTCGCCGCGATGACCGGCGTGTGGCTCTCGCACGGCGACAGCAACGTGTTCACGCAGATCGGCCTGATGGTGCTGGTGGGGCTGAGCGCGAAGAACGCGATCCTGATCGTGGAGTTCGCCCGCGAGCTCGAGTTCGCCGGACGCACGCCGTTGCGCGCCGCGATCGAGGCCAGCCGCCTGCGCCTGCGCCCGATCCTGATGACGTCGATGGCGTTCGTGATGGGCGTGCTGCCGCTGGTGCTGTCGACCGGCGCCGGCTCCGAGATGCGCAAGGCGATGGGCATCGCGGTGTTCTCCGGGATGATCGGCGTGACCGCGTTCGGCCTGTTCCTGACGCCGGTGTTCTACGTGCTGCTGCGCCAGCTGACCGGCAACAAGCCGCTGAAGATGCACGGCGAAGTGCCGCACGACGTCGAGGCCCCCGGCGTGAACCTCGACCACGGGGCGCACGACCACGGCCACGGCGGCGGCATCGGCAGCCTGCAACCGGTCGCCTCCGCGCCGCGCCACCAAGACGAGTGAACGTCCTCGCCGGGCCGATGCCGGGATACGCCGCACCGTATCCGGCGCCGGCCCGGCCCACAGGACTCCGCAAAGGAAATGTCATGACCCGCTTTATCAAGACTTCGTTGATCCCGCTCGTCGCCGCCCTCGTGCTGGCCGGCTGCGCGAGCGACTCGACCTTCGTGCCGCGCGCCGCCCCGGCCGCGCCGGTGGCCTTCAAGGAAGACGGCGCGGCGCGCTTCGCCAACGTCCAGCCGGCCGAGGCGCAAGCCCGCGGCACGTGGTGGCGCGCGTTCTCCGACCCGGTGCTCGACGATCTCGTCGCCCGCGCGACCGCCGACAACACGAGCATCCAGACCGCCGCCGCGCGCGTGCTCGAGGCGCGTGCGCTGCTGCGCGACGCCAACGCGAACCTGCTGCCGCAGGTCAACGCGGATCTCGGCGCTTCGCGCGCCACGATCCAGCCCGGGTTCGGCGCCGCGCCGGGCCAGGCGCAGAACCTCGGCCAGGCCGGCCTGAGCGCGTCGTGGGAGCCCGACTTCTTCGGCAAGCTCACCAAGACCCGCAACGCCGCGCAGCTCGACGAGCAGTCGCGCGAGGCGCTGCTCCAGAGCACGCGCCTCGTGGTGGCGTCCGACGTCGCGCAGGCCTACTTCGACCTGCGCGAGATCGATGCCGAACGCGTGCTCGTGCGCCAGACCGTGGCCGCCTACCAGGACACGCTGCACCTGACCGAGCGCCGCTACGCGGCCGGCGACGTCGCCGAGCTCGACCTCGCGCGTGTGCAGTCCGAAGTGGCGTCGACGACGTCGCAGGCGCTCGCGCTCGATCGCGAACGCGCGCTGCACGAGCACGCGCTGGCGGTGCTGCTGGGCGAGCTGCCGTCGGGCTTCTCGCTGGCCGAGACCGACTGGTCGGGCACGCTGCCGACGATCCCCGCCGGCGTGCCGAGCACCGTGCTCGCGCGCCGCCCGGACGTCGCCGCGGCGCAGCTCTCGATGCAGGCCGCCGAGGCGCGCGCCGGCGTCTCGCGCCTCGCGTGGTTCCCGGACATCGCGCTCACCGCGAGCGGCGGCTACGCGTCGACCGACATCGGCGACCTGTTCAAGTGGTCGACGCGCGCCTGGGGCATCGGCGCGCTGATGTCGCTGCCGGTGTTCGACGGCGGCCGCCGCGCGGCCGGCGTGCAGAACGCCAACGCGCAGTGGGATCTCGCCGCCGCCGACTATCGCGAGCACGTGCTCGGCGCGTTCCGCGACGTCGAGGACCAGCTGTCGTCGCTGCGGCTGCTGTCCGACCAGGCGGGCGCGCAGAAGACGGCCGTCGACGCCGCGACGCGCGCGACCGCGCTGTCCGACACGCGCTACCGCAACGGCCTCGTGAGCCAGCTCGAGCTGCTCGACGCCCGCCGCACCGAGCTCGCGAACCGCCGCGTCGCGGTGCAGGTGCGCGGCGCGCAGTACGACGCCACGATCGGCCTGATCCGCGCGCTCGGCGGCGGCTGGGGCGATGCGCCGGCGACCGCGCAGGCCACCGACCCGAAGGCCGCCAAGCCGGCCGCGTGACGGCCGCATGCTGAAGCGCGCTCGCGTCGCGGGCGCGCGTCACGCCCGCCCGCGCGCGGGGGCTCGCAGGCCCTCGCGCGCGTTGCCGTTGTGGCGTCGCGGTTCCCCCGTGTCGTCCTCACCCTTGCGCCGGCCCGGTCTCGCGCGCGCCCCGGTGCTCGCCGGCGCGATGCGTCGTATGGTGCGAGGCCCCGTTCCCGAACAGTGAATCGTCCTCGCATGCCTTCGATCTCGTCGCCCAAGTTCCCGCCGCTGTCCGTCCTGGACCTGGTGCCCGTCCAGCAGGGCTCGACGCCCGGCGAGGCGCTGCGCCTCAGCCTCGATCTCGCGCGACGCGCGGAGGCGCTCGGCTACACGCGCTACTGGGTCGCGGAGCATCACAACATGACCGGCATCGCGAGCGCCGCGACCTCGGTCGTCATCGGCTTCCTCGCCAACGGTACGTCGTCGATCCGCATCGGCTCGGGCGGCATCATGCTGCCCAACCACGCGCCGCTGGTGATCGCCGAGCAGTTCGGCACGCTGGCGTCGCTGTACCCGGGCCGCATCGACCTGGGCCTCGGCCGCGCGCCGGGCACCGACCAGGTCACCGTGCGCGCGCTGCGCCGCGACCCGCGCGCCGCCGACACCTTCCCCGAGGACGTGCAGGAACTGCAGGCGCTGTTCCGCCCCGCGCAACCGGGGCAGGCGGTGCAGGCCGTGCCCGGCGCGGGGCTCGAGGTGCCGCTGTGGATCCTCGGCTCGAGCACCTACGGCGCGCAGCTCGCCGCCCATCTCGGCCTGCCGTACGCGTTCGCGTCGCACTTCGCGCCCGACGCGCTCGACCAGGCGCTGGAGCTCTATCGCCGCCTCTTCAAGCCGTCCGCGCAGCTGCAGAAGCCGCACGCGATGGTGGGCGTCAACATCATCGCGGCGCCGACCGATGCCGAGGCGAAGTTCCTCTTCACGTCGCACCAGCAGTCGTTCGCCAACCTGCGCCGCGGCCGCCCCGGCCCGCAGCAGCCGCCGATCGAGGACATCGACACCTACTGGTCGCCCGCCGAGAAGGCGATGGCCGAGAACATGCTCGCGTGCTCGATCGTCGGCTCGCCGGAGACCGTGCGCCACGGGCTCGAGCGCTTCGCCGAATACACCGGCGCCGACGAGCTGATGGTGGTCTCGGCGATCTTCGATCCCAAGCTGCGCCAGCGCTCGTACGAACTCCTCGCCGACATCGCCGGACTGCAAGCGCGCTGAGCCGGACGCCGAACTGAAAAGGCCCGCATCGCGCGGGCCTTGTCGTTGCTGCGGGCGTGCGCTCAGGCCGCGATGCGGAAGCGCTGCACCGTCTCGGCCAGCTGCTGCGCCTGCGACTTGAGGCTCTCCGCCGCCGCCGCGGATTCCTCGACCAGCGCCGCGTTCTGCTGCGTCACCTGGTCGAGCTGCGACACCGCGGTGTTGACCTGGCCGATGCCCTGGCTCTGCTCGGCGGTCGCGGTCGTGATCTCGGCGATGACGGCCGACACGCGCTGGGCCGACTGCACGACCTCGTTCATCGTCTCGCCCGCGTCGGCGACGAGCTGCGTGCCGAGTTCCACCTTGTCGACGGACGCGCCGATCAGCCCCTTGATCTCGCGCGCCGCGGCGGCGCTGCGCTGGGCCAGCGAGCGAACCTCGGTCGCGACGACCGCGAAGCCGCGGCCCTGCTCGCCGGCGCGCGCCGCTTCCACCGCGGCGTTGAGCGCGAGGATGTTGGTCTGGAAGGCGATGCCGTCGATCACGCCGATGATGTCGGCGATCTTGCGCGACGAGCCGTTGATCTCCTCCATCGTCGACACCACGCGCGACACGACCTCGCCGCCGCGCATCGCGACCTCGGCGGCCGTGTTGGCGAGCTCGTTGGCGGTGCGCGCGCTGAGCGCCGACTGCTGCACCGTGCCGTTCATCTGCTCGATCGACGCCGCGGTCTGCTGCAGGCTCGACGCGGCCTCCTCGGTGCGCGCCGAGAGATCCATGTTGCCGTCGGCGATCTCGGTCGACGCGAGGCTGATGCTGTCGGTCGACCGGCGCACCTGCGCCACCAGCACCTGCAGCGCGCCCTGCATCGAGCCCAGCGCCTTGAGCAGGCGGCCCGTCTCGTCGCGGTCGTGCGACTGGATCGTCTCGGTCAGGTCGAGGCCGGCGATACGGTCGGCCGCGTCGACGGCGTGCTGGATCGGGCGCGTGATGCTGCGCACGAGCCACGCGGACAGCAGGGCGCCCGTGACCAGCGACCCGATGCCGAAGACGAGCAGCAGCAGGCGCGCCCGCGCGGTCGCGGCCTGCACGGCGGCGCCTTCGTCGTCGATCTCCTGGCGCTGCATCGCGGCGAGCTTCTGCAGCGTCTCCTGGTACTTCGCGGCGGCGGGCAGGTAGGTGTCGTCCAGCATCTTGCGCGCGCCGTCGGCGTCGCCGGACTTCTTCAGCGCGAAGACCTGGTCACGCGCGGCGACGTAGCCCTTGCGCACGTCGCCGATCTCGGCGAAGAGGCGCTTCTCCTCGTCGCTGTTCATCATCTTGCCCGCGCGCTCCTGCAGCTCGCCGGTCGACTTGTTCGACGCGGCCGACTCGGGCGCGAAGAAGTCCGACAGCGACGGGTCGCTGCTGACGGCGACGGCGGTCGTGCGGCGCACCGAGACGGCGACGTTTCGGTACCAGTCCGACACGATGCGCTCGGTGGCGACCGAGCCGTCGACCAGTTCGTGCATGCGCTGCGCGGAGTCGCCGAGCGTCCAGGCGCCGAAACCGGAGCCGGCGAGAGCGAGGAGGAGGGTGGCGCCGAACGCCAGGTTCAGGCGGCGGCCGAGGGACGGGCCGCGGTTCAGGGAGGTGGTCATGTCGATGGGGAGTTGTCCAGGAAGCAACGTCTGCCGGTTGCGCAAGGAGTTATCGACAGCTCGACCGCCAAAAGTGAGACTATTCCCTCCCGAATGGCGGGTTTTCCCGTATCAAGAAGTGGCGCGGCGTTGCGCAACACGCCGGATGCTCCACGCTCAGTTCTCTTCGGCCTCGATCACCAGCTTCATGCGCTGCGCGCCGCGCGCCTCGGTCTTCACGACGATCTTCATCGGCCGGCCGATCGGGATCTCGCGGCGGAAGTGGTAGTCCATCGAGTCGGTGTGGCCCGGGTTCTCGGTCGGCGCGCGGCGTGTCCACTCGAGGGCGCCGTCGACGTCGACGCGCATGCCGTGGCGCGCGCCGGCGGCCTTGGGGGCGACGACGAGGCGGCAGTCGATCTCGAAATGGCGCGTGCGAAAGGCGTCGGCGGGGATCGTGAGCGTGGCGACGTCGGCGGTGCCGGCGTCGAGGCGCCACTTCTCGGGCGCCGCGGGTTTCGAAGGTGGGGAGGGTGCTTTCGTCATGAGGGCCGCCACCTTAACGCAGAGCGTGTAACTCGTCCGTCGCAAGGCCGTCGCCCGCGCCCGGTAAACTCCGCGACTTTGCGCGCCGCGTTTCGCGCGCGCGTTCCTGCCGTTCTCCGAGCCCGATGCCGATGGTCGCCCCGACGACAGATTCCCTGTTCTCCTTCGAGTTGAAAGACACCCGGCTCTCGCTCGTGACGGTGGCGCTGAAGCAGGCCGACCCCGCGCAGCTCGCGGACGAACTGCAGCAGCGCCTCGCCGAGACGCCCAACTTCTTCGACAACGACGCCGTGGTGCTCGACATCACCGCGCTCGCCGACCTGGACGAGCCGCTCGCGTTCGCCGAGTTCGTGCGCGTGCTGCGCGCGCATCGCACCGCGCCGGTGATGGTGCTGGGCGGCAGCGCCGCGCAGATGGCCGCCGCGCTCGAGGCCGGCCTCGCCGCCGCGCCGGAGCCGGTGCCCGCGCCGAAGCAGCGGACGAAGACCGTCGAGGTCGAGGTGATCCGCGAGGTCGAGGTCGTGCGCGAGGTGCCGGTCGAGGTGCGCGTCGAAGTCGAGGTCGAGGTGCCGACCCCGGTGCCCACGCTCGTCATCGACAAGCCGCTGCGCTCCGGCCAGCAGGTCTACGCGAAGGGCGGCGACGTCATCGTGCTCGGCGCGGTGAACCCGGGCGCCGAGGTCATCGCCGACGGCAACGTGCACGTCTACGGCCCGCTGCGCGGCAAGGCGATCGCGGGCTCGAAGGGCAACGCCGAGGCGCGCATCTTCACGACCTGCCTCGAGCCCGAGCTGATCGCGGTGGCGGGTGTCTACCGCACCACCGAGACCGCGATCCCGAAGGACGTCCTCGGCAAGCCGGCGCAGGTGCGCCTCGTCGGCGACAAGCTGGTGATGGAGCCGCTCAAGAGCTGAGCCGCCCGTCCGGAAGAACACGAAGCGCACGAAGAACACTCTCCTCCCAAGACATTCAAGGACCTGAATCCATGGCAAAGATCGTCGTCGTCACCTCCGGCAAGGGCGGAGTCGGCAAGACCACCACCAGCGCGAGCTTCTCGTCCGGCCTCGCGCTGCGCGGCCACAAGACGGCCGTGATCGACT
>JASLEM010000270.1 GCA_030151165.1 Burkholderiaceae bacterium
CATCGCCTTGCACATGATGTAGCTCAGGATCGCGCCCGAGCTGCCCACCAGCGAGCCCGCGATGATCAGCATCGCGTTGTTCAGCGAGAAGCCGATGCCCGCCGCGGCCCAGCCGGAGTAGCTGTTCAGCATCGAGACGACGACGGGCATGTCCGCCCCGCCGATCGGGATGATGATCAGCACGCCCAGGACGAAGGCGATCGCGAGCATGGCGAAGAACGCGGCCAGGCTTTGCGTCGCGACCCACTCGGCACCCAGGGCCAGCAGCGCCAGGCCGAGGACGAGGTTGAGCGCGTGCTGCCCCGGGAAGGAGACGGGCGCGCCCTTGAACAGGCGGAACCTGGTCTTGCCCGAGAGCTTGCCGAACGCGATCACCGAGCCCGAGAACGTGATCGCGCCGATGGCGGCGCCGAGGAACAGCTCGAGCCGGTTGCCGTAGGGGATCGGCTCGCCATGCGCCAGGCCGCGCTCGAGCGCCCAGGGTTCGATCACCGCGGCGACCGCGATGAACACCGCGGCCAGGCCGATCATGCTGTGCATGAACGCGACCAGCTCGGGCATCTTCGTCATCTCGACGCGCTTGGCCATGAGGGTGCCGGCCGTGCCGCCGATCAGGAGGCCCAGCGCGACCCACGCCAGTCCGACGGGCGAGGCCGCCAGCGTCGCGATCAGGGCGGCCGTGGTGACGCCGGCGATCGCCATGCCGGCCATGCCGAAGACGTTGCCCCGGATCGAGGTCGTCGGATGCGACAGCCCCTTCAACGCCTGGATGAAGCAGACGCTGGCGACGAGGTAGAGGAGGGTGACGAGGTCGAGGCTCATGATGCGGTCGCCTTCGAGGGGGTGGGCGCCTTCTTCCTGAACATCTCGAGCATGCGTCGCGTGACGAGGAAGCCGCCGAAGACGTTGACGGCCGCGAGCGCCACCGCGGCGACGCCCATCGTCCTCGCGAGCACGCCTTCGGTCATGCCGGCCGCGAGCATGGCGCCGACGATGACGATGGCCGAGATGGCGTTGGTGACGGCCATCAGCGGCGTGTGCAGCGCCGGCGTCACGTTCCAGACGACGTGGAAGCCGACGTAGATCGCCAGCACGAAGATGATGAGGTTGACGAGGGTCGGGGACACGATGTCCATGGAGCTTCTCCTTGGGGTTGGATTTCCGGGCGGGGCGCGGCGAATCAGGCGGTACGGGTCACCGCGCCGGCGTGGGCGACGAGGCACGCGGCGACGATGTCGTCGGACGTGTCGAGATGGAAGGCGGCGTCCTTGTCGATGACCAGCTTGAGGAAATCGAGCACGTTGCGCGCGTAGAGCGCGGACGCGTCCGCCGCGACGAGTGCGGGCAGATTGGTCTCGCCGACGAGCGTCACGCCGTGCCTGACGACGGTGCGGTCGGCTTGCGTCAGCGGGCAGTTGCCGCCGATGCCGTCGGCGCCGCGGCCCGCGGCCAGGTCGACGATCACGGAGCCCGGCTTCATCGAACGCACCATCTCCTCGGTGACGAGGACGGGCGCGGCGCGGCCGGGGATGAGTGCCGTCGTGATGACGACGTCCGCGAGCGCCACGCGCCGGGCGACCTCGACCTTCTGCCGGTCGAGCCAGCCCTGCGGCATCGGGCGGGCATAGCCGCCGACGCCTTCCGCGGCCTCTCTTTCCTCGGCCGTCTCCGCGGGCACGTCGATGAACTTCGCGCCGAGCGATTCGACCTGCTCCTTCACGCCGGGGCGAACGTCCGTGGCCTCGATCACCGCGCCGAGCCGCTTCGCGGTGGCGATCGCCTGCAGGCCCGCCACGCCGACGCCGAGGACGACGACGCGGGCCGCCTTGATGGTGCCCGCCGCGGTCATCAGCATCGGGAACAGGCGCTTGTGCAGGTTGGCCGCGAGCATCACGGCCTTGTAGCCCGCGATGTTGGCCTGGGACGAGAGCACGTCCATGCTCTGCGCGCGTGTCGTCCGCGGCGCGGCCTCGAGCGCGAACGCCGTCAGGCCTGCCGTCGCCAGCCGCTCCAGGCCTGCGCGATCGAACGGGTTGAGCATGCCGACGACGACGGCGGTCGGCTTGATCGACCCGATCTCCTCCGGCAACGGCGCGCGGACCTTCAACAGCAGCTCCGCGCCCAGCGCCGCGTCTCGCGCGACGATCTCGGCGCCGGCGGCGACGTAGCCGGCGTCGTCGATGTCCGCGCCGAGCCCGGCGCCTGCTTCGACCAGGACGACGTGTCCCTGGGCCTTGAGCTTCTTCGCGGTCTCGGGCGTGACGGCGACGCGCGTCTCGCCGGGCGTGGTTTCGCGAGGTACTCCGACTTTCATGTCTGGATCCTTCGGATGCAAGAGGGCACGCAGGTGCGGTGCGGCGACGCGCTCAGCGCCGGGCGGCGTCGAGCTGCCTGACGAGGGTGTCGCCGAACTCGGGCGCGGACATCGGCTGCTGGCCCGTGATCAGCTCGCGGTCGACGACGACGTTGCTGTGCCAGTTGGCGATGGTCTCGACGCGCGCGCCGGCTTCGGCCAGGGCGTTGACCGGGTAGAACTGCACGTGGCCGCCCAGCCCGCCCGGGCCTTCGAGCGCCTGCTCCTCGCCGGTCGCGAAGATGGTGACGCGGTAGCCGGCGTACGGCCAGCCGGCCGCCAGCGAGCTGGCCTGGCCGTCGTTGGCGATCAGCGACTGCGTGAAGGCTTGCGCGTTCGGCAGCGCCGACAGCAGCACGATCGGGCCGTGGCAGATGATGCCGGTCGTGCGGCCGGTGGTGTGGAAGCTCGTCAGGATCTTGCCGAGGTTCGCGTCGGTGATCAGGTCGGCCATCGGCGCGTGGCCGCCCGGGATGAACAGGCCGACGTAGCCCGCGGTGCCCTCGGCGACGACCGACGACAGCGTCTTCGGGTGCTTCAGCGGCTCGAGGCCCTGGGCGTACGCCAGCGCGTCGGCGCGCGCGGCATCGTCGCCGCCGAAGAACATGGCGTTGTTCGAGTTGGCGTCCATGACCGGCAGGTCGCCCTTCGGGTTGGCGATCACCGGCTCGTAGCCGGCCTCGATCAGCTTGCGATAGGGCACGACGAACTCGTTCAGGTAGTACCCGGTGGTGTATTTCCTGCCGTCCTTCAGGTCGAGCGAATTCGCGCTGGACATGACGACGAGGACCTTGCCCTTCGACGGGGCGGCGTTGGCGGAAGTGGTCATTTCATTCATCGCGGCCTTGTCGGCGGCGGTTCCGGTTGGGAGATGGAGAGGTTTCAGGGACGCGCCGCGGCGCGCGACGCGTCTCTCGGAGTGCGCCTGTCGGGCGCGGCGGTGCTCAGCGCCTGGCGGCGTCGAGCGTCTTGACCAGCGTGTCGCCGAACTCGGGCGCGGACATCGGCTGTTGGGCCGTGATCAGCTCGCGGTCGACGACGACGTTGCTGTGCCAGTTGGCGATCGACTCGACGCGCGCGCCGGCTTCGGCCAGCGCGTTGACCGGGTAGAACTGGACGTTGCCGCCCAGGCTCAGCGGGCCCGGGCCCTCCAGCGCTTCTTCCTCGCCCGTGGAGAAGACCGTCAGGTGGTAGCCGGCGTACGGCCAGTGGGTGGCCAGCGAGCTGGCCTTGCCGTCACCGGCGATCATCGATTGCTTGAAGGCGTCTACGTTCGGCAGCGTCGACAGCAGCACGATCGGGCCGTGGCAGATGATGGCGGTGGTGCGATGCGCGTCGTGGAAGCTCGTCAGGATCTTGCCGAGGTTCTGGTCCGAGACCAGGTCGACCATCGGGGCGTGGCCGCCGGGGATGAACACGCCGACGTAGCCCGAGGTGCCTTCGGACACGACCGACGCCAGCGTCTTCGGGTGCTTCAGCTGCTCGATGCCTTGGGAATACTTCAGGGCGTCGGCGCGCGCGGCGTCGTCGCCGCCGAAGAACATCGCGTTGTTCGAGTGGACGTCCATGACGGGCAGGTCGCCCTTCGGGTTGGCGATCACGGGCTCGTAGCCGGCTTCGACCAGCTTGCGATAGGGCACGACGAACTCGTTGAGGTAATACCCCGTGGTGTACTTCTTGCCGTCCTTCAGGTCGAGCGTGCTGGCGCTGGACATGACGACCAGCACCTTGCCCTTGGAGGGCGCGGCGTTGGAGATCGAGGGGATGGCGAAGCTGGCGGCCATGACGGCGGCGGCGGCGATCTTGAGGATGTTCATGATGGTGTTCCCGGTGGGAGGTGTGCGTGCGTGGTGTGTGTGTGGTGTGTGCGTGGTGTGCGCAGGGAGCGCGGCGAAAGGCTTACTTCGTGATGCCGTAGCGCGGCGCGGGCAGGGCGTTCACGAACTTGGGCGCGAGGGCGCGGCGGTCCGCTTCCCACTGCGTCCACTTGTCGCCTTCGTGCAGGCCGGGGATCGTGACCAGTTCGCCCGCGTCGAGGCCGGCGAGGGCGGCGTCCACCAGGTGGGCGGCGGACATGGTGATCGGCGCGTCCTTCTGCGCGGCGTAGCCGGCGACGTCCCAGAACTCGGTCGCGGTGGCGCCCGGCATCACGGTCTGGATGCGCACGCCCTTGTCGGCCAGATCGCGCTGCAGCGTGTGGCCGAAGCTGATGACGTACGACTTCGACGCGCTGTAGACGCCGTTCAGCGCCTCGACGGCCACGCCGACCACGGAGGCGACGTTGATGATGGTGCCCGTCTTCTTCGCGGCGAACGCCGGCGCGATCGCGTAGGTCAGACGCGTGAGGGCGGTGACGTTCAGCTCGATCATCGATTCCATCTCGTCGACGTTGTCCTTGAGGATGGAGGCGACCGAGCCGATGCCCGCGTTGTTGACGAGCATCGTGATGGCGTCGTCCGTGCGCAGCACCTGTTCGACGCGGGCCAGCTCGGCCTTGTCCGTCAGGTCGGCCACGATCGAGCTGATCTTGCGGCCGGTGTTCGTGGTCAGTTGATCCGCGAGGGCGCGCAGGCGGTCGGCGTTGCGGGCGACGAGGATCAGGTCGTAGCCGCGGCGGGCGAGACGGTCGGCATAGATGGCGCCGATGCCCGTCGAAGCGCCGGTGATGAGGGCCGTGCCCTTCTTCGTGGTGGTGGTCATTTGGTTCATCCTTCACGTTGGGCCGACGGGATGTCAGCGCCTGGGATGAACTGTAGGAATCGGTGATCGTTTCCTCAATGTCGTAGATGCAAGGTTTTAGGACATGGCCTGCGACAGGCACCATTTCCGACGGTCGATCAAGGACTTACAGCGGTCTGGCTGTCCGATTTCCAGGCAAGCAAGTTTTTCGAGACGCTGTCAGAATGACGGACTTGCGCCTCATGCCATGTTTCAGGTCACTTCAGGAGCCCGTGATGCATACCGTCGGATTGCTCGTCTACCCCAACTTCCAGTCGCTCGCCCTGGCGGTCGCGACGGCCTTCGAGTACGCCAATCTCATGAGCGGCGAGGAGACGTACGAGTTCTCGCTCGTGTCCGAGGAAGGCGGCCCGGTGCACTCGTCACAGGGGTTCGCGGTGCACACCGAAGCGTGGGGCGACACGACCTTCGACACGCTCATCGTCTCGGGCGACAACGAGTGCAGGCTGCCGCCCGACAGCCTGATCGAGTACGTCCGCAAGTCGGTGGGCCGGTCGCGGCGCATCGCGTCGATCTGCACCGGCGCGTTCGTGCTGGCCGAGGCGGGCGTGCTCGATGGCAAGCGCGCGACCACGCACTGGTATCACGCGCGCGCGTTCCAGCAGCGCTACCCGCTCGTGCAGATGGAAGAGGACCGGATCTTCATCACCGACGGCCAGGTCTGGACGTCGGCGGGCATGAGCGCCGGACTGGACCTCGCGCTCGCGGTCATCGAGAAGGACATGGGGCGCGAGGTGGCGTTGATGATCGCGCGCAAGCTGGTGATCTACCAACGCCGCGGAGGAGGGCAGTCGCAGTTCTCGACGATGCTCGAGATGGACGCCAAGACGGATCGCGTGCAGACCGCGTTGACCTACGCCAAGGAAAACCTGGCGTCGGAGCTCTCCGTCGAAGTGCTCGCCGAAGCCGCGAGCCTGAGCCCGCGCCAGTTCAGCCGGGTGTTCCGCGACGAGACGGGCCAATCGCCGGCGAAGGCGATCGAGCGCCTGCGCGTGGAGGCGGCGCGCTTGATGATGGAGACGAGCCGGCATCCGATCGAGGTCATCGCCCGCGAGACCGGGTTCGGCGATCGGGAACGCATGCGGCAAGCCTTCCTGCGCGCGTTCGGCCAGCCGCCTCAGGCGATCCAGCGGATCTCGGCGGGCGCGGAGCTGGTCTGATCCGGTGCCGCTGCTCAGCGGCCCATGCGCTCCATGGTCTCGCGCTCGTCGGCCGGGAGGTCGGCGAGCCACTGCGCCTCCTGGCCCGGCTCGGGCAGCACGCGGCCGTACTCCACCATGTGCGACGGCGGCAGCTCGTGCAGGTAGGCCCAGATCTGGCGCCGCGGAATCGACGAGCCGTCCGCGACGACGGCGACCAGCGACGCCAGCAACCTCGCCTTCGTCTCGGCTGAGCGCCCCGCGCGGATCTGGCCGTGCAGGAACACGGGTGTCGCCGCCTCGGGCGTGCCGCCCTGGAACCAGCTCTCCTCGGCGGTTTCGACGAACAGGACTTGCGCGAAGAAGGTGTTCGCTCCCGTCACCTCGCTGTGCACGCGAGTGACCTCGCGCGCGATCCGGCGCTTCTGTTCCTGCTGGAGCGTGCCCTTCGGGCTGCTGATCGTGTACGTGGGCATGAGTGTCTCCTGATGGTGGCTGGTGCGTGTAGCTGCACGCAAATGGGAAGCCGCGGCGGCTGCGGCCGTGATTGGAGTCGAACGTCAAGTGCGTGTAGCTACACTATGATTGCGGCATCGCGGCATGTCAACCGGGCCGGGCTGATATCGATTCGCCCGTTTGCGCGGTGCTTCGTGCGGGCGGCGGAGGGCCGGTCGGCGTGCCACGAACGGCCTTCGCCGGCGTATGATGCGTGTATGTTCACGGATTGCTATTGCACCCAGTTCCGGCGTGCCTCGAACTCGTTGACGAAGATCTACGACGACGCGCTGCGCCCGGTGGGTCTTCGCATCACGCAGTTCTCCCTGCTGCGGGCGCTGGGTCGCCTGGGTGCGGCCACGTCGACGCAACTGGCCGAGGAGGTGGCGCTCGACCGGACCACCATCTCGCGAAACGTGAAACTGCTCGTGGATGCCGGCTGGGTCGACATCGAGGAGGCCGTCGACAAGCGTGAACGGATCCTGGCCCTGAACAAGGCCGGCAAGCTCGTCATCAAGAAGGCCACACCGTACTGGATGAATGCGCAGCGCAAGGTCGAGAAGGGAACGGAGCGCTTCATGCTGACGCCGACCAACGATCGGCTGCTCGAGGCGCTCGAGGAACTCCAGGCCGCGGCCCGTCGCGACGCCGACGCCTGACCGGAATCGTTCGTCGCGGCGCTTCGCGGGCGGATGCGAGCCGTCGCCCGCACGGCCTGGAATCGGTACAAGTTGGCGCGATCGGATGGCCCTGCGAAGGCCGTCCTGCGCGACGATCTCGAGATCCCGACTACGAACGCCGATGTGGCAGGTCTCCATGAAGTGTCGTCTTGCCAATCCGACCGGTCGGGCAGGCCGGACCGTGCCGTTCGATGAGCGGCGGCGTGCCGTCGTCTCTCGCGAAGCGGACATCGGCTTCGGCCACGCCCGGGAGGCCGCGTGATGTCGAGGCGCATGCCGGTCCAGGCCTCCTCCATGCGACGCCTGGCCGCGGTCGGCGTCGACCCGCACGCCGTCGCGCGGCGCGCGGGCCTGTCCGCGTCCTTCGTCGAGAACCCCGCCGCCGGGCTGGACACGCGGCAGTTCTTCGCGGTCTGGCGCGCCATCGGCGAGCTGTCCGGCGATGAGCTGCTGGGGCTCCGCCTCGGGAGCGCGGCGGCCGCCGGCGCGTTGGAGCCCTCGACGATGGTCGCGCTCTACTCGTCGACCTTCGGCGAGGCGTTGCCGCGGCTTGCCAGGTACAAGCGCCTGAGCTGCCCCGAAGAAGTCCACCTGCACCGCGACGGTGCGATCGCCCGCCTCAGCTTCCACTGGACGCTCGCGCAGGAGCCCGCGCCGCACCTCGTCACGGACGTCGCCTTCGCGTCGATCCATGCGATCGCGCTGAAGGGCGCCGGGCGGGCCATCGCGCCGCGTCGACTCGAGCTGGCCCGCACCTTGCGCAGCGTCGAGCCGTACGCCCGGCATTTCGATTGCGAGGTGCTCACGGGATGCGGGATCGATGCGCTGGTCTACGACGGCGACGCGCTGGACGTTCCCTTCGTCTCCAACAACCACGGGCTGCTGACGGCGCTCGCACCGGTGTTCGACCAACGGCTCGAGCAACTCGCCGAACCGGCGATCGAGGCCCGGGCGCACGCGGCGCTGACGAAGCTGATGCAAGGCAGCCACGTCAGCGTCGAGAGCCTGGCGCTGGAACTCGACATGAGCACGCGGTCGCTGCAGCGCCGGCTCGGGGAGGCCGGGACGACCTACCAGGCCGTCCTGGATCGCGTGCGGCTGGAGATGGCCAGGCGCCTGCTGTCCGAGACGGCGTTCAGCCCCGGCGAGATCGCCTTCTTCCTCGGCTTCGAGGAGGCCAACTCGTTCCATCGCGCGTTCCGCCGCTGGGAGGGGCGCACGCCCTCCCAATGGCGGCAACAGCGGGCGCTCCCGCATCGCGCGACCGACCGCCCGGCGTTCGACCGCGCGGGCGATCGAACGGGATGACGACGACGATGACGCACGCAAGATGAACGGATCGCAGATGAAATCAAAAGGTGTCGCACTCATCACGGGCGCGTCCTCGGGCATGGGAAAGGACTTCGCGCTGCGCCTGCTCGGCGAAGGCTACGTGGTCTACGGCGCGGCGCGGCGAGTCGACCGGATGCGCGACATCGAGGAGGCCGGCGGCATCGCGCTCGCGATGGATGTCACCGACGACGCGTCGATGGTGGCCGCCGTCGAGGGCATCGTTCGCGCGCAGGGGCGCATCGACGTCCTGATCAACAACGCGGGCTACGGACAGATGGGGGCGCTCGAGGATGTCCCGATCGACGATGCGCGCCGCCAGCTGGAGGTGAACCTGGTCGCGGTCGGGCGCCTCACCCAGCTCTGCCTGCCGCACATGCGCGCGCGCGGGTTCGGCAGGATCATCAACGTCTCGTCGATCGGCGGCAAGCTGTCGACGCCGCTGGGCGGCTGGTACCACGCCTCCAAGTTCGGCCTCGAGGGCTACTCCGACGCCTTGCGCATGGAAGTCGGCCGCTTCGGCATCGACGTCGTCGTGATCGAGCCCGGCGGCGTCGACAGCGAATGGGGACCGATCGCGAAGCAGCAACTGGAGCGCGTCTCCGCCCGCGGCGCCTACGCGCCGCTCGTCTCCGCCATCGTCCATTCGAAGACGTGGATGCGCGGCGTGCCGCCGCCTTCCGTGATCACCGACCTCGTCGTCAAGGCCTTGCGCGCGAGAAGGCCGAAGACGCGCTACCACGCAGGCGGCATGGCCGGGATCTCGCTGCTGCTGAAGTATCTGTTGCCGGACCGCCTGTTCGACCGGCTGATGGTGCGGGCGATCCGCTGACGCGTGTCCGCGCGTGGAACGCGCGTCAACCGTCTCGCGCGGATGGTCTCGAGCATCCACCCTGTCTTCGCGGTCAAGCATGACTGATATCATGTTTACCGACAGACGAGCGTCTTCAGTTCGAGGAACCCCATGCGCTACCCAGCCGCCGAGACCGCAGAGAAGCACGAACGCATCCTCCAGGCGGCGTCGGAGCTCTTTCGGAAGAAAGGCTTTTCCGGCGTCAGCGTCGGCGAGATCATGCGGGCAACGGGCCTGACGCACGGCCCGTTCTACAACCACTTCGCTTCCAAGGAGGCGTTGATGAACGAGAGCATGGAGCATGCCTCGCGCGACTCGCTGGCGGCCGTGGACAAGGCGGGCGAGTCCGCCGAGGACCTGCTGGCGCACATCGACGAATACGTCTCCACCGCGCATCGGGATGCGCCGGAGCAGGGCTGCCTGCTGGCCTCGCTGGCGACGGACATCAGCCGCGAGGAGGCGGTCCGGCCGGCGTTGACGCGGCACGTCTCGACCTCTTTCGGCCACCTCGCGAAGGTCTGGCGGAAATCGCCGAGGAAGGTCGCCCGTCGCGAGGCGATCCACACGCTGTCGGCCATGGTCGGCGCGATGGTGCTGGCACGCGCCGTCGACGATCCCGAGCTGTCGGACGAAATCCTCGCCAACATGCGCGCCGCGCTGCGGCAATCGATCCGGTCGACGGTGTCGGAATGACGATGCGCGCGAGCACCGGCGCCGCCTGACGAGGGCGAGGCCGTCGCGCGGCCGGGTTTCCGGGGTTCAGGCCGTCGACGCCGGGCGACCTCGGGGCGGCTCGGTCAGCGCGAGATGCAGCACGTCCAGCACGCGGGCCAGGTTGCCGAGCGACGCGGCGTGGACCATCCAGAGGTCCAGCGTCAGCGAGAAATCCGCGACCTCCACGACCGACAGCTCCTCGAGATGGCTGCTGGCGGCCAGCAGGCTGCGCGGCGCCAGGCCGAGCCCGAGCCCGGCGGCGACCAGGCGCAGCTGCGTCTCCGTTCCGTGGACGTCGACGCCGATGCGAAGCTGCTTGCCCACCCCCTCCATCGCACGCTGGAGCGCCGCGCGATAGCCGCAGCCCTGGGGATTCAGCACCCACTCGACGTCCGCGAGCCGGGTGATGTCCGACCGGCGCGGGACGACCGGATGGCGCCGGCTCTGCACGACCAGCACGTCGAAGCTCGCGAAGCGCCTGCCGTCCATCGCCACGGGCGCGGTGCTGCCGGTCGGCAGCATCAGCACGGCGGCGTCGAGATCGCCGCTGGCGACCGACGCCTGCAGCGTCGTGCTCCATTCCGTGCGGCACTTCAGCCCGAGCGCCGGGAAGCGCTCCTTGATGCGCATCGCGATCTCGTGGAGCGCCACGTCGGCGATCACTTGCGGCAGGCCGAGCCGGAAGGTGCCGCTGGGCTCGCTGTCGTCCTTCGGAATGCGCATCAGCCGGTCGACGTCCCGAAGGATGGCCGTCGCGGACTGGTGGATGCGTCGTCCGATCGCGGTCGCCACGGGCGGCCGGCTTGATCGGTCCAGCAGCGTGGCGCCGAGCGCGTCCTCGAGCTGCTGGACGCGGCGCGAGACGGCCGATTGCGTGAGCGACAGGCTGTCCGCGGCCTTGGTCAGCGAGGTCTTGTCCACGACGGCGACGAACGCCTTCAGGTCATCGAGCATGGCAGTCCGGTCGGCCTGGTCGGCAGTATGCAGATCGTGCATTCTAATGATGAAAAGTATTCGCTTGATGAATGATCGACACGTGCGTAAGGTTCGGTTGTCGGCCGCTCGATGCGGCATCCAACCCCACCGAACCACGAAAGTCGAACATGCCTCTCGCTCGAATCAACATTGCCAGGTCGGCCTCCGCCGACACCGTGCGCGCCATCAGCAACGTCGTCTACGAGGCGATGGTCGGCGTCGCGAACGTGCCCGAGAACGACAGGTTCCAGGTCATCACGCGCCACGCGGACGATGAGCTGGTCTACCCGGCCGAGGGCTACCTCGGCGTCACCTACACGCCGAACATCGTCTTCATCCAGGTCACCTGGAATTCGGGCCGCAGCGTCGACGTCAAGAAGGCGTTCTACAAGGCCGTCGCCCACGGCATCGCCGAGAGGACGGGCCTGCGGATCGAGGACGTCTGGATCAGCCTCGTCGACGTGGCGCGCGAGGACTGGTCGTTCGGCAACGGCGAGATGCAGTACGCGCCGAAGGCGGCATAGAGCCCGGGTCGGACGGGCTCGGACGCCATCGGCGGCGGGCTCGCCCTTTTCGAAGTCGAACGGAACGCACATCATGAAAATCGCTCGTGTCATCCACCGCGGCCGCATCCGGCTCGCCCTGGTCGAAGAGGAGCGGCAACGGGTCGCCCTGGTCGGTGGCCTGCTGGCCCACGACCCCGACCCCGTGCGCTCGGTCATCGAGCGCCGCATCCCCGAGGACGCGCTGCGGGCGGCGGTGACGGCGCGCGCGGGCTTCGGCGACGTCGAATTCCTCTCGCCGCTGGCGGCGCTCGTGCGCAACGTCTTCGCCGTCGGCAAGAACTATGTCGACCACGCGCGCGAGTTCGACACCAGCGGCTTCAACGCGACGTCGGGCAGCGGCGCGGCGATGCCGGCGGCGCCGCAGATCTTCACCAAGGCGACCACCTCGCTGGCCGGCCCGACCGACGACATCGTCTTCAGCGAGGCGACCACGTCGTCGGTGGACTACGAAGGCGAGATCGGCGTGGTGATCGCCGAGGAATGCCGCAACGTCCCGCGGGGCGAGGCGATGGGGAAGGTCTTCGGCTTCATCGCGCTCGACGACGTCACCGCGCGCGACCTGCAACGCGACCACGTGCAGTGGTTCCTGGGCAAGTCGCTCGACACCTTCTGCCCCGTCGGCCCGTGGATCACGACGCCCGACGAGGCGCCGGTCGAGTCCCTGCGGGTGCGGACCTGGGTCAACGACGAGCTGCGCCAGGACGCGCCGCTGGCCGACCTGATCTTCGGCGTGCCGGCGCTGATCGAGACCCTGTCCGCCGCGATGACCTTGCTGCCGGGCGACATCATCGCGACAGGCACGCCCGTCGGCGTCGGCATCGGCTTCTCGCCGCCGCGCTTCCTGCGCGCCGGCGACGTCGTCCGGGTGGCCGCCACCGGGCTGGGGGAGCTGAGGAACACCGTGGTGACGACGCCTCGACCGGCGTAGCGGCGCAGTCGCTGCCGACCTTCGTCGACAAGGCTCAACCGCGCATCGCCAGCGCGATGAGCCGGTCGAGCATGCGATCCGAAAGATGGCGGCGCAGGAACAGGATCAGGCTCGCGAACTGGCCGCCGTGGTACCGCGTCCTGGGGCGCTTCGCCTTGAGGGCCTTGACGACGAGGTCGCTGATCACGCCGGCGCCCGGCAGCTCGAGCTGGCCCTGCATCTTGCTGAAGCTCGCCGTGAGACCGGCATAGGCGCCCCGCGACGAATGCCGCTTCGCCTCGTCGACGGCGATGCCCGACCACTCCGACGCGACGCCGCCGGGCTCGATCACGACGACGTCGATCCCGAACTGACGCACCTCGTTGCGCAGCGCGTCCGAATAGCCTTCGAGCGCGAACTTCGAGGCGTGGTACCAGCCGCCGAGCGGGAGCGCCGCCTTGCCGCCGATCGACGAGATGTTGATGATCCGGCCGTAGCCCCGCGCCCGCATGTGCGGCAGGCACAGCTGCGTCAGCCGCGCCAGGCCGATGAGGTTGGTCTCCATCTGCCGGCGGCCCTCCGCGATCGGCACGTCCTCGAGCGCGCCGTACTGGCCGTAGCCAGCGTTGTTGACCAGCACGTCGATCCGGCCTTGCGCCGCGATGACCTGCGCGACGCCCGCGACCATGGCCGCGTCGTCGGTGACGTCCATCTCGAGGACGTGTCCCCCGGCCGCGGCGATGGCCGCCATCCGCGCGACTCGCCGGGCGGCGCCGTAGACCGTGTAGCCTTCCGCGATGAGCCGCAACGCGAAGTCCTGTCCCATGCCCGAGGAGGCGCCGGTGACGAGCGCGACGGGGCGGGCGGTGATGTTCATGCTGTCCTTGCGATGTGATGATCCGATCCGCAGTCTGCTTGCCGCGCCGGTCCGCGGAAAACCGGAAGACGCCAAGCTCGAATCCGATCGCGTCAGGAGCGGTGCCACGGGCCGTCGCCCGCGGATGGCGCACGCGGATGGGCGATTGGCGCGATCCGATGAGCCCGCCTGCGCACGACCGCCTAGACTCCGGCCCTCGACCCCGCTCCCGGTGCCACGCCGTGTCGATGACCGATCTCGTCCCCGTTGCGGGCTTCCTGCGCCAGGCCTTCGAATCCGAGGGGCTGGATTTCGACGACCTGCTGCGCCAGGCCGGCATCGCCGCGACGCCGTTCCACGGCGGCCGCCTGCGGGTCAGCACGAAGCAGTTCTTCGCGTTGTGGACGGCCGTCGAGGCGAGCGGCGTCCCGGCGGATTTCGGGTTGCGGCTCGTGAGGCAGCCGCTGCCGCAGCAGTTCGACGTCGCGGCCGCGGCGGCGCTGCATTCGGAGAACCTGGGCGCCGCGCTGGCCAAGCTCTCGCGCTACAAGCGGCTCACCTGCCCGGAGGTGGTGCAGGTCGACCTGGACGACGACGAGGCCCGGGTGCAGATCATCTGGCTGAGCGCGGACACGCCGGTGCCGACCTTCCTCGTCGACGCCACCTTCGCGGCGTTGCATCGGCTGGCCGTGCTGGGAACCGGCCAGCCGATGGCGCCGCTGCGCCTGGAGGTGACGCGGCCGCGCGACCCGGATCGGCTCCTCGCGCGGAATTTCCCGTGTGACGTCGTCCTCGGCTCGCCGAGCGACGCGCTGGTCTTCCGGCGCGCGGATCTCGCGGTGCCGTTCGGCACGCACAACCCCGATCTGCTGGAACTGCTGGTGCCCGGCCTCGAGGCGGCCCTGAAGACGCGCACGCGGTCGACCTCGGTGGCCGACCACGTGCGCATGGCGCTGCGCCGCCAGATGCGCGGCAGGCGCCCCAGCATCGACGAGGTGGCGAGGGAACTGCACGTGAGCCATCGCACCTTGCAACGCCGCCTGGGCGACGAGGGTACGAGCTACCAGCGCTTGCTCGACGAAGTGCGACAGGACCTGGCGCGCCGGCTGCTCGTGGAGACCGAACTCGACACCGCCGAGATCGCCTTCGTCCTCGGATTCGAGGAACTGAACTCGTTCACGCGCGCCTTCCACGGCTGGGAGGGCACGACGCCCAGGAAGTGGCGCAGCGTTCGACTGGCGTCTTGACCCCTGGCCGCCTCACCTCCGGTCTTCGGGCCGTGCTCGCCGGCTGGCGGCTTCGCAGGCGCGAAGCCCGGGATCGTCGGCATCGACCCTGAGCGGCCCGAGGCCGCGCGGGAGCCCTTCGACACCGTGGAGCACAGTGCGGTACAACTGCGTCGACATCGTGCGGCCGTCGCCGTGGCGCCTGGGCCGCCGGGCGGCCGCACGAGGCCGACCGCCCTTCCATCCACGGAGATTTCCATGCCCCGCAAGACTCCCATCGAGCGCTATCGCAACATCGGCATCAGCGCGCACATCGACGCCGGCAAGACGACGACGACCGAGCGCATCCTCTTCTACACGGGGGTGAACCACAAGATCGGCGAGGTGCACGAAGGCGCGGCGACGATGGACTGGATGGAGCAGGAGCAGGAGCGCGGCATCACGATCACGTCGGCCGCGACGACCGCGTTCTGGAAAGGCATGGCCGGCAACTACCCCGAGCATCGCATCAACATCATCGACACGCCCGGCCACGTCGACTTCACGATCGAGGTCGAGCGCTCGATGCGCGGCACCTTGTACTTGTTCGCCTGCCGCCACACCGTCTCGGTCTGGGGCTCCACGCCGGCGACCCGTCGAAGACCGCGACCGCACCGTCAAGGACGCGCAGCGAGCGCTCTACCTCGACGGTGAAGTCGACGTGGCCGGGGGTGTCGATGATGTTGACGGTGATGTCGCGCCACTGGGCGGTGGTGGCCGCCGAGGTGATGGTGATGCCCCGCTCCTGCTCCTGGGCCATCCAGTCCATCACGGCCGCGCCCTCGTGAACCTCCCCCATCTTGTAGGTCCTTCCGGTGTAATAGAGGATGCGCTCAGTCGTCGTCGTCTTACCGGCGTCGATGTGGGCCATGATCCCGATATTGCGTGTGTTTTCGAGGCTGAACTTGCGAGGCATTGAAATTCGTTCTGTTGGCGGACCGTCACCTGCG
>JASLEM010000281.1 GCA_030151165.1 Burkholderiaceae bacterium
GGCGTCAGCGCGCGCTGGCGGCCGATGCGCGACAGCACCGGCGGCAGCTCCAGCAGCACCGGCTCGTCGAGCGCCGGCCCGCGGCGCTTGAGCAGGCGCACCGCCAGCGCGTCGGGGCCCGCGCCTGAAAGCACGAGCCGCAACGGCGCCGGGCTCGGCTGCGCCGCGGCGGCCGGCGTGCGCACGACGAAGGCCGGGCCCTCGTGCGACTGCGCGGCCAGTTGCAGGCGCCGCAAGGCCTCGCCCTTGAGGCTGGCCGGCGCCCACGCGACGACGGCGCCGACCTGCCCGCTGCGCAGGGCCTGCTCGAGCGGCCACAGCAGGTCGCTGCCGCGGATCACGACGCAGCGCCGCAGGTCGAGCCCGAGCTGCTCCAGCGCCTCGGCGCACGGATCGGCCGGCGGCCCGATCAGCAGCACGCCCCGCCCCGCCGCGCCGACCCGCGCGAGCGCCGGCGCCATCAGCCGGACTTCACCCCAGCCCGGGCCGGCCAGCAACAGCTCGGTGATCGCCCGTTGCGGCCAGCCGCCGCCGGGCAGCTCGGTGTCGAGTGCCGCGTACCCGCTCGGCTGCACCTGCTCCCGCCCGCGCCCGAGCTGGTGCGCGCGCCACAACGCCGGATGCAGGTGCTCCAGCGGCAGCAGGGAGGAAGGCGAAGACATCGCAGGCGTGGATGGAGAGCGGGATCACGAGGCGGCAGGAGGGCAGGAACGCGGTCGCGGTGATGCCTGGCGCGACGCCTGTGCGAGAACAAAGGCGATCACGCGTCGACGGCAGGACATCGCCCGGCGCAAGGCCGGTCGACGTGCGGCGATCGACGTCCTCACCGGCGTTCACCGGTGGCGGGGAATTCAGGCGGACGGCAGGCGTTCGGGAGCTCCTGGAGTACTGTATTTGCATACAGTCTATCGGACCTTTCGGCGTCGCGCCAAGAATTCCTGAGTGCGCCGCGCGGCACAATTCACGCCATGTCCATGACCCCGTCGACCCCCTGCCCCTGCGGCCGCCCGCTCGCCTACGCGGCCTGCTGCGGGCGCTGGCACGCCGGCCCGCAGGCGCTGCAGGCGCCGGGCGCCGAAGACCTGATGCGCTCGCGTTACAGCGCCTTCACGCTGGGCCTGCTCGACTACCTGCAGGCGACCTGGCACCCGTCGACCCGCCCTTCCACGCTCGAACCGATGCCGGCCGGCCTGCGCTGGCTGGGCCTGGAGGTGAGGCGCCACGTGCGGCAGGACGACGACCACGCGATCGTCGAGTTCGTCGCGCGCAGCAAGCTGGGTGGGCGCGCCGAGCGGCTGCATGAAACGAGCCGCTTCGTGCGAGAGGAAGGCCATTGGTTCTACGTCGACGGGGACGTCGACTGAGCCCGAGGCAGACGCAAGAACGGCCGCGAAGGCGGCCGTCGGGTCGAGGTCGATGCCCGCTGACGGGCCGTCGACTCGTTATGCGAACTCCTGGCGCACCGACGGCGACATCAGGCGGCGGATGATCCCCGCGAGACCGACGCTGGCCACCACCGTGATCGCGGCGGCGAGCAGGCGCGCGGCGGTCAGCATGCCGCCGAACAGCTCGGCCGCCGGTTGCGGCAGCGTGGCCTGGCGCAGCGTCGTGTCGACCAGCAGGTGCACGAGCTCCTGCTGCAGCCACAGGCCGCCGAGGATCACGGCGATCGCGACCATCAGCAGGCCGATGAAGACGCGGCGCGCCCACTCGATGCGGCGCAGCAGGCCGAACGCGCAGACCATCGTCGCGAGCGACAGCGCGATCGCGCACGAGAACACCCAGGGCAGGTAGCGCAGCAGGAAGCCGGTGAGCCACGGCATCGCGCCGCGCTCGGCCGCCGACGGCGCCCACGACGCCTGCGTCGCGTTCTGGATCACCGCCCACTCGCACGCGAACGCCGCCAGCAGGATGAACATCCAGGCGACGAAGGTCACGAAACGCGACCGGGATCCGACGTTGTAGGTTTGCGGCATGGCTGAGGCTCCTTCGACGACCGCCCGATCATGGGACGCATCGATGACAAGGATTTTTCAGCGCCCCCTCGACAGCAACAATCCCCCGAATGGCTGGATTCGTCGGAAACCAACGACAGCGTTGCGCACTCGTGCCGCATTCGCGGACTTCGATGTGGGGGGGTCAGCCTGGCGGCGGCGTCCAGGTCGACGACCACACCGCCACGCGGTACGGGAACAGCTCGCCGTGCATCACCCCTTCGGCGATGACCGGATCCTCGCGCAGGATCGCCTCGGCCGCGGCGCGCGATCCGGCGACGAAGACGACGATGCCGAAGGTGTCCGGGCCCGTGTCCAGCGTGCGGCCGGCGAGCAGCACGACGCCCTCCTTCGCGAGGCGCTGCAGGCGCGCGAAGTGCGCGTCGATGATGCCGATCTCGCGCTCGGTGGGGCCGTCGACGAGCATCGCCGGGCGCGTCGGCACGAGGCGGTAGAGGAACTGCGGCAAGGCGGGCGATGGCGTCATGGCCTGCGCATCATGCGACGGGCGCGGGCCGGCGGACAATGCGCGCCAACCCTCACGAACGCCCGTGCCCCGCATGCCTTCCGGTCTCGTCTACGCCGCCCTCGCCTACCTGATCTGGGGCCTGTTCCCGCTGTACTTCCATGCGCTCGAGCGCGTCGACGCGTTCGAGATCGTCGTCCACCGTTCGCTGTGGTCGTTCGTGTTCATCTGGGGCGTGCTGGCGGCGACGCGGCGCTGGCAGTGGCTCGCGGACGTCGCCCGCCGGCCGCGCCTGTGGGGCCAGTTCGCGCTCAGCGCGCTGCTGCTCAGCGCGAACTGGCTGCTGTACATCTGGTCGGTGAACCACGGCCACGTGATCGAGGCGAGCCTGGGCTACTTCGTCACGCCGCTCGTCAACGTGCTGCTGGGCACCTGGATCCTGAAGGAGCGGCCGCGCCCGCTGCAGTGGGCCGCGCTGGGCGTCGCGGCGGCGGGCGTGCTGTGGCTGACGCTGGCGCTCGGCCGGCCGCCGTGGATCGCGCTCGGGCTGGCCGGCAGCTTCGGCTCGTACGGCCTGCTGCGCAAGACGGCGCCGCTGGGCGCGCTCGAAGGGCTGGCGCTGGAGACGCTCGTGATGGCGCCGGTCGCGCTCGTCGCGCTGCTCGCGATCGGCGCGCACCGCGGCGGCGCGTTCGCCGGCATGGGCGGCGGCGACCTCGCCTGGCTGCTCGCCGCCGGCCCGATCACCGCGATCCCGCTGCTGCTGTTCGCCGCGGGCGCGCGCCGCATCACGCTGGCCACGCTCGGCACGCTGCAGTACCTGTCGCCGTCGCTGCAGTTCGCGCTCGGGGTCTGGTTCTTCGGCGAGCCGCTCGCGCCGGAACGGCTCGTGAGCTTCGCGCTGATCTGGTCGGCGCTGGCGATCTACAGCGCCGACGGTTTCCTGTGGCTGCGGCGCCAGCGCGCGACGCCCGCGGCGGCGCTGGCGGCGGCGCCTTCGCAACCCTGACGGCGCCATGAAAAACGCGCAGCGACTCGAACGAGTGCTGCGCGTGTCGGGGACGGCGCCGGCGCGTGGCCGGCTCGTCGTCAGGCGGCGACCGCTTCGGTCGGCGCGGTGGCGGGCGCCGACGTCCGGATCAGGTGGTCGAACGCGCCGAGCGCCGCCTTCGCGCCGTCGCCGGTCGCGATGATGATCTGCTTGAACGGCACCGTCGTCACGTCACCGGCCGCGAACACGCCGGGCAGCGAGGTCTGGCCGCGCGCGTCGACGACGATCTCGCCGTGCTTCGTCAGCTCCAGCGTGCCCTTCAGGAACTCGGAGTTCGGCACGAGGCCGATCTGCACGAAGACGCCCTCGAGCTCGACCTGCTTCGACTCGCCGCTCGAGCGGTCGGTGTAGGTCAGGCCGCTGACCTTGCCGTCGGTGCCGGTGATCTCGGTGGTCTGCGCCTGCGTGTGGACGACGACGTTGGGCAGGCTCTTGAGCTTGCTGACCAGCACCGCGTCGGCACGGAGCGCGTCGCCGAACTCGAGCAGCGTGACGTGGCCGACGATGCCCGCCAGGTCGATCGCCGCCTCGACACCGGAGTTGCCGCCGCCGATCACCGCGACCTTCTTGCCCTTGAACAGCGGGCCGTCGCAATGCGGGCAGTACGCCACGCCCTTGTTGCGGTACTCCTTCTCGCCCGGCACGTTGACCTCGCGCCAGCGCGCGCCGGTCGAGATGATCACGGACTTGCTCTTCAGCGTCGCGCCGTTCTCCAGCTCGACGCCGATCAGGCCGTCCGCGCCCGCGGGGATCAGCTTGTCGGCGCGCTGCAGGTTGAGGATGTCGACCTCGTAGCGCTTGGCGTGCTGCTCCAGCGCCGCGGCGAACTTCGGGCCGTCGGTCTCGAGCACCGAGATGAAGTTCTCGATGCTCATGGTGTCCATCGTCTGGCCGCCCATGCGCTCGGCCAGCAGGCCGGTGCGGATGCCCTTGCGCGCCGCGTAGACCGCGGCCGCGGCGCCCGCGGGGCCGCCGCCGACGATCAGCACGTCGTAGGCGTCCTTGGCGTTGAGCTTGGCGGCGTCGCGCGCGCCGGCGCCGGTGTCGAGCTTCTTGACGATCTCCTCGACGTCCATCCGGCCCTGGCCGAAATGCTCGCCGTTGAGGTAGACCATCGGCACCGCCAGCACCTGGCGGTCCTCGACTTCCTGCTGGTACAGGCCGCCGTCGATGACGACGCTCTGGATGCGCGGGTTCAGCACCGCGAGCAGGTTCAGCGCCTGGACGACGTCCGGGCAGTTGTGGCACGTGAGGGACATGTAGGTCTCGAAGCGCAGGTCGCCTTCGATGCCCTGGATCTGGTCGATGAGCTCCTGCTCGATCTTCGGCGGATGGCCGCCGACCTGCAGCAGCGCGAGCACCAGCGAGGTGAACTCGTGGCCCATCGGGACGGCGGCGAAGCGGATGCGCTCCGTCTCGCCCGGACGGTGCAGCGTGAACGACGGCTTGCGCGCGTCGTTGCCGTCCGTCTTCAGCGTGATCTTGTCGGTCAGCGAGACGATGTCCTCGAGCAGGCCACGCATCTCCCGGCCACCCTCGCTGTCGTCCAGCGACGCGGTGATCACGAAAGGCAGCTTCACGCGCTCGAGGTAGGCCTTGAGCTGCGCCTTCAGGTTGGAATCAAGCATGCGGGAACTCCTTTTCTAACAATTCAGATGATCGGACACGCCAGGACGGCGGCGTCGAACCGCCGCCCACGCGGTCGCTCGACCGTCCCTTCGCGGGACGGCGAGCCCGGGTCTTCTTAGATCTTGCCGACCAGGTCCAGCGACGGGGCGATCGTCTTCGAACCTTCGTTCCACTTCGCCGGGCAGACTTCGCCCGGGTGCGCGGCGGTGTACTGGGCGGCCTTCAGCTTGCGCAGCGTTTCCTTCACGTCGCGGGCGATCTCGTTGCTGTGCACTTCGGCCGTCTTGATGATGCCTTCCGGGTTGATGATGAAGGTGCCGCGCAGCGCCAGGCCTTCTTCCGGGATATGCACGTCGAAGGCGTTCGTCAGCGCGTGCGTCGGGTCGCCGACCAGCGGGAACTTCGCCTTGCCGACGGCCGGCGAGGTTTCGTGCCAGACCTTGTGCGAGAAGTGCGTGTCGGTGGTGACGATGTAGACCTCGGCGCCGGCCTTCTGGAATTCGGCGTAGTTGTCGGCGGCGTCTTCCACTTCGGTCGGGCAGTTGAAGGTGAACGCGGCCGGCATGAAGATCAGCACGGACCACTTGCCCTTCAGCGTCTCGTTGCTGACGGTGATGAACTTGCCGTTGTGGAAGGCTTCGGTCTTGAAGGGCTGGACTTGGGTGTTGATCAGGGACATCTTGTTTCCTCGTGGGTTGGTGACTGCTGCGATGGGTGAAGTATAAGTCATTGACTATCAAATACTGATCGTCAATAGCTATCGTTTCGATAGGCACGCCTGACACGGGGGCAGGCGGCCCGACCCGGGCAGGCACTATGGCAAATCTATGATTCCCATGTTTTCGATAGAAGCTATCGGCCCGATAGCCATCGCCAACGTGGTGCGTTTACATGACCGCCGGATGACACTCCTCGGGCGCAGGCCTACAATGAATGAGAATGGTTCTTCTTTAGAGCCTTTTTCAGTTTCCATCTCAGCGGTGTCACGACAAGCCGGCAGGATCGATGCCCTCGACACCGCCGCTTCTCCCAGGAATCCTCGTTCATGTCCGGTCATGTGCTCGCCCGCTTCGGCGACCCCGCGTCGCTCGAAGCCGAAGTCGCCCCTGCGTCGCGCGAGCGGGCAGCGGGCAGCGGCGCATCGGCCGGCGGCGCCGGGATCCGCGAAGCGGTGCAGCTGACGGCCCTGCCGCGCAACGCCACCGGCATCGTCGCCGGCGTGCGCCTGCAGGCGGCGGGCGCCTCGGGCGAGACCGACCCCGCCCTCGAGCGCATGGCGCTGCGCCTGATCGAGATCGGCTTCGTGCAGGGCGCGACGCTGCGCGTGATCGCGTTCGGCCAGCCCGGCGACGACCCGATCGGCGTGCGCATCGGCGGCCGCGGCGGCGTCAGCACGTTCGCGCTGCGCCGCCAGGAGGCGTCGTGCGTCTGGGTCTGGCTGGATCCGAAGCGATGAGCACGGCCGCGCTCGACACCCGGCGCATCGCGCTGCTGGGCAATCCGAACTGCGGCAAGACCGCGCTGTTCAACCTGCTGACCGGCAGCCGCCAGAAGGTCGCGAACTACGCCGGCGTCACCGTCGAACGCAAGGAAGGCCTGCTCACGCTGCCGTCCGGCCGCCAGGTGCATGTGCTCGACCTGCCGGGCGCCTACAGCCTCAACGCGACCAGCGCGGACGAGACCGTCACGCGCGACGTCGTCAACGGCAAGCGCGCCGGCGAGGCCGCGCCCGACCTGCTCGTCTGCGTCACCGACGCCACCAACCTGCGCCTGACGCTGCGCATCGTGATCGAGGCACGCCGCCTCGGCCGCCCGATGCTCGTCGCGCTGAACCTCGCAGACGTCGCCCGCAAGCGCGGCATCCGCATCGACCGCGCGAAGCTCGAGCAGGAGCTGGGCGTGCCGGTGGTCGAGACCGTCGCCGTGCGCACCGGCGGCGCCGAGGCGCTGCTCGAGACGATCGAGGCCTGGCTCGCGGCGTCGCACGACCCGGCCGCCGCGATCGCGTCCGGCCCCGGCGTGCACCGCGACGCCGAGCCGCCGCACGGCCACGTCGGCCAAGCCGCGATCGACGCCGTCATGCGCGACCACCACGAGGTGCACCGCCTGCTCGACGCCGCGCTCACCGAGCCGGTGGCGAGCAGCACGCACGTCGACGACGCGCTCGACCGCGTGCTGCTGCACCCGGTCTGGGGCATGGCGATCCTCACCGTCGTGCTGTTCCTGATGTTCCAGGCCGTGTTCAGCTGGGCGCAGTGGCCGATGGACCACATCAAGTCGCTGATGGACGGCACGGGGCAGCTCGTCGCGAACCACATGCCCGACGGCCTGCTGCGCAGCCTGCTCGTCGACGGCGTGATCGCCGGCGCCGGCAGCGTGCTCGTGTTCCTGCCGCAGATCCTGATCCTGTTCCTGTTCATCCTCGCGCTCGAGGACTCCGGCTACCTCCCGCGCGCCGCGTTCCTGCTCGATCGCGTGATGGCCGGCGTGGGCCTCACCGGCCGCAGCTTCATCCCGCTGCTCTCCAGCTTCGCCTGCGCCATCCCCGGCATCATGGCCACGCGCACGATCTCCGACCCGCGCGACCGTCTCGCGACCATCCTGATCGCGCCGCTGATGACGTGCTCGGCGCGCCTGCCCGTCTACGCGCTGCTGATCGGCGCCTTCATCCCGGCGCGCACGCTCGCGCTCGGCGTGAACCTGCAGGGCCTCGTGCTGTTCGTGCTGTACCTCGCGGGCATCGTCAGCGCGATGGGCGTGGCGTGGGTGCTCCAGCGCCTGGGCCGCGGCAGCGGCCCGCAGCACCACACGCTGATGATGGAGCTGCCCGCCTACCGCTGGCCCAACCTGCGCAACCTCGCGATCGGGCTGTGGGAGCGCTGCCGCATCTTCACCAACCGCGTCGGCACCATCATCCTCGCGCTGATGATCGTGCTGTGGTTCCTGTCGACGTTCCCCGCGCCGCCCGCCGGCGCCACGGGCCCGGCGATCGAGTACAGCCTCGCGGGCCGGCTGGGCCACCTGCTGCAGTACATCTTCGCGCCGATCGGCTTCAACTGGCAGATCTCGATCGCGCTGGTGCCGGGCCTCGCGGCGCGCGAGGTCGCGGTCGGCGCGCTCGGCACGGTGTACGCGCTGTCGGCCACCGGCGACGCCGTCGCCGAGCAGCTGCAGCCGCTGATCTCGCATACCTGGTCGCTCCCGACCGCCTGCTCGCTGCTCGCCTGGTACGTGTTCGCGCCGCAGTGCGTCGCGACGCTGTCCGTCACGCGCCGCGAGACCGGCGGCTGGCGCCAGCCCATCATCATGGCGAGCTACCTGTTCGCGCTCGCGTACGTCGCCTCCGGCCTCACGTACTACACGGTGCGCCACTTCTTCCCGGGTTGAACGGACATGCAGACTCTCATCACCCTGATGATCGTGCTCGGCGCGGCGGGCTACAGCGTCTGGAAGCTGGCGCCGGCGGCGCTGCGCAACAAGCTGGCCGCGAACTCGGGCCGCGTCGTGCGCGCGACGGGCGCGTCCGAAGCGCTCGCGCGGCGCATCGAGATCAAGGCCATCGACGCCGCCGCGAACGCCGGCGGCTGCGGCAGCTGCGGCCCGTGCAAGGCCTGCGCGACGGGCCAGGCCCAGGGCGACGCGTCCGGGACCGACGCGGCCTGAGTCCCGGGCCCGCGCCGCGCGCCCGCGTCACGCGCGCGCAGGGCCGCCTCCCTGTCAACCGAGGCCGAGCAGGCGCAACGCCATCTTGTGCAGCCGCCCGCGCGGGTCGGCGAGCCCGTGCAGGATCGTGTAGTGGTTGACGCCGGGGATCGTCTCGCACACCGGCACGCTCGTCGGGCCCCACTGGTCGCGGATCAGCGCCGTCTGGCGCTGGAACTCCGCGCTCTCGCCCATGCCCACCGCCGTATACAGCGGCTTGCGCGGACGCGGGAAGAACGCCGGGCTCAGGCGCTTCACGGCGGCGGAGGTCAGCTGCAGGTCGGACTGCAGGAACGGCGCGTGGCGCAGCGGCTCGAGGTCGAACACGCCCGAGATCGCCAGCGCGCCCGAGACCAGCGACGGCGGCAGGTCGGCGCCGACCTCCTTCCAGCGGCAGCTGAGCATCATCGCGGCGAGATGCCCGCCCGCCGAATGTCCCGCCACCACGATGCGCCTCGGGTCCGCGCCGTAGAGCGCGGCGTTGCGGTGCACCCAGGCGAGCGCGCGCGTCATCTGCAGCGCGATGTGCTCGATGCCCACCACCGGACACTTCGCGTAGTTCGGCACCACCACCATCGCGCCGTCGGCCGTGAAGGACGGCGCGACGAACGCGTGGTCGGCCTTGTCCAGCGAGCGCCAGTAGCCGCCGTGGATGAAGACGAGCACCGGCGCGTTCGCGTGCGGGCTCGGGTAGACGTCCAGTGTCTCGGCGTCCCCGCTGCCGTAGCGCACGTCGCGCCGGTGCGACTCGATGCGATGCACCAGCGTCGACGCGGTGCGCCAGCGCTCGAGGACGTCCTGGTGATCGGGATGGCGCGCCCGCAGGTTGTACTCGGACTCGAGCCATTGCGGCTCGTGCTGCGCGGCGCGCGGTGCGGTTGACAGGCTCACGGCATTCCTCCGGGCGATAAGGTCCAGCGACGGGTTGCGCGCCCATCGTACGGCGAATGTCGTCGGACGTGAAAACGAGGGGCGACTCGTGTTTTCGGCCGCACCTCGCGATCTAACTTCCCTCTGAGTCGGAACACGACACCACCGGCTTCGATGGCGTCTGCGCCACACCCCCGAAAAGGCGTCATTTCAATTCGCCGAAACCTGCTGCTATACTGCAAGGCTGTTGGGGGCGTAGCTCAGCTGGGAGAGCGTCGCGTTCGCAATGCGAAGGTCAGGAGTTCGATCCTCCTCGTCTCCACCAATCTCTGCTCGTGAAAACCGGCCTTTTGGCCGGTTTTTCATTTGTGGGCGATCTTCCGCAAGCGCCCCGCGTTCATCGGTTCAACTTGGCCGCGAGCGTGCCAGCAGGCGGCAACCGGGAAAGGCACGTTGCATCAAGCGTGCGTTCTGCGAGAAGACATGCACCGGGCCGACGTGAACGCCCGAACTCAACTCCCCAGCAACGCGGGAACGAACACCTCTTCGATCGTCCAGCGGCGCTTCGACAGTCCCTGCTCGAAGTGGTAGCGCAGGAAGGCATCGATCGCGGGGCGATTCTTCGCGATGCCATAGGGCCACCAGTCGGCCCCCAGGGTGTCGATGTTCTGCTGCATCAAATGGCTCAGCCACGGGACCATCACGGTCATGTTGTTGAAGGTCATGCCCATGCGCAGCTTCGCTGCCATCGCCTCCTTGGCATCGCAGAAGCCCTTGTAGATCGCGCGCATCAGGTCGTCGTCGTTCGCCAGTTCCTTCTTCACCGAGACCATGTGCATGATGGGGAAGATGCCCGTTCGCCCGAAATACTCGCGTTCGACGGTCTCGTAGTCCTCGAAGAGGCGCCCGACGTTCGGTTGCTTCTCCAGCACGCACCTGGGAGCGTCGGCCGAGATCAGCGCGTCGATCTCGCCGGCGGCGAGCATGTCGCCGAGATCGTCGTCGGCCTTGGCGTAGGTCACGTCGACGCCGGGCGGCACGGGCTTGGGCAGCCAGTCGATCGGCGCGAGCGGGAAGTCGATGCCGCCCACGATCCAGCGGCAGCTCTCGGGCCGGAATCCGAATTCATCCGACAGCATGCCCTTCGGCATCACGCCGGCGTCGTGGCCGTAGAGCGCCAGTTCGCCGATCGTCTTGCCGTTGAGATCCTCGGGGCGCCTGATGCCCTTGGTCTTGTTGATGTAGATCGCCGAATGGCGAAACATGTGCAGAAGCGGCACCGGCAGCAGGCGGAACGGCGCCTCGTCGGTATCCATCGTCCGCAGGAAATAGCTGAGGCCGAGGTCGGAGACGTCGTAGGCGCGATCCTTCACCATGCCCTCGAAAACGTCGGTGACGATTCTTCCGTTGTGGAAGGTCGCGTCCACGCCGTCGATCGTGACCTCTCCATCGCGCAAGGCTTGCGCGCGGTCATAGTTCCAGAAGGCGATGTCGAGCTTTCTCATGATGCGGTTCCCGTCTCGAAGTGATGGATGCGGCGCGCGGCCATCGTCGAGCGCATGCGATCCGATTCAATAAACGCATTTAGATTACGCTCGCCCGTCGCTGCCGAGCAACGGTGACGCGCGAGAATCCTTGACGACCGATGGGTCTAAGATCGTGCTGGATGAGCAACGCCCGCGCGATCCGCCACTTCTTCGACACAGCGTCCCTCGGGGCCCCCGAGAACGCCATCGGTTTCGTGCTCTGGCGTGTCGTGCATCGCTACCAGCGCGATGTCGATCGCGTGCTGGAGCCGCTGTCGCTCACGCATCTCCAGTTCACGACGTTGATGCTCGTGGCATGGCTCGGCAGATCGGGCGGAAAGGTCGCGCAGGCAGAGTTGGCGACCGCCAGCGAGATCCATCCGATGCAGGTCTCGCAGATGCTCAAGATCCTCGAGAGCAAGGGCCTCGTGGCGCGCATGCCCAGCCCGTCCGACGTTCGGGCGAAGCTCGTCGACCTGACGGATGCCGGCCTCAAGGCGCTGCGCTCGGCGTTGCCACGCGTCATCGACTTGCAGCAGCGGATGTTCGGCGACGAAGGCCGCGCCGGCGGCGAGCTTCTGGCGGCACTTCGACGCATCGAGGACGCGCAACGCGACGACTGATCCGCGGCCTTCGCCGGGTTGGATCGCGGCGCCCGCGATCACTTCTCCACGGCCAACTCCCGCGACAGGAAATCGACGAAGGCGCGCAGCTTCGGCGGCTGGACATGGCCGCGCGGAAATACGGCGTGCAACTCCGGACAGCGCCCCACCCAGCCATCGAGCACCGGGCGAACCAGCCCCGCCGCCGCGTGCGGCGCCATGATCATGTCCGTCGCCATCATCAGGCCGGCGCCGGCGAACAGCGGTGGCTTGAGCACCTCCGGGTCGTCGGCCTCGATGACGGGCGTGACCTCGAAGAGCTCCGCGTTGCCGTCGCGACTCATGGGCCAGGCGTAGCCGGCGCCATGGCGGGCGACTCGAGTGACCAGCGCCGCGTGCGAGCGCAGCTCGCGCGGATGGCCGGGCGTTCCATGCCGCTGCAGGTAGGCCTCGCTCGCCCAGACGCGGTTGGGCAGGACGGCGAGCCGGCGCGCCACCAGTCCGGAGTCGGACAACGGCCCCATCCGCATCAACGTCGTCTCGCCCGGCGCGGTGGTCACGCCCGCCTACAGGACGGAGCTGAAGATGACCGACGAGCAGATCGACGCCTACTGCCGGGACATCGCGGACAAGGCGCCGCTCGGCCGCGTCGGTGAGGCCGACGAGATCGCCAAGGCCGTGTCGTTCCTCGCATCGGACGACGCGAGCTACATCACGGGCGTCGAACTGTTCGTCGACGGCGGCCTGGTGCAGGTTTGAACCGCGGCGGATCCAACCGGTCGATGCGACGGCTTCACTGACGTCTCTGCGGGTGTGCGGAAGCCGGGCGTCCTGCGCAGCCTCTCGTTCGATTGTCCCGCCGTGCACTTTCGAGTCGACCAGGACACGCTCGATCAAGAATTCCGCGCAGCGCCGCCGCGGCCCGCTCGGATACGCTTGCGGCATGACGCCTGAACTTCAAGCCCTGATCGAACGCGCCGATGCCTACGGGCCGGACGAGGCGGTCGCGCTGCTGCGCCTGGTCGAGGCCTTCGAGCCGCCGACGGAGCGACAGAAGCGCGCGTTCCTGGCCTCGGTGGCGGCCTTGGTCGCCGCCCGATCGGCGTGCGAACCCCATTGAGCGCGGAGCGCTTGTCGCGCTAAGCCTGCGCCTCGTCGTCGAGGCGAAGCGCCGGGTCGAATCCACGAACCGCGGTCGCTCGATGCGCGTGCCGACGCGCCGGTTCAAAGCGTCACGACGATCTTCTGCCCCGACACGCCCTGGCGCAGCCGCGCCATCGCCTGGGGGAGATCGCCCAGCGAGTGCCCGGCCACCAGCGGCGCCGGCGAGGGCACGAAGCGGCCCTGGGCCAGCGCGGGTTCGAGGAAGTCCGCGAAGACGGTTCGGCACAGCGGCAGCGGCGCGAGCGCCGTCCCCCAGATCGAGCTGCAACGCACGCCGCGGATCCGCGCCCGGATCGCCAGCCCCAGGAAGCCGAGGCCCACGCGCGGCAGGCGGGCGAGCATCCAGGCGAACTGCCCCGTCAGCGGCGCGTCGTCCAGCGACACCGGCGCGCTGGCCATCGCCACGAATCGCCGCCCGCGGCATCGGCTGACCACGTCGATGCACGGCCGTCCCGAGCCGACGCCCAGCGCGATCGCGCCGGCGACCTCGACCTCCTTCAGCCGCTGCACCAGGGTCGCGACCACGCGCGGATCGGTGCGGTCGAAGACCTCGCGGGCGCCCAGCGCGCGCAGCGCCTCGGCGTGGCGCGGCGACGCCGTCGTGACGACGTCGTAGCCCGCCGCCGCGGCCAGCTGGATCGCGCAGCGGCCCACGCTCGTCGAGCCGCCCCACACCACCACCGTCGCGCCGACGCGCGGCCGGTCGACGGCCGCCGGCGGCCTCAGGCCGAGCTGGTCGTCGAGGAACAGCCCGCAGGCGGCCGTGGCGAGCGCGAGCGGCAGCACCGCGGCCTGTTCGAAGGACATCGCGTCGGGCAAGGCGGTCACCGCGTCCTCGCGCAGCACGACGTAGCGCTGGAACGCGCCTTCGGCCGCGCGGTTGGCGATCTTGTCGACGCCCAGCGCCAACCCCAGCACGCGGTCTCCGCGCTCGAACCGCGTCACGGCCGTGCCGACGGCGACGACCTCGCCGGCAACGTCCGACCCCAGCACCGCCGGGTAGGCGAGCCAGGGCGTCACCAGGCCGCCGAGCGTCTGCACGATGCCGTCGAACGGGTTCAACGCGACGGCCCGGTTGCGCACGACGATCTCGCGCGCGCCGGGCTCGGGCATCGGCGCATCGCCGACGGCCAGGGATCGATTCTTCGCGGAAAGCCACGCGGCCAGGTTCTTGTCGGAAGTCATGCAGGGCTCGGGATCGATGGACATGGCCTCACTCTAGGAGCCAAAGCCCGAACGATCTATGCTCAGGGATCCGAAAATCTTTGGCCATCGTTCCGATCATGGATCCCCTGTCCGACGTTCTCCGCCTGCTGAGACCCCGCGGCGTCACCGTCGGCGCGACGGACGTCGGCGGCCCCGTCGCGATCCGCTTCCCGGCCCACGACGGCGTGTACTGCTACTCGGTGGCCGCGGGCGAGTGCTGGCTGGAGGTCGACGGCGGCCCCGCGCCGCTGAAGCTGACCGCGGGCGACTGCGTCGTGCTCCCCACCGGGCGGCCCTTCGTGCTGTCCAGCGAGCCGGGACTGCCGGCCATCGACGCGAGCGTGCTGTTCGACGATCGGCCCAACGGCTCGATCGCGACCTGGAACGGCGGCGGCAGCGGCACGATGTTCGCGGCCTACTTCGAGTTCGACTCCAGCCACTCGCAGTTCCTGCTGGGCGTGCTCGAGCCCGTGGTGCGCCTGCAGGCGCCCGACGCGCGCGACGCGCTGCGCACGGCGATCGAGCAGATGATGGGCGAGCTGAACCAGGCCCGACCCGGCGCCGAGGCGATCGTCGAGCATCTGGCGCACATCGCGCTGATCAAGGCGCTGAGGCTGCACCTGTCCGAGATGGCCGAGGAACGCACCGGCTGGCTGTTCGCGCTCGCGGATCCCCGCATCGGCGCCGCGATCGCGGCCATGCATGCCGAACCGTCGCGCGCGTGGACCGTCGTCACGCTCGCCTCGGTCGCGGCGATGTCGCGCACCGTGTTCGCGGTGCGCTTCCGCCAGGCGGTCGGCGTGCCGCCGATGAACTACCTGACGCGGCTGCGCATGCTGATCGCGATACGGCTGCTCTCCGAGCCCGGTGCCCGGATCGCCGCGGTCGGGCGTGCGATCGGCTACGACTCGGAGAGCGCGTTCAGCACCGCCTTCCGGCGCGCCATGGGATCGGCGCCGAGACGCTACGCGAAGCCCGCGGCCGCAAGCACGACGAGCCGATAGCCCGCGGGCCGCTTCCATCGGTGGATCGGTTTCCGGGGCCGGCGATCGACGTCCGCGCGGATGAGCCCGATCGCCATCGAGGCCGTCGCCCTCGTTCGTGGGGGGCGGCACGCGGCGCTCAGCCTGCCGCAAGCCACGACATCGCTTCGACACCAAGTCGTCATGCGGCGCTCGCAGCATCGCCTGCGAGCGGCCCCTTCCGCGCCAGCGCCGACGAAGCCGGACTGCCGCTCGCACACTCAAAACCAGGAGCGAAGCAGTCATGAAGAAACTCATTCTTGCCGCATGCGTGGCGGCCGTCGTGGCCGGCAGCGCCCAGGCCGGCCAGGGCTACGTGCCCAACGGCATTCCGTCGATCGACCACGTCTTCGTGATCATGATGGAGAACCACGCTTACCAGCAGGTCGCGGGCAACCCGCAGGCGCCCTTCATCAACGCGCTGATGGCCAAGGCCAACGTCGCGACCAACTACTACGCGATCGCCCATCCGAGCTCGACGAACTACCTCGAGGTCGTCGGCGGCTCGAACTTCAACAACCTGTCCGACCAGTACCCCGACTGGCACAACACGGCGTGCATCCCGAACATCGCCCCGGGCCGCCCGACCAACCTCGACAACCCGAGCACCGGCCTGGTCTGCCCGATCCACGGCGGCCGCGGCACCGACGCGCCGACGCCCGTGCTCGACCTGTCGCAGAACGAGACCTCGGCGCCACCGCTGACGAACCTGGACGGCAGGCACGGGATCGCGGCCGACACCAACATCGACGGCATCACGATCGCCGACCAGCTCGTCAACGCCGGCAAGTCGTGGAAGAGCTACCAGGAAGGGCTGCCCGAGATCGGCGCCGACGGCGTCAACGTCAGCGACGGTTTCTACAGCGTCGGCGGCAAGAACGCGCTCGGCGAGAACGTCACCTCGAACTTCGCCGCGCTGTCGACGCCCGGCAACCCGGTGAGCGCCGACAACGTCGTCTACCTCTACGCTGTCAAGCACGACCCGTTCGCCTACTTCGCATCGGTGCAGGAAGGCCGCGACCCCGCGCTGAGCCTGCGCCGGATCGTGCCGTTCGACGGCGAGCACGGTCTGTATGCCGACCTCAAGGCCGGCACGGTCCCGAACTTCGCGTTCATCGCGCCGAACCAGTGCGACGACATGCACGGCCGCGGCAACGGCACCGCCTTCTGCAACTACGACGCCGACGACAACGGCACGCAGACCGGCCTGAATCCGTCGCTGATCCTGCAGGGCGACCAGTCGGTGCAGCGCATCGTCACCGCGATCAAGGCGTCGCGCGTGTGGTCGGAGCGTCGCAGCGCGATCGTGATCCTGTGGGACGAGAACGACTACAGCACGAGCACGTCGAACCGGGTGGTCACGATCGTCGACACCAACTATGGCCCGCACCGCGTCGTGAGCTCGAAGTTCTACGACCACTACTCGCTGACCAGGACGCTCGACGCCGCCTTCGGGCTGCCCTGCCTGAACCATGCCTGCGACGCGGGCGTGGAGGTGATGTCCGACCTGTTCCGTCAGTGAGCGTCGGCCAATGAGCGTCGGCATGGGCTCGAACCCGTTCGGCCTCCGCGCAGGACGGGTGGCCTCGAGCCGATGAGGTCGCGTCGGTCGATCCGGGCGGCGATCACGATCGCGTCGTGCGCGCTGCTCGCGCAGGGCAGCGGCGCGGCTGCGGTCGCGAGCTCGAGCTCGAGCGCCGTCGCGCTCGCGCCGGACTTCGACCCGGCCAGCACGCCCGACCATCCCTGCGGCGTCGGCACGCCGCCGCCGGGTCACGCGCTGCGGGACGTGCAGGCGTCGCCCGGCGGCCTGGCCATCGACGTGAAGCAGGACGGCGACCGGCTCTGCTACGTCGTCGACGGCAACGCCGATGCGCCCGTCCTGCGCGTCCGCCAGGGCGCGCGGCTGGACGTGACCTTGACGAACGGCATCACGGATCCCGCGCGCATCGAGGCGGTGATGGCCGCGGGCCAGCTCAAGACGGCCAACGAGCCGGTGCCGCGCACGCCCGGGTTCTACGGCGTCGTCCCCGGCATGCACCACCCCGCCACCGGCGCGACGAACCTGCATCTGCATGGCTTCGCCGTCCCGCCGGTCGCGCCGCAGGACGACGTGATGACGGTCTGCACCGACCCGGCGACCGGCCCGCCGCAGTGCGGCCGGCGCTCATTCGCCTATCGCTTCGAGATCCCCGCCGACATGCCGGCCGGGCTGTACTGGTACCACCCGCACATGCACGGCGAGGTGCAGGCGCAGATGCTGATGGGCCTGACCGGCGCGATCGTCGTGGAAGGCCCGGACGACGACGCGCGGCGCGCCGCCGG
>JASLEM010000308.1 GCA_030151165.1 Burkholderiaceae bacterium
CCTCGCCGGTCGCCCGTCCGCCGGTGGCCGACGCCTCCCGCGCCGTCGTGCCGCCGCCGCAGCGCGTGGCGCCCGCCGCGGGCACGCGTCCGACCACGCTGGCCAGCGCCGTCTCGGCCGTGCAGACGACGTTGACCGACCCCGCGCTCGTCGAGCGCGCCACCGCGATCGCCGCGATGGACTGGGCGACGCTGAGGGAGACCGTCGCCGCCTGCACCGCCTGTGGTCTGTGCGCGAGTCGCAAGCAGACGGTGTTCGGCGTCGGCCATGCGCAGGCCGACTGGATGATCATCGGCGAGGCGCCTGGCGAACAGGAGGATCTCGCCGGCGAGCCCTTCGTCGGCCCCGCGGGCCAGCTGCTCGACCAGATGCTGCGCGCCGTCGGCCAGTCGCGCCGCGCGCCCGGCGTCGACGACGCCTCGGACGACCAGGCGGGCGACCCGGCGCGCCGCGTCTTCATCGCCAACACGCTCAAGTGCCGCCCGCCGCGCAACCGCAATCCGGAGCCGGACGAGATGGCGCGCTGCGAGCCCTTCCTCCAGCGCCAGGTCGCGCTGGTGAAGCCGAAGCTGATCCTCGCGATGGGCCGCTTCGCCGTGAAGCAGCTGCTGAAGTCCGACGACGCGATCGGCAAGCTGCGCGGCCGCGTGCACCGCTACGAAGGCATCCCGGTCATCGTCACCTATCACCCGGCCTACCTGCTGCGCAGCCTGCCGGACAAGGCGAAGGCGTGGGAAGACCTGTGCCTGGCGAAGGCCACGGCCGAAGCGGCGGCCTGAGCGCCCGGGCGTTTACTTGGGCGCCTTCTTGGGGCGCACCCAGCCTTCAATGGAGACTTGCTTCGCGCGCGCCACCGTCAGCGCGCCGGCCGGCGCGTTCTTGCTGAGCGTCGAGCCGCCGCCGATGGTCGCGCCGTCGCCGAGCGTGATCGGGGCGATCAGCACGCAGTTGGAGCCGACATGCACGTCCGCGCCGATCGTCGTGCGGTGCTTGTTGGCGCCGTCGTAGTTGGCGGTGATCGAGCCGGCGCCGAAGTTGACGCGCTCGCCCACGCTGGCGTCGCCGAGGTAGGCGAGGTGGTTGGCCTTCGCGCCGTTGGCGAGCGTCGCGTTCTTGACCTCGACGAAGTTGCCGATATGCACTTCCTCGCCGAGCGCCGCGCCCGGGCGCAGCCGCGCGAACGGGCCGACCAGCGAGCCCGCGCCGACGGTCGCGCCCTCGATGTGCGTGAACGGATGGATCACCGCGCCGGCGGCGATCGTCGCGTCGCGGACGACGCAGTGCGGGCCGATGCGCGCGCCGTCGCCGATCGTCACGTCGCCCTCGAAGACGCAGCCGACGTCGATCTCGACGTCCATGCCGCAGGCGAGCGTGCCGCGCTGGTCGAAGCGCGCGGGGTCGGCCAGGCGCACGCCGGCCTCCATCAGCGCATCGGCGTGGCGGCGCTGCAGGCGGCGCTCGAGGTCGGCGAGCTGCGCGGGGCTGTTGACGCCCAGCACCTCGGTCTCGTCGGCCGCGCTCGCGGTGCGGACTTCGGCGCCGTCGGCGACCGCGTGCTTCACGACGTCGGTCAGGTAGAACTCGCCCTGTGCGTTGTCGTTCACGAGCCGGCCCAGCCACTGCTTCAGCTGCGCGGTGGGCGCGGCCATGATGCCGGTGTAGACCTCGGTGATCTGGCGCTGCAGCGGCGTGGCGTCCTTCTCCTCGACGATCGCCTTCACGAGGCCGATGCCGTCCGCGTCGCCGGCTTCGACGTCGCGCACGATGCGGCCGTAGCCGAACGGGTTCGTGAGGTCGACGGTGAGCAGCGCGAGATGCCGGCCGCCGCAGGCGTCGACGAGCGCGCGCAGTGTCGCCTCGCGGATCAGCGGCACGTCGCCGTTGAGCACCAGCGTGATGCCGTCGTCCGGCAGCTCCGGCACGGCCTGCTGCACCGCGTGGCCGGTGCCGAGCTGCGGCATCTGGCGCACGAACTCGCGCTGGGGGCCGGCGAACGCGGCCTCGACAACCTCCGCGCCGTGGCCGGTGACGACGATGCAGCGCGTCGGCGCGAGCGATTCGGCGGTCGCCAGCACGTGGCCCAGCAGCGGGCGGCCGCCGAGCGCGTGCAGGACCTTGGGGCGCGCGGACCGCATCCGCGTGCCCTTGCCCGCGGCCATGATCACGATGCTGAGCGCCATAGGAAATTCCGGTTCGTTGGAGAGACCGGAATTATCCGAGATTGCGCGGGCGACCCGCGCGGGCGGTCAGGAGGCGCTCGCGGCCTTCGCGGGCGGCACCGGCGCGGGCAGCGGCGTGGCCGGCGGCACCATCGTCAGGTCGACGACCACGTCGTGCGGCTTCTCGTTCGAGTTCGGGAAGTCGCGCATCGCCGCGTCGAACATCGCCGCGAGCATGCGGTCGCCGCCGTCGGTGGTGCCGTCGTTGGAGGCGCGCGTCTCGTACAGCGGCTTGCCGGTGGCGGCGTCGCGGATCAGCAGCGCGACCTCGCGCTCGAAGACGTCCTGCGGCGGGAAGTAGCCAGGGCCCCAATAACCGTGGCGGCCCCAGCCCCACGGGCCCGGTCCCGGGCCGTACGGGCCGTACCAGCCGGGGTATCCGAAGCGATGGCGCCAGCCGCCGGCCCAGAACGGGTCGTCCCACGGGTCGGCCTCGAAGCGTTCGATGCGCGCGCCGAGCTGCACGGTGACCGTGCCCTTCTCGCCGTCCGCCGCGGGGCGGAAGCCGGCCGCGCCGAGCGCCTGCGCGGCCGCGGCCTCGAGCGACTGCTGGCGCTGCGGGTTGGCCTGCTGCGACGGCAGGCGGTCGAAGGTGTACGTGCCCGGCGCCGTGCCGGCCGGCCACTGGCCGTAGGTCGCGACCGAGCTGCTGACCTCGTGGAAGCTCGCGCAGCCGGCGAGCAGCGCCGCGCCGGCCAGCGTGGCCAGGCCGAAGGCGCGGCGGGTGGTCTGGATCAATGTCATGACAGTCTCCTGGGCGCGGCGGTGGCGCGCCCTGCGAATCAGGTCCGTTGATTCGTGCGGCGGCGCGATCGGTTCGAACGGGCCGCGCATCGGGTCAACATAGGTCGAGCGTGTAACGACAGTATGTCCCGGGCACGCGGCGCGCCTGCGGGGCGGTTTCGGCGAGCTTGCGCACCGGCTTCCGGCTTTCGGTTTGCCAGAATGGCATCTCGAACATCCGGCGCCGGATGTCGAACCTCCATCGACGGGTCTTGAACACCCGACGATGCCTCTTTTTGAGGCATCGCCGGATCTTTGACATCCATCGATGGATGTTCAAGAGGGATCGATGGATGTCGGAACCCCATCGATGCATCAAAAAGAGGCATCGTCGGATGTTCGACATCCATCGATGGATGTCAAAGATCCGTTGATGGATGTTCAAGACCCATCGATGCATGTCAAAGACCCATCGACGGAGGTTCAACACCCATCGATGGAGGTTGCACAGGCCATTCGCGACCTCGAGACCGCGACAGCGGCGTTCAGACGATCTTGATCACGCCCGGCTTCGGCGTGCCGCAGCTCTCGTCCTCGTCGAACGCGATGTCGCCGTCCGGCTCGGGGCGGCCGGTGGCGCGGATCGTCGTGAACGGGTGCAGGTTGCGGTCCATCATGTGCGACGGCGTGATGTTGGCCATCGCGGTGAAGATGTTCTCGATGCGGCCGGGGTGCTGCCGGTCCCACTCGCGGATCATCGCCTTGATCTGCACGCGCTGCAGGTTGTCCTGGCTGCCGCACAGCGTGCACGGGATGATCGGGAACGCGCGGTGCTCGGCCCAGCGGACGAGGTCGGTCTCGTTGACGTAGGCGAGCGGGCGGATCACCACGTTCTTCCCGTCGTCGCTGACGAGCTTGGGCGGCATGCCCTTCAGGCGGCTGCCGAAGAACATGTTCATGAACATCGTCACGACGATGTCGTCGCGGTGATGGCCCAGCGCGATCTTCGTGCAGCCGAGCTCGCCGGCCACGCGGTACAGGATGCCGCGGCGCAGGCGTGAGCACAGCGAGCACATCGTCTTGCCGGGCTCGATGTGCTTCGTCACGATGGAGTAGGTGTCCTGCTCCTCGATGTGGAAGGGCACGTCGCGCGAGCGCAGGTACTCGGGCAGGATGTGCTCGGGGAAGCCGGGCTGCTTCTGGTCGAGGTTGACCGCGATCATGTCGAACTTGACCGGCGAGCGCTCGCGCAGCGACAGCAGGATGTCGAGCATCGCGTAGCTGTCCTTGCCGCCGGACAGGCACACCATCACCTTGTCGCCGGCCTCGATCATGTTGTAGTCGATGATGGCCGCGCCGACCTGGCGGTGCAGCCGCTTCGACAGCTTGTTGATCTCGAACGCGGCCTTCCGGTCGGCGGCGCGCGTCGCGTCGTCGGCGGCGGGCGGCGGGGTCTCGAGGCCGACGTCGTCGGCGATGTCGTTGCGATGGTCGAGGCTCATTGCGATTCCTTCACGCCGAACACTTCGACGCCGACCGATTCGCAATCGGGGTAGACGTCGGGCTTCTCGGTCGACACGCGCGCCGCACGCACGTTCGGGTGGGCCAGCATCAGCGCGAGCACGTCGTCGCACAGCGTCTCCTGCAGGTGCACGTGGCCGCGGGACATGCGCGTCGCGATGGTGCTGCGGATGAAGTCGTAGTCCAGCACCTCGTGGAGCTGGTCGGCGTGCGGCGTCGACGTGGCGAGCGGCACGTAGAGGTCGACGTTGATCAGCACGCGCTGCTCGCCCTTCTTCTCGAAGTCGTGGACGCCGATGTTGATCATCACCTCGTAGTTGCGCAGGAACAGCCGCCGGCAGTCCTTCAGGGTCGGGTGGAACAGCAGGCTGTGCATGGCTGGGGTCTTGTGGCGAGTCCGGCCGGCGCGTCAACGCGTTCCGGACGAGGTGGATGAAGAGGAAGGGTCGGAGGCCTTGGCTTGGGCCTGCGCGAGGAACAGCACGTCGCGCGGCTGGCCGACCAGGTGCTGGCCGCCGTCGACGGCGAGGTCGACGCCGGTGATGGCGGGCGACTCGACGAGGAAACGCACGGCGCGCGCGATGTCGTCGGGCGTCGAGGACTTGCCGAGCGCGGTGAGCTTGTGCGCCTGCTCGAACTCGGCCTCGTCCATCGGCCCGGACACCAGCGTGATGCCCGGCGACACCGCGCACACGCGCACCGCCGGCGCGAGCGCCTGCGCGAGCAGCACCGTGGCGTGCTGCAGCGCGGCCTTGGTGAGCGTGTACGAGAAGTAGTCGGGGTTCGGGTTCGAGAGTTTCTGATCCAGGATGTTGACGACGCACGGCGTGGCGTGCGCGATCCTGTCCTGCTTCGCCACCTGCGCCGCGAGCGCCTGCGCGAGCACGATCGGCGCGGCGGTGTTGCTGCGCACCAGCGACTCCAGCAGCGCGGCGTCGAACGCCTGCGGGCTGTCGTACTCGAAGCGCGACGCGCTGTTGACGACCACGTCGGCACGCCCGAAGCCCTGCGCGACGGCCGGCAGCAGCGCGGCGGTCTCGCCGGGGTTGGCGAAGTCGGCATGGAACAGCTCGACGCGGGCGCCGGCGGCGCGCATCTCGGCGGCGGCGGCCTGGGCGTCGACGTGCGAGGCCGCGTCGGTGCCGCGGTGGTGCAGCGCGATGTCGTAGCCGGCGCGCGCGAGCTCGAGCGCGATCACGCGCCCGATGCGGCGCGCCGCGCCCGTCACGAGCGCGACCGGCCGCGGGCCCGTCGCGGGGGCCGCGGCGTCGAGCTCGTACGCGCGCCGATGCGGCGTTGCGGCGCTCGGCGTGTCGTCAGGGCGGTGGGGGTTCGACATGATCCCTACAATTCGTTTTCGATGCAGCGCAATTCAAGGCCCGGAACGCCGGGCACCACGACAGATTCCCCGGCCGACGCGGCCGCTCCGGCCGGGGGCGGCCCGGAGTCGTCCGCATTGGTCGACCGCATCGCCTCGCGGCTGGCCGCGGCCGGCGGCTGGATGCCGTTCGACGATTTCATGGCCGAGGCGCTCTACGCGCCGGGCCTGGGCTACTACAGCGGCGGCCGTCGCATCTTCGGGCTCGGGCCGGAAGGCGGCAGCGATTTCGTCACCGCTCCCGAATTGTCGCCGTTTTTCGGCCGGACGCTGGCCGTCCAGGTGCGCGAGGCCCTGACGGCGGCCCGCAGCGACCAGGTCTTCGAGTTCGGCGCCGGCAGCGGCGCGCTCGCCGAGCAGCTGCTCGAGGCGCTCGACGCCGACGACGCGGACGACGACGGCATGCTGCGCGTCGAGGTCGACTACGTGATCGTCGAGCTCTCGGCCCACCTGCGCGAACGCCAGCAGCAACGCCTCGCGCGCTTCGCGCCGCGCGTGCGCTGGCTCGACGCCTGGCCCGAGAAGATCGAGGGCGTGGTCGTCGGCAACGAGGTGCTCGACGCGATGCCCGTGAAGCTGCTGCACCGCTCGGGCGAGCGCTGGCACGAACGCGGCGTGGTCGACGTCACCGTCTCGCCGCAGGCCGCCGACGGCGTCCACCGCTTCGCTTTCGCCGACATCGACGAGCCCTTCGCGCTCGAAGGCGAGACCCAGGCCGCGCCCGCGCTGATGAACGGCGTGTTCGCGGAGGGCACCGTCACCGAGATCCACCCGATCGCCGAGGGCTTCATGGCGAGCCTGGCCGAGCGGCTGCAGCGCGGCGTGGCGATCCTGATCGACTACGGCTTCCCCGAGCACGAGTACTACCACCCGCAGCGCACCGGCGGCACGCTGATGTGCCACCAGGGCCACCTCGCCGACACCGACCCGCTCGTCGCCGTCGGCGCGAAGGACATCACCGCGCACGTCAACTTCAGCGGCATCGCGCTCGCGGCACAGGAGGCCGGGCTTGACGTGCTGGGCTACACGTCGCAGGCGCGCTTCCTGATCAACTGCGGGCTCGTCGACCTGCTCGCCGCGGCCAGCGTGGGCGAGCGCGCGAACGCGCAGAAGCTCGTCAACGAGCACGAGATGGGCGAGCTGTTCAAGGTCGTCGCGGTCGCGCGCGGCTGCACGCTCGACCCGATCGGCTTCCGCGCGGGCGACCGCTCGCACATGCTGTGACGCGATGCGCTGGCTGCTGATCCTCCTTGTCTGCCTGCTCGTCTTCAACCGCTTCGGCGACTGGATGGGCCGCCACGGCCTCGGCCGGCTGCCGGGCGACCTGCGCTTCCGGGTCGCGGGCCGCGAGTTCTTTTTGCCGCTGGGCAGCAGCATCGTGCTGATGCTGGTCGCCGGGGCGATCGCCTGGCTCAGGTGACGAGCCGGCGCCGAGAGGCGCTGAGACGGTGGAGCAAGATTGGCAGACAGTTCGGCATGGAAAGTCCCAGAGCGACGGCGCAAACTTCGTCCATCGGCGCTGCGGAAGTCCGCAACGCGATCTTCAACTGGAGCATCGTCATGCTGAACTGGATCGACTACCGCAAGCAACTCACCCGCCGCATCGGCGAATTCGCCGGCGTCGCGCCGGAGACCGTCAAGGGCTACCAGGCGCTGTCCAAGGCCGGCGCCGCGACCAACCACCTCGACGCCAAGACGCGCGAGCTGATCGCGCTCGCCGTGTCCGTCACGACGCGCTGCGACGGCTGTATCACGGTGCACACCGCCGAAGCCATCAAGCATGGCGCGACCAAGGGCGAGCTGAGCGAAGCGCTCGGCGTGGCCGTGGCGCTGAACGCCGGCGCGGCGATGGTCTATTCGGCGCGCGCGCTCGACGCGTTCGAGGCGCACAGTCCGGTCGCGGTCGCGGCCGCCTGAGCCGGCCATGGACGCCGGTCGCCGGTCGTTCCTGGCGTCCGCCATCGCGCTCGGCGTGGCGGGCCTTCCGGGCATCGTGCTCGGGCAGTCGAAGCGCCGCTACGCCGCGGTGGTCTTCGACGGGTTCCCGATCTTCGACCTGCGGCCGGTGGCCGCGAAGGCCGAGGCGCTGTTCCCCGGCCGCGGCGCCGCGTTGACGGCGGCGTGGCGCGCGCGCCAGTTCGAGTATCAGTGGCTGCACGCGCTGTCGAACACCTACGTCGACTTCCGGCGCACGACCGCGGACGCGCTCGTCTTCGCGGCGCGGTCGAACGACATCGCACTCCCGGATGCCGACCGGGACACGCTCGTCTCGATGTTCGACGCGCTGGGCGTCTGGCCCGACGTCAAGCCCGCGCTCGCGGCGATCCGCCGGGCCGGCCTGAAGACGGCGATCCTGTCGAACATGACGTCGAAGATGCTCGACACCGGCCTCGCGCAGGCGGGGCTGGCGGACGCGTTCGACCGTGTGCTCAGCACCGACGCGATCCGGTCGTACAAGCCGAGCCCGGCGAGCTACCAGCTGGCCGTGGACGCGCTCCACATGCCGAAGCAGGACATCCTCTTCGCCGCGTTCGCCGGCTGGGACGCGGCCGGCGCGAAGGCGTTCGGCTTCCCGACGTTCTGGGTGAACCGGCTCGGCGCGCCCGCCGAGGAACTCGGGGCGCGCGCCGATGGCGTCGGCCACGATCTGGCCGACCTGCTGGCGTTCGCGGGGATCGCCGCCGGTTGACGGCGGCGTCGCGAACGTCGACCCGCGAGGCAGACTCGCCAGGTTTTCCCTTTCACCGATTCAACGAGGAACCCCCATGCCCGTCATCAACGTCCAGATGCTCGCCGGCCGCTCGGCCGCGCAGAAGAAATCGTTCATCGAGGAAGTCGCGGCCGTCGCGATGCGCACGCTCGCCGTGCCCGAGCATGCGGTGACCATCGTGCTCACCGAAGTTCAACCCGAGCACTGGGGATCGGGCACGCGCACCATCGCCGACATCCGGGCCGCGCAGGTGACGCCGAAGGACTGAGCCGCGCGGCCGCGGCGACCGCGTTCAGCCGAACGCGATCTCCGCCGCCGGCACCGCGTCGATCGGCACGCCGAAGCTCGTCACGTGGCGCAGCGTCTCGTTGTGGTGCGTGCGGATCTGCTCGCCGGTGGCGTGCGGCTTGTCGTCGGAGGTGTGCGCGTCGGCCGCGAGCGTGACGGCGTAGCCTTTCGTGGCGGCGCTGCGGGTCGTGGTGTCGACGCAGAACTCCGACGAGTAGCCGCAGATCGTCAGGTGGCGCACGTCGCGCGCGGACAGCAGCTCGTGCAGGTTCGTGCGCAGGAACGAGTCGGGCGTGCGCTTGCGGACGAAGAGGTCGCCGTCGTCTGTCGCGAGATCGGGGGCGAGCTGCCAGCCCGGCGTGTCGGCGACGAGCGCGCCCTGCGAGGTCTCGTGCTGCACCCAGACCACCGGCACGCCCGCGGCGCGCGCGCGTGACGCGAGGCCGTTGATGCGGGCGATGACTTCCTCGGCCTCGAACGGCGGCGGATCGAAGAGGGCGGCCTGGACGTCGATCACGATCAGGGCGGTCTGGTCGGCGGGGATTCTCATGCGATGGCCTGCGTCGGTGGAACGGATTCAGGTCGCGGCGTCGTCGACGGCGTCGCCGTCGGTGCCGGTCTTCAACGCGATCGCGAGCGCTTCGGTGCGCGCACGCCGGATCGCGTCGGCGATGCCCGGCCCCTTGGCGCCGCGCGCGATCGCGTCCGCGGAGACGCGTTTCGTGTCGACCGCCTGCACGACGCCCAACGCGCCGGCCAGGCGTTCGCGCTGCGGGTAGGGCCGCTGCTCGAAGCCGAGGCGGCCGGTGGCGTCGCACTCGCAGGCGGCGAGCATCGCGAGGAAGCGGTCGGGGCGGCGGAACGCGTCGCAGCGTTCCAGCATCCGCATGATCGCGGACGCGTTCAGCTTCTCGCTCGAATGCACGTTCGTGTGCTCGCGCGCAGTGAGCGTCGCGAGCTCGTTGCACTCGACGGGCACGCGCAGCCGCTCGCCGAGTGCGCGGATCAGCGCCTCGCCGCGCTGCTCGTGGCCGATGTGGCGCGGCAGGTCCTCGGCCGGCGTCGTGCCCTTGCCGAGGTCGTGCACGAGGCACGCGTAGCGCACCGGCAGTGGCTGCGCGGTGGCGGCGCAGCGCGCGAGCACCATCATCGTGTGCACGCCGGTGTCGATCTCGGGGTGGTGCGCGGCCGGCTGCGGCACGCCGAACAGGCGGTCGACCTCGGGCAGCAGGCGGGCCAGCGCGCCGGCCTCGCGCAGCACCTCGAACATGCGCTGCGGCGCCTTCTCCATCAGGCCGCGCGAGACCTCCTGCCACACGCGCTCGGCCACCAGCGCGTCGACCTCGCCGGCCTCGACCATCGTGCGCATCAGCGCCATCGTCTCGGGCGCGACGCGGAAGTCGGGCCAGCGCGCCGCGAAGCGGGCGAGGCGCAGGATGCGCACCGGATCCTCGGCGAACGCGTCGGAGACGTGGCGCAGCACGCGCGCCTCGAGGTCGCGCCGGCCGCCGTGCGGGTCGACCAGCGTGCCGTCGTCGGCCTGCGCGATGGCGTTGATCGTGAGGTCGCGCCGCACGAGGTCGTCCTCGAGCGTGACGTCGGGCGCGGCGTGGAACGTGAAGCCGTGGTAGCCGGGGCCGGTCTTGCGCTCGGTGCGCGCGAGCGCGTATTCCTCGTGCGTCTTCGGATGCAGGAAGACGGGGAAATCCTTGCCGACGGGCAGGTAGCCGGCGTCCAGCATGTCCTGCGGGCTCGCGCCGGTGACGACCCAGTCGCGGTCGTTCACCGGCTCGCCCAGGAGCGCGTCGCGCACGGCGCCGCCGACGATCCAGGTCTTCATGCTCGGGCGCTCATGGTCGGGCTTTCAAGGCATGTCCGCGGACGGCGGCTGCTCCGCGTCGCGCGGGCCGATCTGTCCGCCGAGCCGCGGGCGCAGCACCGGCGGCTTGTTGGACTGCAGCGCGGCGTAGATCGCGGCGTTGGTCATCACCTTCTTGACGTAGTCGCGCGTCTCGAAGAACGGCACGTTCTCGGTCCAGACCGCGGGGTCGACCATCATCCCGCCGCGCCAGCGCCGCGGCCGCGCCGGCCCGGCGTTGTAGGCGGCGGCGGCCATCGGCTGCGAGCCGCCGAAGCTGTCGAGCACCAGCTTCAGGTAGAACGTGCCGACGCGCAGGTTGGTCGCGGGGTCGGCGATCAGGTCGGGGCTGTAGACGATGCCGCCCTTGCGCGCGGCCCACTTCGCGGTCGACGGCATCAGCTGCATCAGGCCGGACGCGCCGACCGCCGATCGCATCTGGCCCATGAAGCGCGTCTCCTGGCGGATCAGGCCGAACACGAACGCGGGCTCGAGGCCGGCGTTCTGCGCGGCCAGCGAGATGTCGCGCTGGAACGGCATGGGGTATCGCTGCCCGAGGTCGATCTCGGTCTTCGTGCGCTCGCTGGTGTTGATGCACAGCTGCCAGTCGCTCAGGTCGCAGGCCCATTGCGCGGCGCCGAGCAGCTCGCGGTCGCCCATGCCGCGCAGCGTGTAGTTCCATTCGCGGCGGCCTTCGTCGCGCATCTCGAGTGCGGTCAGCGCAAGCGCGCGCTGCAGGCCGGGGTTGGCGTGCGTGAGGCCGTGCTCGAGCGGCGTGAGCGGCGTCGGGCGCGGCGGCAGCACGAACGCGATGCCGAGATCCTCGGCGGCGAGCAGGCCGTAGAAGCCGAGCTGCGTCGAGAGCTCGGCGAGGGACGCGCGCGCCGCGTTGCGCGCGGCGTCGCCCTCGGCGCCGTCCCGCGCCAGCGCGATCTCGGCCTTGGCGCGCCAGTAGACCCAGTTGCCCTGCGCGCGGTCGGTGGCGCTCAGCGCGTCGATCGAGCGCTCCATGTCCTTCCAGCGCTGCGCGCCGGTGCCCGAGCGCAGCGCCGCGCGCGCATGCCACTCGAGCGCGTCGTCGCCCCAGTCGGGCGCGTCGGCCTGCGCGTTCTTGCGCGGCTTGTACGCGGCCCACGCGCGCTCCTGCCAGTCGACCGCGTCCGGCAGCAGCGACTGCGCGCCCTGCTTGGCGATCAGCGACCACGTCCACGCCGCGTTCTCCGGGCCGAGCGCGGCCTGCCAGCGCTCGCCCATCTGCACCGCGGCGGCGGCGGGGTCGCTCGCGGCCATGCGCGCGAGCGCGAAGGTCACGAGGTCGGCGCGCCGGGCCGTGCCGGCGTCGGCGCGGTGCGCGAGCCAGTGCGCCGGGTTGTCCCAGATGTCGTTGACCTGCTTGAGCACGGGCTTGCCGAGGATCGTCGCCGCGGCGCGCGCGGCGCGCTGGCGGCCGTACTCGGCGGCCTGGCGCAGGCGGCGCCAGACGTCGTCGTCGGTGAAGACCTTGTCGTCGTGCAGCACCTGCGCCATCAGCTGGCAGCCGTTGTCGGCGTCCTTCTGCGCGAGCCATTGCGCGCGGGCGACGTCGTGCACGTCCTTGCCGGAGAGGTGGTCGACGAGCGTCGCGTAGCAGGCGACCTCGCGGTCGTCATTCATGCGAAAGCGCGCGAGGTCGCGGCTGAACGTCGTCCAGTCCTGGCGCCGGCCGAGCTCGAGCAGCCAGTCGTTGCGCAGCCGGTCCTCGACATAGGTGCCGGGCCAGCGCGCGTAGAACGCCTCGACCTCGTCGGCGTTGACCTCGCTCAGCCGGTTCGCGAGTTCCCAGTAGTCGGCCCACGGCGCGAGCGGATGGCGCATCGATTGCGCCGAGGCCTTGTCGGTGGCCAGGCGCACGCGGTCGTGGCGCAGGAAGGCGTCGCGCGCGTCGCGGATCACGTCGTCGCGCGGGCCGTTGCCGGCGCCGCTCGGCGCGTTGGCCGGCGGCGTCGGCGGCAGGGCGGCGGCGTCGCCGGGCAGCACGGTCGTCGCGGCGACCGGAGCGACCGGGGCGACCGGCGCCGCGGCGGATTGCGGCCAGGCGTCACCGCCGAAGAGCAGGATGAACGCGGCAGCGGCGAGGGGCGCGAGCAGGTGGGAACGAGGCGAGAGCATGTAGGTCGAATATACCTACGCCCCGCGGCCGCACGCTGTCGCGTTCGGGGGGCTGTCTCAGTCGCGCGACGTGCGGTACGGCTCCTCGAACGGACGGAAGTCCTTCTCCTCCAGCGCGTCGGCGATCCACGCGGCCACGCCCGGGCTCGCGACCACGCGCTCGGCGTACGCCGCGAGCTCCGGCGGCACGGGCAACGCGTAGGTGCGGATGCGCATGACGACGGGGGCGAAGTAGGCGTCGGCGATCGAGTAGTCGCCGAACAGGAACGGGCCGCCCGACTCGGCCAGCGCGGCCTGCCACAGCGCGACGACGCGCGCGAGGTCCGTGCGCGCCGACTCGTCCTCGGCCAGGATGCGCCGGCCCACCTCGGGCAGCGACGCCTCGATGTTCATGCCGAAATGGTTGCGCAGCGCGCCGAAGCCGCTGTGCATCTCCGCGCACAGGCTGCGGGCGCGCGCGCGGCGCTTCGCGTCGCGCGGCCACAGCGCCTTGTCGGGGAACCGGTCGGCCGCGTATTCGGCGATGGCGAGGGTGTCCCACACCACGAAGCCGTCGTCCTCGACCAGCACCGGCACCTTGCCCGCACCCGACAGCGCGGTGATCTTCCTCTTGAACGTGGAGTCGGCCTCGAAGCCGTCGAAGCGCATCAGCACTTCCTCGAACGGGATGCCGAACTGCCGCAGCAGCACCCACGGCCGCATCGACCAGGACGAGTAGTTCTTGTTGCCGATCACCAGTTGCATTTCTCGGGCTCCGGCGCGGCGGGCGCGCGTGGTCGTTGGGATGGCTGGAACTGTAGCGGCGCGGGGCCGCGGGCGCGATGCGGAATGCGCATCGGCTTCATGCCGCGGCCGTATGGAGGGGGGTATCCGCGCGGCGGCCGATATCCGGGCGATTCAGCATTCCGCCGCGTCGATTCTGCGCTACGCTTGCGCGGCTGCGTCGAGGGGATCTCGACGTCCTTCCACCCTGCCTTGCGTTCGTGACCGTGACCGAGTTGTTCCGCCGCCAGGCCGTCGATTACCAGCGCCAGAAATTCCACGGAGCCATCGTCCTGACGCGCGGCCCGTGGCAGACGGCGGTCGCGGCCTTCTTCGTCGTCCTCGTGCTGGCGCTGGTCGTGTTCGCGTCGACGCAGGGATTCGCGCGCAAGGAGTCCGTCGCCGGCGTGCTGATGCCGGCGGGCGGCGTGATGCGGCTCGTCGCGCCGCAGTCGGGCGTGGTCGTCTCGGTGGGCGCCGCGCAGGGGCGCGCGGTGCACGCGGGCGAGGCGGTGGTGCGGCTGTCGACCGAGCAGTCGAGCGCCGCGGGCTCGACGCAGGCCGCGGTGGCGCAGTCGCTCGCGCTGCGCCGGGTCAACCTGCAGGACGAGTTGCGCCAGCAGGGCCGGCAGTCGGACACGCAGGCCGCCGCCCTCGAATCGCGCGCCGCGAGCATCGAGACGGCGCTGGCACAGCAGGAGCGCGAGATCGCGCTGCAGCGCGAGCGCGTGCAGGTGGTGCGCGACGTGGCGGCGCGCTACCCCGACCTGGTGCGCAGCGGCGCGGTGTCGCCGGTCGAATCGGCCGAGAAGCAGACCGAGGTGCTCGACCAGCAGGGCCGGCTGTCGGAGCTCGAACGCAGCCGGGTCGCGCTGCAGTCCGAGCTCGCGAGCGTGCGCGCCGAGCGCGCGACGCTGCCGCTGCAGGCGAGTCGCGAGAGCCTGCAGATGCAGCGCGAGATCCAGTCGCTGGCGCAGGCGCAGGCCGAGAACGACGTGCGGCGCGAGGCCGACGTGCTCGCGCCGCGCGCCGGCGAGGTGGCGACGCTGCTCGCGCAGCCGGGGCAGTCGGTGGCGGCAGGCCAGACACTCGCCACGCTGGTGCCGGCGGGCGCGGCGCTCGAGGCGGAGCTCTACGTGCCGACGCGCTCGGCCGGCTTCGTGCGGCCGGGCACGCCGGTGTGGCTGCGGGTCGACGCGTTCCCGTACGCGCGCTACGGCCAGCTGCCGGCGCACGTGCGCGAGGTGTCGCAGAGCGCGCTGCCCGCCGGCGACCTCACCTCCGAAGGCGCGGACGCGTCGTCGCCGGACGCGGCCAGCGTCTACCGCGTGCGCGTCACGCTCGACGCCGAGGCGCCCGCCGACGTCGTGCAGGCCTGGCGCTCGTCGCTCAAGCCCGGCATGCGCGTGCAGGCCTCGCTGGTGGCCGAACGCCGCACGCTGGTGCAATGGGCGCTGGAGCCGCTCGCGGCCCTGAAGGTCGCGGCGAGATGAGCGAACCGATGCAGGACGACCCGGTTCCGCCGGGGGTGACGCGTCGCCTGGGGCTCGGCCGCCACCTGCCGGTGATCGTGCAGACCGAGGCGAGCGAATGCGGGCTCGCGTGCCTCGCGATGGTCGCGAACTGGCTCGGCGTGCGCACCGACCTGCCGTCGCTGCGGCTGCGCTTCGGCTTGTCGCGCAAGGGCGCGAACTTCGAGAGCATGGTGCGCGTCGCCGCCGCGCTGGGGCTCGACAGCCGTCCGCTGAAGCTCGACATGCACAACCTGCCCGAGCTGCAGCTGCCGTGCATCCTGCACTGGGACATGAACCACTTCGTGGTGCTGAAGTCGGTGTCGGCGCGGCGCCTCGTCGTGCACGACCCGGCGATCGGCGTGCGCACGTTCACGCACGAGGAGTTCGCATCGCACTTCACCGGCATCGCGATGGAGCTGTCGCCCGGAGCGGGCTTCGCGAGCCGCGACGAGCGCGTGAACTTCACGCTGCGCGGGCTGATGGGCCGCATCACCGGCCTGAAGCGCGGACTGGGGCAGATCCTGGCGCTGGCGCTGGCGCTCGAGGTCGTCGTGATCGCGTTGCCGTTCTACCTGCAGTGGGTGGTCGACCAGGCGCTGCTCGCCGCCGACCGCGAGCTGCTGGGCGTGCTGGCGCTCGGGTTCGGCCTGCTCGTGGCGCTGCAGGCCGGCATGGGCGCGGTGCGCGGCTGGTGGGTCGCGGCGCTCAGCGTGCGGCTCAACTTCCAGTGGCTCGGCAACCTCTTCGGCCACCTGATGCGGCTGCCGCTGGAGTTCTTCGAGAAGCGCCACGTCGGCCACATCGTCTCGGTGTTCGGCTCGGTCACCGTGATCCAGAAGACGCTCACGACGAGCGTCGTGCAGGCGCTGGTCGACGCGCTGATGGTGGCGGGCACGCTCGCGATGATGGGGCTCTACAGCGCCGGGCTGATGGGCGTGTCGGTCGTCGCGATGGCGCTCTACGCGCTGCTGCGCTGGAGCGTGTTCCGCGCGCTGCGCGACGCGAGCGCGGAGGAGATCATCCACGCCGCCAAGCAGCAGACGCACTTCCTCGAGTCGGCCAGCGGCATCCAGAGCGTGCGCCTGTTCGGCCGCGGCGAGCAGCGCCGCGCGGGCTGGATGAACATGCTCGCCGACCAGTTCAACGCGGGGCTGCGCGTGCAGCGCGTGCACGTCACGCACGAGACCGCGCAGACGCTGCTGTTCGGCCTCGAGCGCGTCGTCGTCGTGTGGCTCGCCGCGCGCATGGTGCTGGACGGCCGCTTCACGGTCGGCATGCTGTTCGCGTACATGGCCTACAAGGAGCTGTTCGCCGCGCGCGTCGGCGCGTTGATCGACACGGCGTCCGAACTCGCGATGCTGCGGCTGCACGGCGAGCGCGTGGCCGACATCGCGCTCGCCGAGCCCGAGGCCGGCGAGGCGCCGTCGCCGGTCGAGGTCGACCTCTCGCGGCGCGAGGCGCGCATCGAGCTGCGCGGCGTGCGCTACCGCTACGCGCCGACGGAGCCGTGGGTGCTGGACGGCGTCGATCTGGTCGTCGACGCGGGCCGCAGCCTCGCGCTGACCGGGCCGTCGGGCTGCGGCAAGACGACGCTGGTCAAGGTCCTGCTGGGGCTGCTGCCGCCGACGGAAGGCGAGGTGCTGTTCGACGGCACGCCGATCCACCGGCTGGGCCTCGCGCACTACCGCGCGCTGATCGGCACCGTGATGCAGGAGGATCGCCTGTTCTCCGGCTCGCTCGCCGACAACATCTGCTTCTTCGACGCCGACCCCGACCTCGCGCGCATCGAGGACTGCGCGCGCCTGGCCGCCGTCGACGCCGAGATCCGCGAGATGCCCATGGGCTTCCACACGCTGGTGGGCGACGTCGGCACCGGCATCTCCGGCGGCCAGAAGCAGCGCGTGCTGCTGGCGCGCGCGCTGTACCGCCGCCCGCGCATCCTCGTGCTGGACGAGGCGACCAGCCACCTCGACCTGCGCAACGAACGCAGCGTCAACGAGGCCGTGCGCGCGATGGCGCTGACGCGCGTGATCGTCGCGCACCGGCCCGACACGATCGCGATGGCCGACCGCATCGTCGAGATGGCGGACGGGCGCATCGTCGGCGACAGCGCGCGCGGCGCGGCGGCCGCATCGCCCGGGTCGCCCGCGCGCGACGCGCGCGACGCGCCCGAGACGCGCAGCGCCTGACGCGCGAAGCCGCTCAGGGCAGCACGTAGCGCGTGCTCGGGCCCTTGCCCATCTGCACCAGCAGCCCGCGCTCGGCCAGCGTGCCGAGGTGCTTGGACGCCGTCGCGAGCCCGACCTGGCACAGCTGAGCGTAGCCGCTCTTGTTGATCGAGCCGGAGCTCATCACCTGGCGCAGCACGGGCGAGATGCGTTCCTCGGTCAGCACGCCGTAGCACTTCTGCTTCCACTGGTTCATCAGCGCCTTCTCGCGCGTGAGGCCGCGCGAGAAGGTCGTGCTGAGGGCGTCGACCTCGGCCTCGAACGCGGAGCCCAGGTCGTGGCGCTGGATCAGCGCGAGGGCCGACTCGCGCTCCTTGCTCGCGATCGCCGCGTAGGCGTTGGCGATCGCGAGGTGCGCGCGCACGTGGTCGCCGGCGGTGCCGGGCACCGCGAGGACGGCGCGCTGGCGCTGGATCTCCTTGAGTTCCTCGAAGTGCGCCGCGGCTTCCTCGGGCCACAGGCGCTCGTGGTGCAGGCCGCTCGGCGCGCCGAGCACCTCGGTCTTCAGGTTCGGCGCCGCTTCCTGGAACCACGCGTCGCGCTCGGTGACGGGCGCGGCCAGCACGAGCGCGATGTGGCGATCGCCGGCGGCTTCGTCGGCGATGTCGCCGTTCAGCTGGAAGCGCTTGTAGAACGCCTCGGCCAGGTTGTAGTGCGCGCGATTGACGATGATGCGCAGGTCGGCCTTCTGCGCCTGCACCAGCGAGCGGCGGTACATCTCGATCGCCTCGTCGTAGCGCTCGAGCCAGAACAGCGCGACGCCGATGTTGCTCAGCGCGCTCGTCAGCAGGTACGGGTCGACCGGCGCGCTCTCGGCGTGGCTGACGACGCGCTGCGCGTAGTCGATCGCGCGCTCGTGCTCCTTGGCCTCGACGTACATCAGGCTCAGGTTGTTGTACGTCGACAGCGTCTGGCGCGTGTCGGCCAGGCGCTGGAAGATGTTGAGTGCCTTGTGCTTGAACGAGATCGCGAGCCGCACCTCGCCGGCGCGCCGCCAGTACTCGCCCCAGGCCTGCTCCAGCATCGCGATCGATTCCTGCTGCAGCAGCGGCGTCGCGCGGCGCGCCTCGGCGAGGTCGAGCACGGTGCGCGAGCGCGGGTTGTTGCGCATGACGTAGATCCAGGCGAGCCGGACCATCGAGCTGACGTACTCGGCCGACACCTCGCCGGTGTCGCCGCGCGCGGGTTCGAGCTCGGCCTGGCGCAGGAAGTCGGCGCTTTCCTCGAAGCAGGCGAGGGCGCGGTCGAGGTCGCGCGACTCGTGGTACCAGCCGAGATGGCCGTAGACGATCCCCAGCAGCAGCTTGTCGCCGCCCTGCGCGGCATGGCGCAGCGCCAGCTCGTAGGCGCGGTACTCGCGGTCGCCGTTGTTGCGCGTGCGCCAGAGCGCGGCCTCGGCGAGGTGCAGGTCGAACTGCTGGCGCGCCGTCAGCGGCAGCCGGGCGACGCGCTGGAGCAGGGCATCGGTCTCGACCTTGTCCGCGAGCTCGATGCGGAAGCGCCGCAGGCTCTGCACGAACAGGTCGGGGTCGGCGGCCTGCAGCGCGTGCCACAGCGTCGACGCGGCGTCGCGCGTGCCCGTCACGCGCGCGGCCTGCGCGAGATGCCAGGCGCGGCGGTCGCCGTCGGTCCAGGCGGGGCCGCGCTCGAGGCACAGCTCGGCCTGCACCGCGTCGCGCAGCGCCATGCAGTCGTCGCTGCGCGTGGGCGCCTGCTGCAGCGCCTCGATCAGCATGCGGCGACCCTTGTCCAGGTAGCGGTAGAAGGTGCTCGGGCCGACGTTCCACAGCCCGCACAGGTTGTCGGCGGCCGATTCGTCGGCGCGTCGGCGGTAGCGCGCGTCGTGGCGCGGCACGGCCAGCATGCCGAAATGGCAGGCGAGGGCGAGGAACGGGCGCCAGCTGGTGCGCTCCAGCCATTCCGCCTCGCCGATCGGCGCGTCGAGCGCGGCGTGGTCGGGGCGCAGGCGGGAGACGGCCCAGCGCATCATCATCGCGGTCGCGCGTCCGTGCGTCGCCTCGGCCGGCCACGCGTCGCCCACGGTGCCCAGCACCGGCTGCAGGTGGCGGCGCGCGAACCAGAGCGTCGCGCGGCGGCGCTGGCGCAGGTAGTCGGCGAGCGTCCCTTCGCGGGTGGCGTTGAGCACGCCGACCAGCAGGGCTTCGGCGGTTTCCGGGGGAATCAGGAGGAGGCGCTGCATCGTTCGTCGAAATCGGGACGGGCCGGAATCGGGCGGGTTCGACGCATCGTCCACGATTCGTCTCGTCGATCGCGCCCCGTATCGTCGCGCGGCTGCATCGCGATGCGACAACGGCTCGGATAGTGTATCGACTGTGGTTTGCGACACTTGCCATCCTTCGTTCGGGGGAGCTCGCGCACCGCAGCTTCCCATCCAGCCCAGAGGACTGCAATGATCCAGGACACCCGCCAGGCCACGCTCACCGCCCAGCCCACCTTCGCGGTCTTCGCGCCTTTCGGCACCGACGCCGTGCTCAGCACGTTCCCCGACGGCAAGACCGGCGACGTCGCCTCGCACCCGCTCGTGCGCAACCTGTGCGCGGTGGCCGAGAACGGCGCCAACGTGCTCGTGCTGTTCGACCGCAAGGACGACGACACCTGGCTGGTGCAGATCCCGGCCAACCATCCCGGCCAGATCGTGCTGGAGTCGCAGGGCAAGCTGGACATGCTCTCGCACCGCACGCTGGCCGACTTCGTCGCCCTCGCGCACCGCCAGTTCCCCGCGGCCAGCCTGGTGCTGGCGTTCGAGGGCCACGGCGCCGGCTTCCTGCCCGAGATCGACGCGAACGAGTTCACGAAGCAGCGCGCCCTCGACAACGAGACCTTCGAATGGCGCGACATCGAGGGCGTCGCCCGCCCGTACCACCGCAAGGGGACGCATGCGGGCCAGCCCGTCGCCCACGTCGGCGCCCCCGTGCTGCCCGCAGGCAGCCCGACGATGCCGGCCGGCAGCCCCACGATGCCGACCGGCCACGCGGCGCTCTCCACCTGGGCGCTCGGCGCGGGCCTGCGCGAGGCGGGCGTGCCGAAGATCTCGGTGATCCACTTCAACAACTGCTTCAACATGTCGGTCGAAGTGCTGCACACGGTCGCCCCGTACGCGGACTACGCCACCGGCTACTGCAACTACAACTTCTTCACCGCGGGCCAGGCGTACCCGGCGGTGTTCCGCAAGCTGGCCGAAGGCAACGGGTCGACCGCGGAGCAGGTGGCCAAGTGGTTCGCCGAGGAGAACCACGCGATCCTGCACGAGGCCGGGCACGAGCCCACGGTGGCCGGCACGGTGGCGCTGGCGCGGATGTCCGAGATCGCCGGCCGGGTCGACGAGCTGTCCGACGCGCTGCTCGCCGCGCTGCGCACCGCCTCGCCGTCGCAGCGGCCGATCGTCGTCGGCAAGATCCAGCAGGCGATCGTCGCCTCGCAGCAGTACGACTCCAATGGCGACAACACGCTGGACGCCCCCGACGAGCTCACCGACCTCGACAGCTTCGCGACCGAGCTGCTGAAGATCGACTTCGGCCCCGGCAAGATCGCCGCGACCGCCGACTCCCTGCGCAGCGCGCTCGCCGGCATCAAGCAGTACGGCGACGACGGCTCGCCGTGGATGGCGCCCGGCACCGAGTGGAACTTCTCGTCGAAGAACCTCGCGATGAACATCTTCCTGCCCGACCCGCTGCTGAACGGCCTGTGGGACTGGCGCTCGCGCTACTACCTCGACGTCAACCCCGATCCGACGCGCCCGCAGCCGCAGCGCCACGTGATCGACTTCCTGAAGGAGACCGACTGGGTCGATTTCCTGATCGAGTATCACAAGGACACCCCTCTCGTCGGCCTGCTGCCGGCGAAGATCCCCCTCATGCCCGTGGTGCACACCAAGACCGACCCGCGTCGGCGCGGCACCAAGGCTTGAGCGAGCGCTCGCCTCGCAGGTCGGGGCGGCGCCGCATTTCCGAAGAAGAAGCAAGGCCGAGACGCTGTCATCGCGATAGACGGAAACCCCGCCAGGGCTTGCCCTGTCGGGGTTTTTCCTTTGGCGAGGCCCCCTTTTTGGGGAGGGCCCCCCCTAGTTCGATCGATCGATAATCGTCTCGCGACTGCCCTGCAATCGGCCCAAAGCTGCGTTGTGATGGGAAGTGCGCCGCGATGAAATTCAGTGTGTGGAAAGACACCGACTCGTTGTCATCCCGCCACGAATCAGCATCGGAGAAGAGACATGTTCAAGCCATCGACCCGTACCCGCTCTTTCACGTCCGCCCGCACCCAACCGGTTCCCGGCTTCGCCGAGACCCAGTTCCTGCATGCCGAGGACGACGAGGACTACAGCGGATTCGCGCCGACGCAGATGTTCGACGACGCCGCCGCCGCGCCGGTGCGCACCGAGCGGCGCTCGACCCGGCGCGACGCCCCCGCGCGTTCGCACGCCATGGGCGAGGAGAGCGCGATGCCCGCGTCGTGGGTGACCTCCCGCTGGGACGAGGAACAGGCGCCGGAAGCGCCGCAGGATCCCCGCGCGCACGGCGCCAAGGCCCACCAGGCCGCCGACCAGGCACGCGCGGTGATCGAGGCGCAACGCCGCGCCGAGCCGCGCTCGCGCGCCACGCCGGCCTCCGACGCCGAGAAGCCCGCCGGCTGGATGCGCCGCGTCCGGATGGCCGTGCAGCGTGTGCTCCCGGTCGACGTCTACAGCGTCCTGCCGCTGTTCATCTGCGTCTCGCTGACGATGGCGCTGATCTCGGCGGTGCTCCCGCTGTTCGACAAGCCCTGATCCGGGCGGCGGGAACGCGCGCGACGCCGTTCCTGCACGTTGTCCGCAGACGCATCCGCGTCCGCACTGCGCCGAATCCCTGATTTCCGGGGCGGTCCGCGCCGGGCGACCCGGCTCCCAGCGGCGACAATGAGCGCCATGCAGGTGAGCTCCTATCTCAAGGTCTCGGCGGGCGTCGCCGTCGCGACGATCGCGCTGAAGGCGGCCGCGTGGCGGATGACCGGGTCGGTGAGCCTGTTGTCGGACGCGCTGGAGGGCCTCGTCAACCTGGTCGGCGCGCTGTTCGCGCTGATGATGGTGTCGTGGGCCGCGCAGCCGCCCGACGAGGGCCACCCGTACGGCCACCACAAGGCCGAATATTTCTCGAGCGGTTTCGAGGGCGTGCTCATCGTCGCGGCCGCCATCGCGATCGTCGGCGCGGCGGGCGAGCGCCTGTTCCATCCCGCGCCGGTCGAGTCGATCGGGCTGGGCATCGGGCTGTCGCTGGCCTCGACCGCCCTCAACGGCGGCCTCGCCTGGCTGATGCTGCGCAAGGCCGCGACGGAGCGGTCGATCGCGCTCGAGGCCGACGCGCGGCACCTGATCACCGATGTCTGGACCTCGGTCGGCGTCGTCGCCGGCCTGGTCGGCGTGCACTTCACGGGCTGGCTGTGGCTCGACCCGGTCGTGGCCGTCTGCGTCGCGGGCAACATCGTGCGCGAAGGCGTCTCGCTGGTCTGGCGCTCGGCCGACGGGTTGATGGACATGGCCGTCGAGCCCGAGGTGCGCGCCCAGATCGAGAAGACGCTCGCGGCGTTCAAGGCGCAGCCGATCCGCTTCGACCACGTCGTCACGCGCCGCGCCGGCCAGCGCCGCTTCGTCGACCTGCATATGCACGTCCCCGCCGGCTGGACGCTGGGCCGCGCGGCGGCGGTGCGCGCCGACGTCGAACGCGCGTTGATGCGCGACGTCGCCGGCCTGCGCACGACGATCCAGCTGCTGCCGACCGACGTCGAGGCCTACGTCGACGAGGCGGTCGCGACGGCGACGGGCGGCGATGCGCTGCCGAACGGATCGGCGGGCGCCCCGGCGGCTCCCGCGCGCCACTGACGCCGTCGCAGGAAGGAAGCATCGGATGCTGGCATTGATCCAACGGGTGCGCGAGGCGCGCGTCGAGATCGCGGGCGAGACGGTGGGCGCGATCGCCGCCGGGCTGCTGGTGCTCGTCTGCGCGGAGCCGGCCGACACCGACGCCCACGCCGACAGGCTCGTCGCCAAGCTGCTGAAGCTGCGCATCTTCTCGGACGAGGCCGGCAAGATGAACCGCAGCGTGCAGGACATCGCCGACGGCGGCCTGCTCATCGTCAGCCAGTTCACGCTCGCGGCCGACACGAGCGGCGGCAACCGTCCGAGCTTCACCGCCGCCGCGCCGCCGGAACTCGGCCGCCGCCTCTACGACACGGTGCTCCGCCTGGCCGCCGAACGCCACCCGCGCGTCGCGAGCGGCCGCTTCGGCGCCGACATGCAGGTGCACCTGGTCAACGACGGGCCGGTCACGATCCCGATGCGCATCCAGTAGCCCGCGCATTCCGCCACGATTTCCGTTTCCGTTCTTCTTATCGCCAAGGTTCCGAGATGTCCCACGCCACGCCCGCCATCACGAAGTTCGACCCACCGTCCACGCCGCCCGAGATCGACCATCCGCGCGAGGAGCGGCGCGAGATCGGCGCCCCCGAGCGCCGTACCTGGGTGCTGTACGAGAGCGCACCGGCCGGGCTCGTCGCCGGCATCTGGGAGTGCGAGGTGGGGCGCTGGCGCATCCAGATGGATCCGACCGAGCACGAGTACATGGTGGTGCTGCAGGGCCGCGCGCGGCTGCACGCGCTGGACGGCACGTTCACCGAGGTCGGCCCGGGCGAAGCGATCGTGATCCCGGCCGGATTCGCCGGGTCGTTCGAGGTGTTGGAGCGGCTGCGCAAGCATTTCGTGATCGCCGTCGGCCCGGCGGACTGACGTCCGCACGCCCGCACGCGTGGCCCGGGCGCTCGCGGCGCGCGGGCGGCGACGTGGCGGCGCGATGGATGTCGCGGGCGGCGTCGACGTCGCGGGCGCCCTGCCGCGACCGTCGCCACGTCAGAGCCCGCGCTGCGGCAGCGCCAGCGTCTTCAGCGCGAAATGGCTGTCGTTCTGGAACAGCCAGACCTCGACGAAGCCGTCACGGTGCAGCTGTTCGACGAGCGGCTCCGGCACGTTGGCGGGCGTCGCCAGGTGCTCGACGCTCGCGATCGCCTTGCGCGTGAGGCCGGGCTCGAGGTTGTTGTCGCGCATGACCTCGGCGGCCCAGTGGCCGGCCTCGTTCAGCTTGACCCGCAGGACGACCACCGCGCGCAGCAACGGTTGCGGCGCCTCGCGGTTGATCTCGGCGGCGGAGTCCTCGTAGACCTTCTGCGCGAATTCCTTGCGCACTTGCTCCAGGCTCTTGAGACCGCCCTGGGACTGCGCCTGCGCCGTGGCGACGCCCAGGGTGACGAGCAAGGAGAAGGCGACGGCAAGGCGGCTCATGGCGGTTCCTCGAAGCAGGGCGGGCGAACGGACTCGTCCCACCGTGTCTTCGGCAGCGCGCCGCGCGGGTTGAGCGGCGCGGCGGTCGCGTCGGTAACCGTGTGTTCCCGCGCGAGCCGGGCGTATCGTCGCCCGGCCTCAGTCGTCGCCGCGCGCGTCCGCCCAGCGCGCGACGCGCTTCTTCACGTCGTCGGTGAACTTGCGCAGCATCGCGTGGTCGCGGGCGCGGGCGTGCTCCCAGTCCGGCGAGCGGGACGGGCGCTTCGCGACCTCGAGCGCGAGCTCGGCGCCGTCGACGCGCGCCCGTACCGCGGGCTGGCCGTTGAACTCGAACGCGCCGCCGCGCTCGACGAACTTCAGGTCGCGCAGCGTGCGCCTGAGCGTGGCGAGCGCGGTGGCCGGGTCGAAGGGCGGCGGGGCGAAGAAGTCGTCGGACATGGTGCTGGCTCGTCGTGGTCGATGAAGACGCGGTGATTTTCGCGGTGGCGCGCGCGTGTCGCGGGCGGGCGCGCGCGAACGCATCGCCGCGGCCCGATTCTGCGGCCGAAAGCGCGCAACAAGGCACGTCGCGCAGCGCTGGCGCGAACGACGCGCGACTATGATCGACCTCGGCATTCCTGCCCGTGCTTGCGTGGTCCATGCTGACGCTGCTGCGACGAAACCTGCTGCTGACCCTGGGCCTCGCGCTGGCGTGCTGCGGCGCCGCGCGCCTGGGCCTGTGGCTGCGGATCGGGCCGGGCCAGATCTCCGCGGTGTGGCCGGCGGCCGGCCTCGCGCTGGCGGCCTTGATGGTGTGGCGCACGCGCGCCGTCGCCGGCGTCGCGCTCGGCACCTTCTGGTCGTACTGGCTGCTGTTCATCGGCGGCCTGTCGGGCTTCACCGTCGCGAGCGCCCTCGCCGCCGGCGCGTTGACCATCGGCACGCTGCTGCAGGCGGGCCTCGCGGCGCGCGCGCTGATCGACTTCCCGGCGCTCGTGCGCGCCCACCCGGTGCGGCAGACGCTGCGCTTCGTGCTGACGATCGCGCTGTGCTGCGTGATCGCGGCCTCGATCGGCGAGACGACGCTCGGGCTGATGGACGTCTCCCACCGCCCGGAGCTGTTCTTCGGCTGGCTCACGTGGTGGATCGGCGACTTCATCGGCATGCTCGTGGTGGCGCCGGCCCTGCTGCTGCTGGCGCATCCGCGGCTGCGCGAGGATCGCCTCGCGCTGCAGGCCTTTCCGCTGATGTGCCTCGGCCTCGGGCTCTCGCTGTTCTCGACCTTCGTCGTGGGCATCGTCGACCGCGACGCCCACATCGAGCGCTTCGACGCCGACGCCAGCCGGCTCGCGATGACGCTGCAGAACCACGTCGAGCTCGCCGGGCGCGACCTCGAGACGCTGCAGCACTACTTCTACAAGGTCGACCTCGACGCGAACGAGTTCCGCGCCGTCTCGTCGCCGCTGCTCGCGCGCAGCCCGTGGCAGTCGACCTTCGAATGGCTGCCGCGCATCGTGCGCGACGAGCGCGACGCGTTCGAGAGCTCGCCGGCCGGCCTCGACGGCGTCGGCATCCGCCAGGTCGACGCCAACGGCGCGGTGGTGCGCGCGCCGGTGCACGCCGAATACTTCCCCGTCGCGTGGACCGACCCGGCGAGCGGTCGCGAGACGCTGATCGGCCTCGACCACGCGAGCGACCCGCAGCGCGGCGCCGCGCTCGCCATCGCCCGCAACACCGGCGCGATGACGGCCGCGCCGCCGCTGTCGCTCACCGCCTACAGCCCGGACGAACGCGTCGTGCAGACGTTCTACGTGCCGATCGCCGACAAGAGCGTCGGCGCCGGCCAGCCGTTCGACCCGGCGCGCGTGCGCGGCGTGGTCGGGGCGACGATCGACCTCGCGCTGCTGTTCAAGGCCTCGCTCGACCAGATGGGCACGCGCGACGCCACGGTGCTGCTGTTCGACCCGGACGCGCCGCGCAGCGTCGGCCTGGAGTGGGTCGACGGCCACCCCGTGCGCGCGCTCGACCCGGCGTCGCGCGAGCGGTTCGCGGCGCGGCTGTCGGGCGGGGTGTCGCGACGGCTGGCGATCAAGGTCGCGGATCGTCGCTGGACGCTGCTCGCGCAGCCGGCCTGGGCCAGCACGATGCCGCAGCCGACCTGGCTGCAGGGTGCAGTGCTGTGCAGCGGCCTCGCGTTCACGACGCTGCTGACGGGCTTCATGATCGTGCGCCGCCGGCGCGACGAGGTGCTGCAGGGCGCGCGCGAGCAGCTCGAGCTGCAGGTGGAGGCGCGCACGCAGGACCTCGCCACGACCAATCGCCGCCTGCGCGAGGAGATCGCCGGCCACCGCCACACCGAGAACCTGCTGCAGGACGCGCGCCAGCACGCCGAGAGCGCGAACCGCGCGAAGTCGATGTTCCTCGCGAACATGAGCCACGAGATCCGCACGCCGCTCAACGCGGTGCTGGGCTACACGCAGCTGCTGATCGAGGACAAGCGCCAGGGCGCCACGAGCCTCGAGCGCCTGCGCATCATCTACGCCGCCGGCCAGCGCCTGCTGGGGCTGATCAACGACGTGCTCGACCTCGCCAAGATCGAGGAAGGCGGACTGCAGGTGCACGTCGAGCCGATCGACCTGCGGCGCGAGCTCGAGGAGATCGGCACGCTGTTCTCGCCGCGCGCCGAGGCGAAGGGGCTGCAGCTGCGCGTCGACATCGACCTCGACCCGCACCTCGCCGGCACCGGCGCGCTGCTCGCCGACCGCGCGAAGTTCGGCCAGATCGTGCTGAACCTGCTGGGCAACGCGCTGAAGTTCACCGACGCGGGCCACATCGTGCTGCGCGCGTGGCGCGCCGCCGGCGAGACCTTCGTCGAGGTCGCCGATACCGGGCCAGGCATGGACGCGAAGGAGCTCGCCAGCGTCTTCACCGCCTTCCGCCAGGGCTCGGCCGGCATCGACAAGGGCGGCACGGGGCTCGGGCTGAACCTGTCGCAGAACATCGCGCTGGCGCTCGGCGGCGAGCTGACGATCGCGAGCGTGAAGGGCGAGGGCACGCGCGTGCTGCTGCGCCTGCCGATGGCCGAGGTCGACGCCGCCGCTGCGCCCGCGGCCACCTTCCAGGGCGGGCAGCGGCTCGCGCCCGGCACCTCGCTGCGCGTGCTGGTGGTGGAGGACGACCCGCACAGCCGCGACGTCCTCGTCACGCTGCTGGGCGACGCCGGCTGCGCGGTCACGCAGGCCGTCGACGGCCAGGCGGGGCTCGAGGCCTGCGTCGCGGCGGCCGAAGCGGGCGCGCCGTTCGCGATCGTCTTCAGCGACATCCGCATGCCGCGCCTGGACGGCCTGCAGATGCTGCAGGCCCTGCGCGCGGACGAACGCACGCGCGACCTCGCGCTGGTCGCGGTCTCGGCGTCGAGCCTCGAGCACGAGCGCCGCTACTACATCGCGCAAGGCTTCCAGGACTTCGTCAGCAAGCCCTACGACTTCGAATCGATCTACGCGATGCTCGCGCAGCACGCGGGCGCGCAGCTGGTGGCCAACGCCGATGCCGAGCCGACGGCGAGCGGGCCGGATGCCGATGCCGATGCCGATGCCGCGACCGGGCCGGCGACCGCGGTCGACGACAACGCTCCCCACCCCGACCGCGCCGCGGCCGAGGCGATGCGCCACGCCGCGTTCCGCACGCAGCTGCGCGCGCTCGCCGCCAGCGCCGCCGACGGCGCCGTCGCGCCCGTGCGGCG
>JASLEM010000315.1 GCA_030151165.1 Burkholderiaceae bacterium
ATGGCAGTCCCGGGGAGGTCGGGCGGGTCGCGGTGAAGGCGAGCCGCGGGCGTTGGCGGAAGCGGTGAGAAATAAACTCACTGCCCCATATTCTCAACTAAATCAATGGTTTAGGTGCGAGACGAGCGGCCATTTTGGCACACCGTCTTGCACTACCAGATTGGTGTCCGACGCGGCATGGCGACCCGTCCCGGGTGACCTCGTGCCGTCGTCGTTTCGTCGCGCCCAAACCTAAGCAGCCGGCCCTGCGGCCGGCTGCGTCGGTCTCCTGCCAGGGAGCTGAATGAGGATGTTGGGTTGACCTGACTTGGCTATGGCGATTGTTCTGAGACGTGTAGCGCCGGGATTTATATGCCTGCGAAGTTGCCCACCGCTCTGCGCCAGCGTGACAGGCGCGCTCCGGGCCGTGGACAACCTTCAGAGGACGAGGGCGGTCTCGCGCTGGCCTTGCCAACGAACCAGCGGGCCGAGGTCGACATGCGCCAGGGTGATGCGCCGCGCCATCGCCTCGCGTTCGCCCTTGCTCCGCTCGCTCCAGTGCTGCCGTGCGGCTCGGGCAATGCGTTGAGCGTGGCCTTGTGATTGGTCGAAAGCGAAAGCCAGGCCGGCCAGCGTGAGCGACGAGCCTGGCACCAGCGGCTGTCCCACGGCTGAGGCGATATGGACGCACGCCTGCAAGTCGCGCAGGGGCTTGGCGGATGCTTCGACCTCGACCCACGTGACCCTGTCGCCCCGAACCAGCAACAGGTCGGGCAGCTTGCGGAAGCGCTTCACGAGGGCCTCGCGAGACGCGGGTGCTGCCCCCTGCGCGATGGCGTGCTCTCCGAATGCCTCGAAGCCTTGCTCCGCCTTCGTGATGCCGTAGGCCGTGCCGACGGCGCGATGGATGAAGGTCGCGCCAGCGACGGAGCACAGTTCCATGCCGTGATGGGCCGAGATACCCAGCAGGTCGAGCGCAGCGGCCCCCCGACGCGTCAATACCCAAGTTCGGGTTCCGATTGCGTTGAGACGTGACGCCACTTCGCCGCGCTCCTTCTCGAGGCGCCGCATAAGCCTCGCGGCCATTTGCTCCGAGCACTTCGCGCGAGGCCAAAGCAACCGGGCCACATCGCCGCATCGGAGGTGTCCCCAATGCGCAAGTGCCTTGAGCGCGGCGACACGATGTGCCTCGGCTTTCGCCTTGGCACTCAGGCCATGCGGTCGGGCACGCGGTGCTCGATTGGGATTGAGAAGTCCTTGAAGAAGGTCGGTGTCATGGGCGAGGCGCATTGCGATTTCCGGCGTGATGGTCAGCCGTATAGCTCCTGGCGGAGCCTCTATCGGAGCGTGCTGCAGATGAGACTCCACGAACGGACGCCCGCGTCCGATCGTGGAGTCTCAGGGTGAGACACGGGCTCTTGGGCGACTAGGGTCGCACGCCCGTTCTCCGCGCTGGACGCGCTGCGCTCACCCCACCGTGCGGCTTCGCCGCCCGGGCGCGTTGCCCCTGCGCCATGCCTGCGGCACGTCGCACGGGCGGCCACCATGCGCACCGGATGCCTGTTCGTCGTGCCGACCAACAGGCTTGGCTGGACGCCACCGCCGCCCATGGTGGCCGCCCCTGCTGCGCAGTGTCCGCGCGGGCTGCGCCCCAAAACACCGCTGCACCTGGGGGCGCACCGAGGACAGGTGACACGTCCTGCGGCGAGTCAGTCCTCTGCGGCGTTTCGGCACCTGCTGGCCCGGCTTGGCCTGCTGGGGCAGGCGCTCCGCCGGGTGACTCGGGCGCCTGCCCGAGCCACCGACCGTCCTGCGGCGGGCGGCCCCAAATTCCTGCGAGGCGCTAACGCAGTCTCGAACCGCCGGGGTTGATGGCTTCCTCGTCGCGGAGGGTTGGGTAGTAGGGCTTCTTCTCCGACAACTGGTAAAACAGGGTGCCGTGAATGCCGGAGACCTGTGGCTTTGGAACCCGTCGCTGCCAGATGCCCGTGAAGCACTGGTCTAAGAGAGCGGCCGGGCCGCGCTCGTACACGTCCTCTATGAACGCGATGTCTTGACCGGCCGGGAAGATGGCGGCGAACTCCTCGTCTGTCGCGGCGAAGATGTCGTAGACGCAGTTCACTGCGCCGTCGATGACCTGGATGTTCTTCATACTCGTCATGCGTCGAGTTCGTCGACATAGCACGTGAAGAACGGCTTCTCGCGGAAGACCGTGACCGACTGCATCGAGTCCAACGAAAACGGCTTCATCAACCCGCCGGCTTCGCTGTAGACCATTCCGCTATGGATGGTCTTGATGTCCTTCGCCGCGTAGCCACTGGGCAGGTCGAAGAACTCGAAGCTGAACGTCGTACCCATTGAGAACATCTTGCCATCGTGCATCTCGGCCACGAAGGCCGTCCAGCCCATCGTCGTCTCGCCCTCGATGGTTCGCAACAAGTCGATGTCCCAGGCGAACGGCGACGGCTCAACGCTCTTGATAGACCAGGCAGCGAGCCGCGAACTGCCGGCCACGAACGACTCGACCACGCCTCGGTATTCACGCTCGGAGCGAGTACGGGTCTCGGCAAACCGCTTGAGTGCCAAGTTGACCTGTCGTTGCTGGCTCTGAAAGACAACGCAGGGTAGAAAAGTACCGTCCGTGAGGGTGGCGGCGGCCCGATATCGCGGGCCGTAGATGGTGTCCGTCAACGGAACTACCTGGGCTTTGAGGAATGCAGCGACTTCAGTCAATTTCATGGCGGTCATGGGCTCCCTTTCTCCGTGAGCACAGCATATCCGGCGAAACGGCCTTCACGGTTCATTGGGTGCAAGCAAGGTCGCGAGCTTCGCTCGCGATCTTGCGTCTCACAATGAGACTCGTTGCGCGCCGCGCCTTCGTTAGCGCCGTCGTCGGACGGCTGTCTCAGCGTTGCACTCTGGGTGTCGCAGCGTGAGCCGCGCGGGGCGGCTCACAGCAATACACAAAGAGAGAAACTCTTTCTTTAAAGAGAGTCCTGAAGAAACCAGACGAAGAGAAAGATAGAGGGCGTCTCATGGCGAGACGCCCGATGCAACAAGGATGCGCTGGCCCGCATCCTCGCTGTCGCCCGGCCAAGGGTAAGACTCCTGACCGGGCAACCAAGGGAGGCTTACGCCTCCTGAAGCTCCAACTGGGTCAGCGCCTCGGCAAGCTCTTGGGGGGACATGGGCTCGCTGTCGATGTCCACGTCATCGCGGTAGAGGGCGTCGTCGTCCATGGCGTCGAAGTCAGCGCAGTCCAGGTCGCGCAGATAGGCGGGCAGCGGCCTGGACGGGAACAGCACGCCTGGACGAGCGAGCGGCATGGAAGGCGTGACCACGTCAACGGGCTTGGCCCGTGCCTTCTTCGGCTTGGGAGGGACAACGACGGTCACGCCCGGGACGGGGATGAGCAACTCGTAGTTCTCGATGGCCTTGCGCGGGTTGCCGTCCCGGTGGTGCAGTCGCACCCAGCCCTTGTCCTGGAGGCGGTTGGCGGCGCGGGAGACGTTGTTCCGGGCCATGCCCGTCATCTTGGCCAGCGTTTCCTGGCTGGGGTTGACCACCTGGGCACGCCCGCGAAAGCGGCACAGCGCCACGAACAGGCGGAACTCGGTGTGCTCCATGCTGTGTGGCCCTTCGAACGCGAGTGGGCCCAGCGCCTCGGCGGGAACCTTGGCGAACCGGCCTGACGGGAAGAACTCGTCGACGAGTACGGCGGCTGTGGGTGCCTCGCTCGCCGGGGTGGATGAGGGGCTATCGAGGGAAGAAAGGGTATGCATATATGCTCTGGCAAGAAGACGTCAAGGCGACGCCACTTCCGTATATGACCTGAGCTTTATCTGTCCGCCGCTTTTAGCCTTGAGCTTGCCGGTTGCGCTCCCACTCGGTGATGTAGCGCTTGAGCAGTTCCAACCGCTGAGACGGGAAGTCGTGCTCTGCCCAGCGTTCCATGTAACCCGCGAGGCCGGGTGCGTCGAGAGCCGCTACGGCAGCGTCCCTGACCGCGCGTCCGAGGTCGATAGGATGGCCCGTCCAGGAGCACACGGGTGCCTACCCAACGAGGTTGCCGTCTTCGTCGACGCGGATGGATGCGCCGGAATAGAAGGTCTCGCGCCTGTCGAACTCCCCGGTTGCGGCGAGGTCTCGCTCGTTGACGCTCCAGCATTCGCCCGTTGCGTAGATGTGCACCGCGTAGCCAACGAGCGAGCCGTCGTCTTCGACAGACTTGCCTAGCACTGCTGCAAGCTGACCATTGACCTCGGCAAGCTCGTCGTCGTCGGACGAGATGCGCACCTTCTCGTAGAACTCAAATCGAGTTGCTCGCTGTGCCATCTAGTGCTCCAAGCATTCACTCGGTGTCATCGCTGCCGTCCTCGCCCGCCCGCTCGGCCGGCAGAGGCCTCCGAACGTGCGCCAATGCACTCTTTTCGCAAGCGCCAAACGTCAGGTAATTCGTCCTGGCCTCGACCAGGCTGACCCGGTTTGCGCCTCCTACCAGTTCGGCGGGATGCTCCCATTGCACGGGGTCATCTTCCCAAAAGCAAACCGGGCATACCTCCCACGAACCGGGACAGAGGTCGCTGAGAGTTCTACATTCACAGCAAGGACATGCGCGGCGGTAACCTGCAGGCATCTTCCGCACATCCGAGTTTCGGAGCGTTGCGATAGCGCCCCTTCCGCCGGTCAGAGGGAACTCAATCTCGTAGGCGACCTCGGCGCCGCTTACTGCGTGCACGAGAACTACAGTCCCCGCAGTTCCTGCCTTGAACAGATGGCGCGTCTGCTCGCCCATGACGTCGGCTTCGACGTCGATGCATGACACCACGACTTCCAACTCGGCGATTGGCTCTGCCATGTCATCTCTCCCTTGGTCTTTTCTGTCCGCCAAGTGTCGCATTGATAGAGTCTGGCGCGCGATCAGCGCGCCCGTTCGCCTGGTTCAGGAAGCCAAGACGCAAATGGCGGTGGCAGCTTGACGGTGTCGAACGCCAAGGTTTTGAGGTAGTCCAGCATCGCAGCGGGGGCGTGTCCTCGCCCATAGGCCGACTCGCTGCCCTCGACCTCGATGTGCCCCACGTCCTGCCGACGCACGCGCTTGCGTCCGGTGTAGGCCTGCGCCATGCCGGCCGGCCACTGATGCCCTGGGCGCTGTGCGTCGCGGATGCGGTCTTCGAGCTGGTGGCGGAAACTATGGTTTCCGAACCCTGGCCCGAAGGCCAGGCCGTCGCGCGCATGACGAAGAAACGCCTGCTCGTAAGCCCGGCCCAACATCGGGGCCTTGCCGCCCGGCTTTGGGATGCTGGATGGGAAGAGCAGGGCGTTCGGCCCCGCTTCGTCGCGACGCTGCGCGACGTACTCGGCGAGGCCCAAGGCCAGGAGCGTGGGATGCAATGGCACGACGCGTCGGGTGGGGTCGTTCTTCAGGCTGCGCACCACACCCGCCGCGAGCATCGCTGCCTGTTCGCCGTCCATCTCCTCGCGGAACTGGACGACGGACACGCCCTGACGCACTGCGACGTCTGAGGCGACGAGCTGAAGGACCTCGCGCACGCGGTTGCCGTGGAACATGCACACGAGCGGTACCCAGTAGCGCGCACCGAGGTCGCTACCCATCTTGCCGCGCCAGCGCGTCGAGTCAGGCCGATACCACTCCGAGGCGAACAGGGTCGACAACTGTCCGTCGGTGAATGGATGGCGCGGTTTGAGCCGGGATTTCTCTTCCTTCGGAGACAGCACAGGCAGGATGTCGAGGTCGTCGACGGGGTTGGCGCCTTCGAGCAGCCCTCGGCTGCGTGCGAGCGCGAACACTTCCCGCAGCGTGCGCTTGACCAGGCCGTGCGCATGGCCCATCGACCAAGGCTTGACCGGCGCCCGCATCCGCGCTTCGAGGAACTCGAACAGGTCGGAGGCCTTGACGGCATTGAGTGGCACGTCACCGAGGTGAGCAATCAACTTCGACCACACATGCACGGACGTGCCCGTGTGTTTGCCGCCCGAGCGCTGCCGCTTGAACTCGCGGTAAGGCTCACTGAGCGCGCTCAGGCACGCACCGACGGGGCGAGGCTCTTCCGGCGACGGCGCACCTTCGCCGCGATTGCGGCTCATGACACGCCGCGTCGCTTCCAGTTCGACCTCCGCGAACTGGCGGACGAGGTGCGGATAACGCGGGTCGGTGCGGCTCACCGGCGAGCCCATCTGTTCGCACCAGTCGTCGAGCACCTGAAGGGTTCTGTCCCACTCCGGTGATGACCTCCCGCGAGCCAGAACCGACCGCATGGACTGGTCGGTCGCTTGATAGAGCTGCGTCAGTCCGATGTGGGACTTGTCGTCGAGGCCGGCGCCCTTGTAGCGCCAGAGGTCGTCGACATGCATCCACTGGTAGAGCCTGCGCGCGCAGATGTGTTCGACGCGCTCTGGCGTCAGCACTTGCGGCTCGGCTTGCAACGGCTTGGCCGCCGCGAGCAGCCTGTCCCACTCGGCGCGCTTCTCGGCGATGAGATGCGCACCCACGGTCTTGGCCCGGCGAAGGTCGGCCGTGCCCGTGGACTTGCGGAATTCCTTGACGCCGGGGCGTCCCTTCAGTGCGGTGGGAGGCACCAGCCGCACGTACCAGTTCAGTGACCGGCCGTGGTCGGGCCGGTAGAAGTTCTCAGGCACGTCGCGTTGACTCGTTGTGGCAGACCCTTTTGGCACACCTACCATCCTCTAAGTTATTGATATCCAAGAACTTATCGGCGAATCAATGACTTACTTGAGCTTGGCGGAAGCGGTGAGATTCGAACTCACGGGCCCTTGCGGGCCGACGGTTTTCAAGACCGTTGCAATCGACCACTCTGCCACGCTTCCTTGTCGATTCGCTGCGCGCCAGACGCGGGTCGGCCGGCAGCTGTCGCGATTGTATCGTCCGTGCGCCGCGCACCAGGGCGCGGCGGCGATCGGGCGCCGGTGCACCATTTCCCGCGGTCGATATCGCGTCGCCGAACGTCGGCGAATTAGCGCATCGAATTAATTGCGTCAATTCGGCAATAGAGCGAATCGGCTAATTCAGGCCGCGTCGCCGGGTCGCGAATTGACCCTACGGTGGAGTATCACCATTTAGGGGGAGAACGCCGCGGTCGGCTGCGCGAAAGAAAGCGCGACGGCGTCGCGAAGCCAAGATTTAGGGGTCGCGAAGGCGCGCGTTCGGGCGCACTGTCGGCCTCGCCTTGCGGTCGTCTTGCCTGGGTGGAACGAGGTCGCGGCGGCCCCCGTCATTCATGTTTCCACTTTGTAAATCAGAACCTGTAAGGGTTTGCAACCGTGGAAAAGAACCTGCTGCTGAGTGAACATGAAATGGCTGGAGGGTGTGGCCGACCGGCAATAAGAAGACTGCAAGAGAGACGACAAATGCCCTTCCGGCATTTGCGGCCATGGTGCTTTCGATGTCGGAAGTTCCGACATCCGATTCGCAATCAGCAATTCAAAGGGGTAGTCATGAATCGATTTATCAGGCAAGCCTGCCTGACCCTCACCACCGGCGTCCTCGCCGCCTCGGCGCACGCGTTGCCGACCGGCCACCCGGTGCAGATGATCCACAGCAACGTGAACGAGGACGTTCTCTCGAGCGTCGTCAACAGCGTCCGGCCCGAAGCCAGCGCCGCGAACGATCGTGGTGCGGTGGCGGACAACCTGCCGATGCCGCACATGCTGCTGCAGCTGAAGCGCTCGCCCGAACGCGAGGCCGCGCTGAAGGGGTACATCGACCAATTGCACGATCGCAATTCGGCGAACTTCCACCAGTGGCTGACGCCCGAACAGTTCGCCGCGAGCTACGGGGTCGCCTCAGCCGACGTCGCGACCGTCACCGCCTGGCTGCGCTCGAAGGGCTTCACCGTCAACGGCGTGACGCCGACGGGCCTGCAGGTCGACTTCGACGGTACCGCCGCCCAGGTGCGCGCCGCCTTCCACACCAGCATCCACAACCTGTCGGTGAACGGTGTTTCGCACATCGCCAACATGGAGCCGGTGAAGTTCCCGACGGCGCTGGAGCCCGCGGTGGCCGGCGTGATCTCGCTGCACGACTTCCACCCGCAGCCGCACAAGGTCGCGCGCGGCCAGGGCGCCAAGTACACGATCTCGACGTCCAACGGCACGGCGCACGCGCTGTCGCCGGCCGACATCGCGACGATCTACAACCTGACGCCGCTGTTCAACGCCGGCTTCTCGGGCCGTGGCCAGTCGATCATGGTCGTGGAGGACACCTACCTCTATTCGACCGCCGACTGGACGCAGTTCCGCAAGACCTTCGGCCTGGCGCGCGCGTATCCGTACGGCACGCTGTCGCAAGTCAGCCCCACCGGCTCGATCGCCTGCGCGAACCCGGGCTTCCAGGGCAGCGCGCGCGACCCGGGCTACGGCGATGACGGCGAAGCCGTGCTCGACGTCGAATGGGCCACCGCCGCGGCGCCGAACGCGGCGATCGTCCTGGCGGCCTGCACCGACACCAACGCCTTCGGCGGCCTGATCGCGCTGCAGAACACGCTCAACGGCCCGGCGGCGAACCTGCCGTCGGTCGTCAGCATCAGCTACGGCGAAGCCGAAGCGGTGAACGGCGCGGCCGCGAACCTGGCGTACTACACCGCGTACCAGCAAGCGGTCGCGGAAGGCGTGTCGATCTTCGTGTCGTCGGGCGATGAACTCGCTGCGAGCGCGGACAACGGCAACGAGGCGACGCACGGCATCTCGGTCAGCGGCTTCGCGTCGACGCCGTACAACGTGGCGGTCGGCGGCACCGACTTCAGCTACACGGCCGACAACGTCGACCCGTCGACGTACTGGTCCGCGACGAACAGCGCCACCTTCGGCTCCGCCCTGTCGTACATCAAGGAAATCCCCTGGAACGACTCGTGCGCCGGCTCGAAGATCGCGACCTACCTCGGCACGACGCAGAACGCCCTGTGCAACAACACGCAGGTCACGTCCGCCAACGGTTCGCTGCACTTCCTGCTGAACGCCGCGGGCGGCAGCGGCGGCCCGAGCGGATGCGCCACGGGCACGGCCTCCACGCGCGGCGTCGTCAGCGGCACGTGCGCCGGCTACGCGAAGCCGGCCTGGCAGGCGGGCATGACCGGCAACCCGAACGACGGCGTGCGCGACATCCCCGATGTCTCGCTGTTCGCCTCGAACGGCCTGTGGGATGCGTACTACCTGGTGTGCTGGTCGAACCCGGACACGAGCGCGGCGGTCGGCGGCGGCTTCAGCTGCACCGGCGTCCCGTCGACCTGGGCCGGCTTCGGTGGCACCTCGGTCTCGTCGCCGATCATGGCGGCCATCCAGTCGCTCGTGAACCAGAAGACGGGCGCGCGCTGGGGCAACCCGAACGTGCAGTACTACGCGATGGCCAACGCGCAGAACGCCGCCAACATCGGCGCCTGCAACTCGACGACGGTCAACAAGACGTCCAACAGCTGCAAGTTCTACGACGTGACCGACGGCGACATCGCCGGCGCCTGCAGGGCCTCGGGCACCACGCTGCGCAACTGCTATCGACCGAGCGGCACGAACGGCGTCCTGTCGACGAGCAACAACGCGCTGCAGCCCGCCTACAACGCCACGCAGGGCTGGGACTTCGCCACGGGCATCGGCTCGGTGAACGCCTACAACCTCGTGATGGGCTGGCCCGGCCAGTAATCCGACGAATCAACGGAAAGACGTGACATGAACACCACACGCAAACTCTCGCTGGCCGCCGCGGCGGCGGCGCTGGCCTGCGCCAGCCTTGGCGCGCAGGCGGCGACCTGCCCGGGCGGCAACCTCGTCACCAACTGCGGTTTCGAGGCGGGCAACTTCTCCGGCTGGACGCTGAGCGGCATCGACGTCGACGCCGGCACCGAAGGCAACCTGTACGGCGTCGAAGGCGCCGATCCGTTCGGCCCCGGCCCGCACGGCGGCAACTCGCAGGCGTACTTCGCCGACCAGGTCGCCAACACGACGACGTTGTCGCAATCGATCGCCACGACGGCCGGCACCAGCTACACGGTGTCGTTCTGGCTGGCGGAGGCGACGGACGGCCCCGGCACGAACAACAACAGGCTGACCGCGACGTTCGGCGGCGCGTCGCTGACGCCGCTGACGAACGTGACCGACCAGGGCTACACCGAGTACACGTTCTCGGGCCTCGCCTCGGCCGGCTCGACGCAGCTGAGCTTCACGTTCGGCAACGACGTCGGCCAGTTCCAGATCGACGACGTCAGCGTCCTCGGCCCGGCCGCACCGCCGCCGCCCCCGCCGCCGGCGATTCCCGAGCCGTCGACGCTGTCGCTGCTCGGACTCGGCGCGCTGATGCTGGCCGTGCGCCGCCAGGCCCACAAGAAGGACTGACCGGCCCGCGGCGGGCGTCCGCGCCTGCCCCTGCCCTCGGCCCCGGCCGCCCGCGTCCGCGCGAGGCGGCCTTTTCCTTTGGGGCGAGCGCTCCGGGGCTCAGCCCGGCTTCTGCGCCTGCGGGCACTTCACCTGGAACACCTCGCGGCGGCCGCCGTCCACGCGCACCGCCGTCAATGCGCCGCCCCACACGCAGCCGGTGTCGGTGGCCAGCAGCGTCGGCGTGTCGACCAACCCCAGCACCGACCAGTGGCCGAAGGCGATCGGCGTGTCGCGCGTCAGGCGGTTCGCGTGCTCGAACCAGGGGCGCATGCCCGGCGGCGCGTCGGCGTCGTCCTTGACCTTCAGCTCGAGCTCGCCGTCGGCGCTGCACAGGCGCAGCCGCGTGAGCGTGTTGACGATGAAGCGCCAGCGATCCGGCCCGGCGAGCGCCGCGTCCCAGCGCCGCGGCTCGTTGCCGTACATGCCTTGCAGGAAGTCCGGCATGTCGGGCGAGCGCAGCAGGGCCTCGATCTCGCCGGCGTAGGCGAGCGTGTCGGCGGCCGACCATTGCGGCACCACGCCGGCGTGCACCAGCAGCCAGCCGCAGGCCTGCGCGGCCATGCGGCGGTGGCGCAGCCAGTCGAGCCAGGCGTCGCGGCGCGGGTCGGCGAGGATCGCGTCGAGCGTGTCGCCGCGCGACGTCCTGCGCACGCCGTGGGCGTCGGCCAGCAGGTGCAGGTCGTGGTTGCCGAGCAGGCACTGCGCCGAATCGCCGAGCGACGACAGGCGCTCGAGCACGGGCAGCGACTGCGGCCCGCGGTTGACGAGGTCGCCGAGCAGGTGGATGCGGTCGCGCGACGGCGAGAAACCGATGGTCGCGAGCAGTTGGTCGAGCGGGTCGCAGCAGCCCTGGAGGTCGCCTATCAGATAATCCATGGCCCGATTCTGCTACGCTCGCGGGCTTTGGCTCTTTTTCCAGCTCGCGCTGCTCGCATGGACGTCGCCCTTCTATTTTTCCTGATCGTGCTGAACGCCGGTTTCGCGATGTCGGAAATGGCGTTGACGACGAGCCGCAAGGCGCGCCTGCAGGTCATGCTGGAGTCCGGCGAGAGCGGGGTCCAGGCGGCGATCGACCTGCACGACCACCCGACCAAGTTCCTGTCGACGGTGCAGGTCGGCATCACGTCGATCAGCGTGCTCAACGGCATCGTCGGCGACGCCGCGTTCTCGGAGCCCCTGGGCATCTGGCTGCGCGACACCTTCCACCTGGCCGACCGACCCGCGCACGTCACCGCGACGGCGCTGGTGGTGCTGATCATCACCGTGCTCACGATCATCTTCGGCGAGCTCGTGCCCAAGCGCATCGGCCAGATGTTCCCCGAGACCGTCGCCGCGTTCGTCGCGCCGTCGATGCAGATGCTGTCGACGGCCACGCGCCCGCTCGTGGTGCTGCTGTCCAAGACCACCGAGGCCGTGCTGCGCCTGATGGGCATCCGCGGCAACGCGAAGCGCGAGGTGACGGAAGAGGAGATCGCCGCGAGCCTCGAGGAAGGGCTGGACGCCGGCGTGATCGAGGCGCAGGAGCACCAGATGGTGCGCAACGTGTTCCGCCTCGACGACCGCCAGATCGGCTCGATGATGATCCCGCGCGCGGAAATCCTCTGGCTCGACGCCAACGCGCCGATCGCCGAGGTGCTGAAGGCCGTCGTCGACGACCCGCACGCGCGCTACCCGGTGTGCCGCGGCGGGCTCGACGACGTCATCGGCGTCGTCACCGCGCAAGGCCTGCTCAAGCCGCTCGCCGAAGGCCGGACGCCCGTGCTGACCGAGGAGCTGCAGCCGCCGGTGTTCGTGCCCGAGACGCTGTCCGGCATGGAGCTGCTCGACCATTTCCGCACCAACGCGGCGCAGCTCGTGTTCGTCGTCGACGAGTACGGCGCCGTGCAGGGCGTGATCACGCTGCGCGACGTGCTGGAGGCGATCACCGGCGAGTTCGGCCCCGAGTCCGGCGACGACGCCTGGGCGGTGCGGCGCGAGGACGGCAGCTGGCTGATGGATGGCCTGATCCCGGTGCCCGAGATCAAGGACCGGCTCGAGATCAAGGACCTGCCCGAGGAAGACCGCGGGCGCTACAACACCCTGGCCGGCATGATCATGCTGCTGCTGGGACGCCTGCCCCGGACGACCGACACGGTCGAATGGGGCGACTGGCGATTCGAGGTCGTCGACCTC
>JASLEM010000541.1 GCA_030151165.1 Burkholderiaceae bacterium
CTCGCGCAGCACCTCGTCGCCGGCGGTGTGGCCGAGCGAATCGTTGGTGGTCTTGAAGCGGTCGATGTCGAGCAGCAGCAGCACCCCGCCGGCATGCAGGCGAACCGCCATCTGCAGCGTCTGGCGGGCGCGGTCGCTGAAGAGGCGGCGGTTCGGCAGGCCGGTGAGCTGGTCGAAGTAGGCGAGGCGCTCTATCTCGACGCGGTTGGCCTCGTGCTGCAGCGCGACGCGGCACAGCGGCACGCAGGCCTCGACCATGCGCCGATGGAACGGCGGCGCCGAGCCCGGCTTGCGGTAGTACAGCGCGAAGGTCGCGACGACGTCGCCGTTGGTCGCGATGATCGGCGTCGACCAGCAGGCGGCCATGTCCAGCATGTCGAGCAGCGACGCGTAGTCGGCCCACAGCGGGTCGGTGCGGATGTCCGTGACCTCCACTGCCTCGCGCCGCCACGCCGCGGTGCCGCACGAACCCGCGCGCGGGCCGATCGGCGCGCCGTGCAGCGCGTCGACGTACGCCGGCGGCAGGCTCGGCCCCGCGACGGGCGTCACGGTGCCGTTCTTCTCGATCAGCAGCACCGAGCACGCGACGTCGGGCGCGAGCGCCTCGACGCGGCGGCACAGCAGGTCGAGCACCGAGCGCAGCGGACGGCCGAGCGCGATGGCCTCGAGCACCTCGCGCTGCAGGCCCTGCACGCCTTCGGCCTGCAGGCGATCCTCGATCGGCAGCAGCATCAGGCCGAGGATGTCGCCGCCCTCGCGCGGCAGGCTCGCGGCGCGCACGCCGAGCGTGCGGCGCTGGCCGTCCGGCATCGTGATGGCCAGGCGCAGCAGGCCCTTGCGCACCGGCGGGTCGGTCTGCAGCGCGTGGAACTGCTCGGGGGTGAAGTCGTGGACGAGGTCGAAGATCGACGCGCCGACGAGTGCGCCCGCGTCGCGCCCGAGCCACTCGCCGACCAGGGCGTTGGCCTTGATCACGCGCGCGTCGTGGGCGACCCACAGCACGCCCATGGACATGCCCTGGAGGGTATCCACCAGCAACTGCGTGTCGAAGATCGCCGCCGAAACGGCTTCGTCAGAAGGCAAGCGCTCGTCTCCAGGGCCGAAGGGGTCGCGGGTGCGGCGCAATGCCGGGCCGCCGGGGCTCCGGATCATTGTGAAGTCGGGCCGCGGGCGCCGCAACCACCTCTTTGTAGGGTGTTGCCGATATTGCGGCCGGCATCGCCGCCCATCGAGGCGCGTGGCCGTCGAGCCCGGCGCGAGCGTGAAGAGCGTCACGCTCGCCGTGCAGGCGTCAGAGCGTGTCCTGCGGCCGGAAGGTCAGGATCATCGGCGACGGCACGCGGCCGTCGGTGTCGCGCGGCAGGATCTGCGTCTTGTCGACCGCGCGCAGGACGGTGTCGTCCCATTCCTTCACGCCGCTCGACTGCGTGATGCGCCGCCCGATGATCGTGCCGTCGGGCGCGCAGCGCACCTCGACTTCCGTCTGCGGGTTGCCGTTGATCGTGTCTGTCAGCACGATGTTCGGGCGGATGCGCGCCTTGATGCGCCCGGCGTAACCCGCGGACGGCCCGGCGTTGCGCGCGCCGGTGCCGGTGGCGTCGGGCGGCGCGTCCATCTGGCCCATCATCCGCTTCAGGTTCTCGTCGTGCAGCTTCGCGAGCTTCTGCGCGTCGAGCTGCTTCTGCTTGTCCGCCTGCTTCTTGTCCGCATCGGCCTTGGCCTGGTCGGCCTTCAGCTTGTCGGCCTTGTCCTTGTCGAGCTTGGCCTGCTGGTCCTGCTGCTCCTTCAGCTCCTTGAGCTTCTTCTTCTCCTGGAGCTGCTCGGTGACGATGTCGGGCGGCTTCGGCGCTGCCACGGGTGGCGGGGGCGGCGGCGCGGGCGGTTGCGGCACGGGCGTGGGGGCGGGCGCCGGCGGGGTGGGCTCGCTCACCGGCGGCGGCGCCTGGGCTTCCGGCACGGCGGCCCACAGCTCGGCTTCGCCGCCTTCCGGCTCGGAGTTGCTGCGCCAGTGCAGCCCCCACACCAGCGCGCCGACCAGCGCGAGGTGGGCTGCGACCGAGATCGTGACGCCCTTGCCCCAATCCTCGTGCTGAGGCGGGCGGTCGTTGGGGCGGGGGCCGAGTATGGCGCTCATTCGTTGCGGCGGGATCAGGGAACCTGCTTGATGGCGAGGCCGACGCGCTGGACGCCCGCGCGCTGCAGCGTGTCCATCACCTTCACGACGCTCTCGTAGCGCACGGCCTTGTCGGCGGCGATCACGACCGGCACGTCGGCGCGGCCGGCCTGCAGCTCGCTCACGCGTGCGGCGAGCTGCGGCACGGAGGTCGCCTCCGGGTCGGCCTTGTCGATGCGGATGCGCAGGTGCTCGTCGGTGCCGACGATCACCTCGATCACCGACGGCGGCCGCTGCTTGGCCTTGCCCATCGAGGGCAGGTCGACGACGCCGGTGGTGATCAGCGGCGCGCTGACCATGAAGATGATCAGCAGCACCAGCATGACGTCGATGAACGGCACCATGTTGATCTCGCTGATC
>JASLEM010000362.1 GCA_030151165.1 Burkholderiaceae bacterium
ACCGCGACGTCGTTGCCGATCACCTGGCAGCACAGCATCGTCATCGCCTCGCACTGCGTCGGGTTGACCTTGCCCGGCATGATCGAGCTGCCCGGCTCGTTCTCGGGGATCTGCAGCTCGCCCAGGCCGCTGCGCGGGCCGCTCGCCAGCCAGCGCACGTCGTTGGCGATCTTCACGAGCGCCGCGGCCAGCGCCTTCAACGCGCCGTGCGCGCGCACGACGGCATCGTGCGCCGCGAGCGCCGCGAACTTGTTGGGCGCGGTGACGAAGCCCAGGCCCGTCAGCCGATCGAGTTCGGCCGCGACCTCCGCGCCAAACTCCGGCGGCGTGTTGAGCCCCGTGCCGACCGCGGTGCCGCCGAGCGCGAGCTCGCGCAGGTCGGGCAGCACGGCGTCGAGCTGGCGCTGCGACTGCTCGAGTTGCGCGGCCCAGCCGGAGATCTCCTGGCCCAGCGTCAGCGGCGTCGCGTCCTGCAGGTGGGTGCGGCCGATCTTGACGATGTCGGCGTAGGCCGCAGCCTTGGCGTCGAGGGTCGCGCGCAGCGCCTGCAGCGCCGGGATCACCTGCTTGACGATGCCCTGCACGCCGGCGACGTGCATCGCCGTCGGGAAAACGTCGTTCGACGACTGGCCGAGGTTGACCTCGTCGTTCGGATGCACGAGCCGCTTCAGGCCCAGCGGGCCGCCCATGAGCTGCGACGCGCGGTTCGACAGCACCTCGTTCATGTTCATGTTGCTCTGCGTGCCCGAGCCGGTCTGCCAGACGGCGAGCGGGAACTCGGCGTCGAGCTTGCCGGAGATCACCTCGGCCGCGGCCTGCTCGATCGCGTCGGCCTTGGCCTTGGGCAGCCGGCCCGAGCGCTCGTTGACGCGCGCCGCGGCGCTCTTGACGAGCGCCAGCGCGTGCAGCAGCTCGGGCGGCATGCGCTCGGTGGAGATCGCGAAGTGCTCGATCGAGCGCTGCGTCTGCGCGCCCTACAGGTGGTCGCCGGGGACGGGGATGTCGCCCCAGGCGTCGTGCTCGATGCGTTGTTCGGTGGACATGGCTCACTCCTCGAAGATGGACGATGCGCGGGTGGCGCGAACCGCGTCGATCTTAGTCAGCCTTCAATGCCGAGGCCTGCGGCGCGGGCATCGTCGAGCTGAGCCCCCGCGTGCCGCCTTGCAACGGACGGGGGAATCCCTTGCTGCACCGCAGCGGACGACCTCTAGAATCGAACGCGATACGCACGCCGTGCGGCATTCAAGCATTCGAACGGGGACATCCAGATGGTGACGACGCGTCGCGCGACAAAGGCAACGGGTGAAGCGGGCGGCCCGGCCGGCATCCGCATCCTGAAGAAGTATCCGAACCGTCGTCTCTACGACACCCTCACCAGCTCGTACATCACGCTGGCCGACGTCAAGAAGATGGTGCTGGAGGGCGCGCCGTTCGAGGTGCGCGACGCGAAGTCCGGCGACGAGCTGACGCGCAGCATCCTGCTGCAGATCATCCTGGAGGAAGAGACCGGCGGCGTGCCGATGTTCAACACGCAGATGCTGGCGCAGATCATCCGCTTCTACGGCCACTCGATGCAGGGCGTGATGGGCTCGTACCTCGAGAAGAACCTGCAGGCGCTCGCCGAGATGCAGGGCCGCTTCGCCGAGCCCGGCAAGGGCCTCTACGACACCTCCGCGCTGACGCCCGAGGGCTGGACGAAGTTCATCAGCGGCCAGGCGCCGATGATGCAGAACCTGATGGGCAACTACCTCGAGCAGTCGAAGAAGCTGTTCGAGCAGATGCAGGAACAGATGGGCAAGGGCGAGAGCCTGTTCCCGATCCCGGGCTTCCCGCCGAAACGGCCGGGCTGACGAACGGCTGCAGGAGAGGGGCTCGCCGCGCGCCAGGTGCCACCGACTCCCTCCGGAGTGCAATGAGTTCCGCGCCGAGTGGCGTCGGAGGCCGGGCGACTGCGGCGAAGCCGACCCGGCCCCCATGTCGTCCTGGTTCAGCCCCCGGAGCCGAAGCGCGCCGCCGACCGTGCCCGCGCCTTGGCCGCTTCCACCTCGCGGTCGTGCGGCGGCGCCGTCGTGACGAGCGAATCGATCAGCGTCCGCGCCGACGCCGCCACCGCCTCGACCGCCCGCTCGAACGCCGCCTCGTTCGCCTTCGACGGCACGCTGAAGCCGCTGAGCTTGCGCACGAACTGCAGCGAGGCGTCGCGGATCTCGATCTCGGTGGCCGGCGGTTCGAAATTGAACAGCGTCCGGATGTTTCGGCACATGGCGGTCTCCAGTCAAACGGTGGCCTGCCGTCCGGCGATCGGGATGGCGCTCGGCGGCGCCGGCCGCGCGCGATGGCCGGGCGCCGCGTCGCGGACGCGGGCAGGGTCGAACGGCGCCGTGATTGTGCCTAGTCCGCCGGCGGCAGGTCGGTCAGGAAGCGCGACAGCGCCGCCGTGAAGCCGGCGGGATCGTCGAGGTGCACCGCGTGTCCGCCGTCCAGTTCCAGGAACGTGGTTTTCGGCCGGCGGCTCGACATCTCGCGCAGGTGGCCGGCGTCGGTCAGCGGGCTCGCCTTGCCTCGCACGACCAGGGCCGGGCAGGTGCTCGCGAGCCAGTCCCGCCAATGGTCGCCATTGAGGTGGGCCTGCGAGGCCACGGCGTCGCGCGGATCGAATGCCAGCCGCCAGCCGGCGGCGGTCTCGCGAATGCTGTCGGCGAGCGCGGGCAGCAGCTTCGCGCCGATCGCGGCTTCCAGCGCCGACCGGGTGTCGAACCGGCCCGCCCACGGCAAGCCCATCGACACGTCGTCGTGGACTTCGGCCCCGATGTCCTCGATGACCAGGCCCCGGACGCGATCCGGTCGCCGCGCGGCGTATTGGTAGGCGTTCACGCCGCCCAGCGAGTTGCCGAGCAGGACCACGCGCGGCAGCGCCAAATGGTCCAGTAGCGCGTCGAGATCGCCCAGGTAGTCGTCGCGCGTGTAGCTCGGCGCATGGCTGCTGAACCCATGGCCGCGCTGGTCGGGCGCGATCGTGCGCCACCCGGGCGCCAGGGCCGCGGCGAGCGCGCGGAAGGTGGCCGCCTCCATCCAGTGCGCGTGCAGCGCGACGAGGGCGGGCGCCGTCGAGGCGGTGTCGAGCCAGGAGAGCGCCAGGCCGCCGTGCGAGAACGAATGCCGGCTCATCTCCATATCGGGCGACTCCCGGCTTCAGGCCTTGCCGGCGGGGTCGGACGGGCGGTGCTTCTCGCCGTACTCGACGCCCTGGCCCACGGCCGCGTCCATGGCCTGCTGGCCCGGCGCGGACGACGAGGTGTTGACGCCCTGGCCCGGCTGGTTGCCGGGCAGCGCGCCGGTCTGCACCGGTCGGGCGCGTGTCGATGTTCCGGCCTTGTCCTGGGGCGAAGGAGTCGTGGTCATGGCGGCTTCCGTTGGAATGGGGATGCCGCCGACGCGGCAACCGCTATTCCCGGCGGCGCTGCCGGCGGCCACGGCCGCGCTCCCGTTGTCGTTCCACCGCGCGGGCGAAAGTCACGGACCGCGCCGCGGCAAGCCCCTGGCCGCCCGCGCCGGCCCCCAATGCGGGACAATCGCGGGATGACTGCCTCCCTCGACGCCCCGCTGGCCCCCGTGCCGGCCAAGGCGGAACCGACCATCGCCTTTGTTTCCCTCGGCTGCCCCAAGGCCCTGACCGACTCCGAGCTCATCCTCACGCAACTGCGCGCCGAGGGCTACGGCACGAGCAAGACCTATGCGGGAGCCGACCTCGTGGTTGTGAACACCTGCGGCTTCATCGACGATGCGGTCAAGGAAAGCCTGGACACGATCGGCGAGGCGCTGGCCGAGAACGGCCGCGTGATCGTCACCGGCTGCCTGGGCGCGAAGGCCGGGAAGGACGGCGGCGACAACCTGATCCGCGAGATCCACCCGAAGGTGCTGGCCGTCACCGGCCCGCACGCGACGCAGGAAGTGATGGACGCCGTCCACCTGCACGTGCCGAAGCCGCACGACCCGTTCATCGACCTCGTGCCGCCGCAAGGCATCAAGCTCACGCCGCGCCACTACGCGTACCTGAAGATCAGCGAGGGCTGCAACCACCGCTGCACCTTCTGCATCATCCCGAGCATGCGCGGCGACCTCGTCTCGCGCCCGATCGGCGACGTCCTCGGCGAGGCCCAGCGCCTGTTCGAGGCCGGCGTGAAAGAGCTGCTGGTGGTGAGCCAGGACACCTCGGCCTACGGCGTGGACGTCCAGTACCGCACCGGCTTCTGGGACGGCAAGCCCGTCAAGACGCGCATGCTGGACCTGTGCGAGCGTCTCGGCGAACTCGCCTCGAAGTACGGCGCGTGGGTGCGACTGCATTACGTGTACCCGTACCCGCATGTCGACAACGTGATCGACCTGATGGCGACCGGCAGGATCCTGCCGTACCTTGACATCCCGTTCCAGCACGCCCACCCGGCCGTCCTCAAGCGCATGAAGCGCCCGGGCACCGGCGAGCGCACGCTGGAGCGCATCCAGATGTGGCGCGAGAAGTGCCCCGAGCTGGTGATCCGCAGCACGTTCATCGCCGGCTTCCCGGGCGAGACGGAAGAGGAGTTCGAGACGCTGCTGCAGTTCCTGCGCGAGGCGCAGATCGACCGCGCGGGCTGCTTCGCCTACTCGCCGGTCGAGAGCGCGACGGCCAACGAGATCGCCGACCAGCTGCCGCAGGAACTGCGCGAGGAGCGCCGCGCGCGCTTCATGGCGGTGGCGGAAGAGGTGTCGGCCGCGAAGCTGCAGCGCCGCGTGGGCGCGACGATGCAGGTGCTGGTCGACAAGGCGCCCGCGATGGGCCGCAAGGGCGGCGTCGGCCGCTCGTACGCCGACGCCCCCGAGATCGACGGCATCGTGCGCCTGCTGCCGCCCGAGAAGGCGTCGAAGACGCTGAAGGTGGGCGAGTTCACGAAGGCGCGGATCGTCGCGACCGAAGGGCACGACCTCGTCGGGCTCCCGATCTGACGCGATGGCCGACCGCGACTCGAAGACCGACGACGCGCCCTCGACCGCGCTGATCCACCACGGCTACGTGCCGCCGGCCGGTTTCTCGGCGATCCCGCCCGGCGTGTTCAAGGCGTCGACGGTGCTGTTCGACGACGTGGCCGCGCTGCGCTCGCACCAGTGGCTCGAGAAGTCGGCCTACAGCTACGGCCTGCACGGCACGCCGACGTCGTTCACGCTCGAGGCGCGGCTCGCGACGCTCGAGGGCGGCACGCATGCGCTGCTCGCGCCCAGCGGGCTCGCGGCGGTGGCGCTGGTCAACCAGTCGCTGCTGTCGTCGGGCGACGTCGTGCTGCTGCCGACGAACGTCTATTTCCCGAACAGGAATCTTGCCGCGCACGAGCTGGCGCGCTGGGGCATCGGGCACCGGTTCTACGACCCGATGGACGTCGCCTCGTTCGAGACCGCGCTCGGGCCGGATGTCGCGCTCGTCTGGATCGAGGCGCCCGGCTCCGTCACGCTCGAGTTCCCCGACCTGCGCGCGCTCGTGCGCGCGTCCCGCGCGGGCGCGCCGCGCGCGGTCGTGGCGTTCGACAACACCTGGGGCGCGGGCCTCGCCTACGATGCGTTCGACCTCGACCCCGCGTCGACCGACAAGCCTTCGGCCGACCTCACGATCCACGCGTTGACGAAGTACCCGTCCGGCGGCGGCGACGTGCTGATGGGCTCGGTCGTCACGCGCTCGAAGGCGTTGTACGAGCAACTGGCGTTGACGCACAGCCGGCTGGGCCTGGGCGTCGGCGCGAACGACGTCGAGTTCGTGCTGCGCGCCTTGCCGACGCTGCCGCTGCGCTACGCGGCGCAGGACACCGCCGCGCGCCGCATCGCGCAGTGGGCGCTGGGCCGGCGCGAGTTCTCGCGGGTGCTGCATCCGGCCACGGCCGGCTCGCCGGGCCACGCGCACTGGGCCGCGCTGTGCCGCGGCGCGGCCGGGCTGGTGACGGTGGAGTTCGATCCAGCCTACGCGCCGGAACGTGTCGACGCCTTCGTCGATGCGCTGCGGCTGTTCGGCATCGGCTGGTCGTGGGGCGGGCCGATGAGCCTCGCGGTGCCGTACCGGCCGGAGGCGCTGCGCGGCGCGACCTCCGCCTACCGCGGCGTGCTGGTGCGCCTGTGCATCGGCCTGGAATCCGTGGACGACCTCGTCGCCGACCTCGAGGCCGCGCTCGCGACGCTGGGCGCGGCCTGAATGCGAGACGGCGAACGGAGGGCGAAAGCCGCGCGGCCGCTGCGCTCGGCCGCTCCGGAGCAAGGCCGAGCCCTCCCCGGGAGGTGGGCGCTGTACTCAGCGGCCGGAGGCCGTCATGTCTTCGGACCGGAGACCTTGTGGCGCATCAGCCGGCCCTTCTCGCGCTCCCAGTCGCGCTCCTTGACCGTGTTGCGCTTGTCGTGTTCGGCCTTGCCCTTGGCGAGCGCGACGTCGGCCTTCACGTAGCTGCCCTTGAAGTGCAGGTTCAGCGGCACCAGCGTGAAGCCGCGCTGCTCCACCTTGCCGATCAGGCGCCGGATCTCCTCGCCGCGCATCAGCAGCTTCTTCGTGCGGTCGGCCTCGGGGTGCACGTGCGTCGACGCCGAGCGCAGCGCGTTGATGCGGCAGCCGATCATGTGGAGCTCGCCGTCGCGGATGACGACGTAGCCGTCGGTCAGCTGCACCTGGCCCGCGCGGATGGCCTTCACTTCCCAGCCTTCCAGCACGACCCCGGCCTCGTAGGTCTCTTCGATGTGGTACTCGAACCGCGCCCGGCGGTTCTCGGCGATCAGGGCAGCCATGGGGACGCTTAAAATTCAATCATTGTATGAAGCACGTCAAGAAGTCCGTCCTGCTCTGGTACTCCGCTCGCGAAATGTACGAACTGGTCGTCGCGGTCGAAGACTACCCCAAGTTCCTGCCCTGGTGCGAATCGAGCACGGTGCTCGAGCGCCGCGCCGCCGACCCCGAAACCGGCGCGCCGGCCGGCATGACCGCGCGGCTCGGGCTCTCGTACGCCGGCGTGCGCCAGGCCTTCACCACGCGCAACGAGGAAGTGCCGGGCGAGTCGGTGCGGCTGAAGCTCGTCGACGGGCCGTTCTCGCAGCTCGATGGCGTGTGGCGGTTCAAGCCGCTGAAGACGCCCGACCCGACGCAGCCGCCGAACCCGGACGAGCCCGTGGCCTGCAAGATCGAGTTCGACCTCGCGTACGCGTTCTCGAACCGCGTGTTCGAGGCCGTGCTGAGCCCGGTGTTCGATCAGGTGGCCAACACCTTCGTCGACTCGTTCGTGAAGCGCGCGGCGCAGGTCTATGGCGAACGCTGAAGGCGAGGGCGCGGCCCTGAACGTCGAGGTCGCCTGGAGCGCGGCGCCGCGCGAGATGCGCACGGCGACGCTGCAACTGCCCGCCGGCGCGACGCTCGCGCAGGCGCTGGCGGCGCTCGCGTGGCCGGCGTTCGACGTGGCGCGCCAGGGCGACGATGCGTTCGGCGAGGCAGGGCTGTCGGCGGCGGTGTGGGGCCGCTCGCGGCCCTTGACGCATGTGCTGCGCGACGGCGACCGCGTCGAGGTGCTGCGCGCGCTGGCCATCGCACCGATGGACGCCCGCCGCGTGCGCTATCGCGACGCCGGCGGCGTGAAGGCGCTGCGCGAGCGCAGCGTCAAGTCGCAGAAGAACTCGCCGACCGGCTAGGGCGGCGCGGCTCGCCCCGGGCGGGCGCGCGTTACTGCGGCGCCTTGGCCGGGCCGCAGGAGTCGGCGGCGAGCGCCTGGGCTTTCTTCAGCTCGCTGGCGATCGCGGCGTCGTCGAGGTACTCGCGCTCGCCGTTGGCGTTGACGCGCGCGACGCGGATGCCGCTGGACATCGTGCGCGCCTGCTGCTGGGCGGCCGCGCAGTTGGCGGCGCGGGCGTCGGCCAGCTTCTGGTCGGCCTTGGCCTTGTCGATCGCGGCGGCGTCGGCCTTGTCCTTGTCGATCTTCGCCTTCTTCTTCGCGAGGTCGCTGTCGCCGGCGTTCGCGGCCGCCGTGGCGGGCGCGGCGTCGGAGGCCGCCGAGGCGGCTTCGTGCGCGGCCGCCGCGCCGCCCGGGCGCGCGATGACGTTCTTCGCCGGCACGTCGGACGGCGGCGGGGTGTCGCTGATGTGCATCTGGCCGCTGGCGTCGCGCCACTTGTAGATGGCCTGGGCGGACGCGCCCGTCGCGGCGATCGCCAGCAGGCAGGCGACGAGGGGCAGGGCGGCGGTCTTTTTCATGATGCTCATGGGCGAGGGGCGAGGTGTGCGGGGCGAGCGGTTGTCGGTCCAACGGGGCCTGGCCGTCGTCGGTTGACAGCAGGCTCATCGGTCGTTCGCGCGGAGCGTCAAGTGTAGTGCGCGGCAGTGGTGACCAAATGCAAAACCGCAGCGTGCATTCCGTGGGGAATTCCCGCGAAATCCGCGTGAATCCGCACGCCCGGCCCGCGCCGCGCGAGGCCGGCGATGCCCCCGCCGAGCACGAGTGCTTGCCGATCCGTATAATCCGCTTTTGCGTCTGGAGCTTCCCC
>JASLEM010000485.1 GCA_030151165.1 Burkholderiaceae bacterium
CCGGTCGAGAAGCGCGAGATCCCCGGCTACTACCTGAAGATCACGCAGTACGCCGAGGAGCTGCTGTCGGCGGTCGCGAATCCGGAAGACCCGAACTACCTCTCGGGCTGGCCGGAGCGCGTGCGCCTGATGCAGGAGAACTGGATCGGCAAGAGCGAGGGCGTGCGCTTCGCGTTCCCGCACGCGATCCACGACGACACCGGCGCGCTGATCGGCGACGGCAAGATGTACGTCTTCACGACGCGCGCCGACACCATCATGGGCGTCACCTTCTGCGCGGTCGCGCCCGAGCACCCGCTCGCCACGCACGCCGCCAAGGGCAACCCGGCGCTCGACGCCTTCATCACCGCGGCCAAGGCCGGCGGCACGACCGAGGCCGAACTCGCGACCAAGGAGAAGGAAGGCCTGCCCACCGGCCTGACCGTGATCCACCCGCTGACCGGCGCCGCGGTGCCGGTGTGGGTCGGCAACTACGTGCTCATGAGCTACGGCGACGGCGCGGTGATGGGCGTGCCGGCGCACGACGAGCGCGACTTCGCGTTCGCGAAGAAGTACGGCCTGCCGATCAAGCAGGTCGTGAGCGTGCCGGGCGAGACGTTCTCGACCGACGCCTGGCAGGAGTGGTACGGCGACAAGCAGCGCGGCACCGCGATCGAGTCGGGCGCGCTCGACGGCTTCGGCATGAAGGACGCCGTCTCGCGCGTGGCCGACCTGCTCGCCGCCGCCAACCTCGGCGAGAAGAAGACGACCTGGCGCCTGCGCGACTGGGGCGTCAGCCGCCAGCGCTACTGGGGCACGCCGATCCCGATCATCCACTGCGACGACTGCGGCGTCGTGCCCGTGCCCGAGAAGGATCTCCCGGTCGTGCTGCCGGAAGACCTGATCCCGGACGGCTCCGGCAACCCGCTGAACAAGCACGCGGCCTTCCTGAACGTCGGCTGCCCGACATGCGGCAAGCCGGCGCGCCGCGAGACGGACACGATGGACACCTTCGTCGATTCGTCCTGGTACTTCATGCGCTACTGCGACCCGAAGAACGACCAGCACATGGTCGGCGAGGGCACCGACTACTGGATGCCGATGGACCAGTACATCGGCGGCATCGAGCACGCGATCCTGCACCTGCTGTACGCGCGCTTCTGGACGAAGGTCATGCGCGACCTGAAGCTCGTCAAGGTCAGCGAGCCCTTCACCAAGCTGCTCACGCAAGGCATGGTGCTCAAGGGCGCGTACTTCCACAAGCCGGCCGACGCGGGCAAGGACTACTACTGGGAAAGCGACGTCGAGACCGTCTTCAGCGACAAGGGCGTCCCCAGCTACAAGCTGAAGAAGGACGGCACGCCGCTCGAGTACGAGATGACGACGATGTCGAAGTCCAAGAACAACGGCGTCGACCCGCAGGCCCTGATCGACCGCTACGGCGCCGACACCGCGCGCCTGTTCGTGATGTTCGCCTCGCCGCCGGAGCAGACGCTCGAGTGGAACGACGCCGGCGTCGAGGGCGCGCACCGCTTCATCAAGCGCGTGTGGGCCTTCGGCGCGAAGAACACCGACCTGCTGCGTGCCGCCGCCGATACGGTGACGGGTATCGAGCTGTCCGCGCCCGCGAAGGCGCTGCGCCGCGAGGTCCACGTTCTGCTCAAGCAGGTCAGCTACGACTACGAGCGCATGCAGTACAACACCGTCGTCTCCGGCGCGATGAAGCTGCTGAACGCGCTCGAGGGCTTCGCGGTCGACGGCAGCGCCGGCTCGGCGGCGGTGCTGCGCGAGGGCTTCTCGGTGCTCCTGCGCGCGCTCTACCCGGCGTGCCCGCACATCACGCAGAGCCTGTGGACGGATCTCGGCTATGCCACGAAGAGCGGCGAGCTGCTCGACGCCGCGTGGCCCGCGGTCGACGAGGGCGCGCTGGTGCAGGACGAGATCGAGCTCGTGCTGCAGGTCATCGGCAAGACGCGCGGTGCCGTGCGCGTGCCCGCCGGCGCCGACAAGGCCGCGATCGAGGCGCTCGCGCTGGCGTCGCCCGAAGCGGTGCGCTGGATGGAAGGCAAGCCGGCGAAGAAGGTCGTCGTCGTGCCGGGCCGTCTCGTCAACATCGTCGTCTGAGCTTCGTGAAGGCCGCCGTGACCCTTGCTCCCCGATCGATGCGCCGCCGCGTGGCGCTGGGCGCGACGCTGGCCGTCGCCGTGGCGGCCACGCTCGCGGGCTGCGGCTTCCACCGCCGCGTGCCGCAGGTGCTGAACTACCAGCGCATCGCGCTCTCCGGCTTCGCCGACCGCTCGACGATGGCCGACGAGATCCGCCGCGCGCTGCCGGCCGACGCGCACATCGTCTCCAACGTGATGGAGTCGCAGGTCGTGGTCGAGGCGGTCGAGGACACGCGCAAGTCGACCGTCGAGGCGTCGACCGCCTTCGGCCAGGTCCGTGAAATCGAGCTGCACGTGAAGCTGCGCTACCGCGTGCTGCGTCCCGACGGCACCGAGCTGCTGCCGCTGGCTGACCTTGAGCGCTTCCGCGACATGACCTACGACGAGAAGGACGCGCTGGCGAAGGACACCGAGCTGAACTCGCTCTACCGCGACCTGCAGTCCGACATGGCGATCCAGCTCGTGCGCGTGCTGGCCGCCGTCGGCAACACGACCGGCCCGGCGGCGCACGTGGGCGCGTCGCTCGCGGCGTCGGCGGCGGTGTCGGCCTCGGCGCCGGTGTTCACGCCGGCGGCGTCCGGAACGTGGGGCGCGGCGCCGGCGGCCCCGGCCTCTCCTGCTTCCGCCGCGTCGAACTGAGCACACGCGCCGCATCGCCATGCAGGTTCGCCCCGAACAGCTCGCCGACCATCTCGCCAAGGGGCTGCGCGACGTCTACACCGTGCACGGCGACGAGCCGCTGCGCGCGCAGGAAGCGGCCGACGCGATCCGCGCCGCGGCGCGCGCGGCGGGCGCCAGCGAGCGCAAGGTGTTCGTCGTCAGCGGCGCGCATTTCGACTGGAGCGGCGTGCTCGGCGCGTCGCAGTCGATGGGCCTGTTCGCCGACCAGCAGCTGATCGAGATCCGCATCCCGTCGGGCAAGCCCGGCAAGGACGGCAGCGAGGCGCTGCAGCAGCTCGCGAGCGAGGCCGGCCCCGACAGCCGCCTGCTGGTGCATCTGCCCAAGCTCGACTGGCAGCAGCAGAAGGCCGGCTGGTTCAACGCGCTCGACGGGGCAGGCATCACGGTGGCGGCCGACGTCATCGAGCGTGCCGGCCTGCCCGCGTGGCTCGCGAAACGCTTCGCGCTGCAGGGCCAGCGCGTCGAGCCGGGCTCGGCGGGCGAGGCCACGCTGGCGTACATGGCCGACCGCGTCGAGGGCAACCTGCTCGCCGCGCACCAGGAGATCCAGAAGCTGGGCCTGCTCCATCCGCCGGGCGAGCTGACGTTCGCGCAGGTCGAGGACGC
>JASLEM010000490.1 GCA_030151165.1 Burkholderiaceae bacterium
CTCGAACCTGCGCGCCGGCGCATCGGTGACGGTCGACGGCCGGCGCTGGAGCGTCGGCTCGGTCGTGTCGGCCAAGCTGCTCGCGGCCGAGGGCGAGCTGGTGCAGCCGCCGCCGGCGAACCGGGCCATCGCGATCGCCGACCTGCGCAACGAGGTCAACGAGGTCGGCACGCTGGAGGCGAGCGACGCCGGGCCGCCGCACTGGTCGATCGGCAAGTCGGTACGGCTCGCCGACCTGCAGATGTCCGGCCTGCGCGAGAGCTCGGAGAAGACGCTCAAGGCGCAGGCGCCGGGCTGCCCGAACTGCGGCACGCCGCTGAAGATCACGCTCGAGTCGACGCAGTCGGTCGTCTGCACGAACTGCAAGTCGGTGGTCGACCTGTCCAAGGGCATCGGCCCGGACATGGCGCACTACGCGCAGGAGAACCGCTACGAGCCCGCGCTGCCGATCGGCCGCACGGGCCGCCTCGCGATCAGCGCCGGCGCGGCGGCGATCGAGTGGCAGATCGTCGGCTACCAGGAACGCATGGAGCTGATGGGCGGCGGCGACGAGAGCGAGGCCTGGCGCGAGTACCTGCTGTACAACCGCATCGAGGGCTTCGCGTTCCTCGTCGACACCAACGAGGGCTGGAGCGTCGTGCGCACGCTCACCGGCGCGCCGCAGGTGAGCGGCGACAGCGCAGTCTGGTACGGCACCACGTATCGCCACCGCTGGACGTACGCGTCGACCGTCACCTACGTGCTGGGCGAGTTCTACTGGCGCGTCGAGAACGGCCAGCGCACCGAGCACCAGGACTACGAGGCTTCTGCGAGCGGCCACCGCGCGCTCCTGAGCCGCGAGAGCACGCCCAGCGAGACGGTGTGGTCGGCGGGCGAGTCGATCCCGACACCCGCCATCGCCGCGGCCTTCGGCCTCGCGCAGCCGCAGGCGCGCGCACTCGAGCGCTCGAGCCCGCCGGATCTCGGCAACCTCGTCGGCGGCTTCCGGCCGACATGGGTGGTGCTGCTGGTGATCCTCGTCGTGATCCTCCTGCTGCTGGCGATGTGCAGCTACGACTCGTGCACCAGCGAACGCAAGGCCTTCGGCCGCGACAGCGTCGAGTACCAGCAATGCCGCGCGCGCGCGGCCGCGGGCACGAATTCGTACGTCGGCACCGGCGGCGCCTGGGGCGGCTACAGCTCCGGCGGCGGCGGGCACAAGTAGTGCCTTCGCCGCCCCGCCCACGACCCCTTCACGCAACGAAAAGGAGCACCCCATGAACGCCCTCGACTGGCTCCGGCCCGACCTGATCGCGAGCACCGTGCTGTACGCCGTCATCGGCGTCGTCGTGCTGTGGTTCGCCTTCATCCTGATCGACAAGCTGACGCCGTACCACCTCTGGAACGAGCTCGTCAAAGAGAAGAACGTCGCGCTCGCGATCGTCGTGGGGGCGATGTTCATCGCGCTCGGGATGATCATCGCCGCGGCGATCCACGGTTGATGGGGCGCGCAACCGCCGCGCCCCGCGACGGCACGGGCGCGGCGGCGGCCGTCGGTCCGGGCGAGGTCGCGCTGCTCGCCTCGGTGTTCGTCGTCGCGGCCTGCGGCCTGGTCTACGAGCTGTGCGCGGGCGCGCTCGCGAGCTACCTGCTCGGCGACTCGGTGCTGCAGTTCTCCACCGTCATCGGCACCTACCTGTTCGCGATGGGCCTGGGCTCGTGGGCCTCGCGCCACGTGCGCGAGCCGCTCGCGACCACCTTCGTGCGCGTCGAGCTGATCGTCGGCGTCATCGGCGGCCTGATGCCGGCCGCGCTGTTCGCCGCGCACGCCACGCTGCCGGCCGCGAGCCTCGCGTCGTTCCGCGTGCTGCTGTACGGGCTGGTGACGATCGTCGGGGCGGGCGTCGGGCTCGAGATCCCGATCGTGCTGCGCCTGCTCGACCGCCACCTGAAGGGCCGCGACGCGCTGTCGCTGCTCGTGTCGCAGGTGCTGACCTTCGACTACCTCGGCTCGCTGGTCGTCTCCGTCGCGTTCCCGCTGCTGCTGGTACCTCACCTGGGTATCGTGCGCTCGGGCATCTTCTTCGGCCTGCTGAACACGCTGGTGGCGCTGTGGTCGCTGTGGCTGTTCCGCGGCGACATCCCGAAGTGGCGCGCGCTCGGCGCGCAGTGCGTCGCGATCTTCGCGATGCTCGTCGCCGCGATGGCCGCGGGCGACCTGCTGACCACGTGGTCGGAGGACAAGTTCTACGGGCCCGGCGTGGTGCTGCACGAGTCGACGCCCTACCAGCGCATCGTCGTCACCTCGCAGGGCGGCACGATCCGCCTGTTCCTCAACGGCAACCTGCAATTCAACTCGAAAGACGAGTACCGCTACCACGAGGCGCTCGTCCATCCGGCGATGGCCGGCTTCGGCGCGCCGCGCCGCGTGCTGGTGCTGGGCGGCGGCGACGGGCTGGCGATCCGCGAGATCCTGAAGTACCCGTCGGTCGAACAGGTGACGCAGATCGAGCTCGACCCCGAGATGACCAAGCTGTTCTCCGGGCAGCCGATGCTCACCGCGCTGAACCAGGACGCGCTGCACTCGCCGAAGGTGCGCATCGTCAACGCGGACGCCTTCAGCTGGCTCGAGCAGCACGACGACCAGTACGACGTCATCGTGGTCGACTTCCCCGACCCGAGCAACTACGCGCTCGGCAAGCTGTACTCGACGAGCTTCTACGAACTCGTCGACCTGCATCTGTCGGCGAGCGGCTACGCGGTCGTGCAGACGACCTCGCCGCTGGTCGCGCGCCGCAGCTTCTGGACGGTCGCCTCGACGCTGGAGGCGGTCGGCCTCACGACCGTGCCGTATCACGTGCACGTGCCCAGCTTCGGCGAATGGGGCTTCATCATCGCGAGCCGCCGGCCGTGGGTGATGCCGCGCACGCTGCCCACGGGCCTGCGCTTCCTGACACTGCCCGGCATGCAGGCGCTGATGGACTTCCCGCCCGACATGTCGCGCGTCGCCGCCGAGCCGAACCGGCTGTCGAACCAGACGCTCGTCCGCACCTTCGAGGACGAGTGGGGCAAGGTCCACGAGTGACGCGCGATGACTGACGCGTCGCGCCGCGACTTCCTGCTGGCGGGCGCTTCGCTCGCCGCGCCCGCGATCCTCACCGGCTGCGCGAAGCCCGACGACTGGCGCACGCGCGTCGACGGCCGCTGGGTCGGCGACAACGCGGCGCTGGGCCATCGCGTGCGCGACGCGCAACGCGTCACGCCCGCGGGCGCGCGCGAGCGCCGGTGCGACGTGCTCGTCGTCGGCGCGGGCATCGCCGGCCTGGCCGCGGCGCGCGCGCTGCAACGCGCCGGCGTCGCCGACGTCGCGGTGCTCGAGCTCGAGGACCAGCCCGGCGGCAACAGCCGCGGCCACGCGATGCACGGCCTGCGCTGCCCGCTCGGCGCGCACTACCTGCCGCTGCCCGGCCCGAGCGCGCCGGACATCCAGGCGTGGCTGATCGAGATCGGCCTCGCGACGTCGACACCCACGGGCCTGCGCTGGGACGAGCGTCAGCTGTGCCACTCGCCGCAGGAGCGGCTCTTCATCGACGGCCGCTGGCAGGACGGCCTGCTGCCCAACGTGGCGCGCAACTCGTCGACGCAGGCGCAGTACCGGCTGCTCGCGAAGGCGATCACCGACACCGGCCGCACGCTCGGCTTCGCGCTGCCGACGAATCGCGCGCCGTGGACGCCTGCGCACTCGGCGCTCGACGCCGTGACCTTCGCGGCGTGGCTGCGCGCGCAAGGCATCGTCGACCCGCTCGTGCTGACCTACCTCGACTACTGCTGCCGCGACGACTACGGCGCCGGCAGCGACACCGTCTCGGCCTGGGCCGGCGTGCACTACTTCGCGAGCCGCCACGGCTTCAGCGCGCCGGGCGACGACACGAACGACCGCGACCCCGTGCTGACCTGGCCCGACGGCAACGCGCCGCTCGCGCGCGCGCTGCGCGAACCGCTCGCGGACCGCGTGCACACCGGGCGCGCCGTGTTCCGCATCGACGAGGGCAAGCACGGCGTCGAGGCCTGGGCCTTCGCGCAGGACGGCGACCCGAAGGACGGCGGCATCGAGCACTGGACGGCGCGCCACGCGATCGTCGCGACGCCGCTGTTCATCGCCGCCCACATCCTCGCGGCGCCGCCGCCCGCGCTGGCGCAGGTCGCGAAGCAGCAGCGCCACGCGCCGTGGATGGTCGCCAACCTGCGGCTCGACGCGCTGCCGCTCGACCGCGTCGGCGCGCCGCTGTCATGGGACAACGTGATCCACGGCAGCCCGTCGCTGGGCTACGTCGACGCCCAGCACCAGAGCCTCGCGCGCGTCGTCGGCGACCGCGTGTTCACCGCGTACTGGGCCTTCCCCGACACCGCGCGCAAGGCCTTGCTGGACATGAGCTGGCAGGACGCGACCGCGCGCCTGCTCGCCGACCTGCACGTCGTCCACCCCGACCTGTCGGAGCGGCTGCAGCAGGTCGACATCGTGCGCCACGGCCACGCGATGGCGATCCCCACGCCAGGCGTCCGATCGAGCGAGGCGTTAGCCGCACTGGGCGACGGCGGCGCGCGCGTGAGCTTCGCGCACGCGGACCTGTCGGCGTACTCGGTGTTCGAGGAAGCGTTCACGCGCGGCGACAGCGCGGGACGCCGCGCGGCCGCCACGCTGTGAGACCGGGCGCTCGCGACGTCCAAGCTGAATCGATGCTGAGCTTTCGCTGAACCCCTTTTCGGCGCTGCGCACGGCGTCACGCATACGGGGCCGGGTGTCGCGCAAGCGCCGCATCACGACACGTCTCCACACAAATCCTGCACATCGAGCCCCGCAGGTAAGGGCTTGTTAAGCAGCGTCTCCCCTTACCCGTAAAACCGGCAGGAACGGCCAGACGTGCCCGGGCATGGTGATTGCCGACCGTGACGTCATGCTCAAGGCCGTTGCTGAGCTGCCGAAGCGCGGAGGACTGCTGCGCGCAAGGCGACTCAATTGCGGCCGAGGGCTGCCGCGCGGGCGTCGGACGTCTTACGCTCGCGTCGCTGATCAACATCACAACACGCACGAAATAGCTTCCCGTTCAGTGCGAATCCCTCAATAACTCCAGGAGTGAGTCAATGACCTTCCCCACCTCGCGCACGCTCCACGTGCTCGCTGCCGCCGCCGCGCTCGCGTGCGCAGGCTCTGCCTTCGCCCAGTCGACGTACAACCCGAACGACTACATCCTGTTGAACGGCAGCGCCGTCAAGCCCGATTCGAAGTACCCGACGGACAAGGTCGGCCCCGGCGGCGGCATCAAGTTCGGCATGCCGATCTCGCCCGACCTCGACCTGCAGTTCGGCGGCAACTACGGCCAGTCGCGCGACCACGGCGGCATCGTCTATCACCAGTGGACGGCCGGCATCGACGCGCTGTACCTGTTCACGCCGGGCGGCTTCCGCCCGTTCATCCTGGGCGGCGTCGGCGTCGTGCGCGACTCGAGCAGCAACCCGCTGGTCGGCCAGTTCCGCCGCACCTCGCCGTACGCGCAGGTCGGCGCCGGCTTCCAGTACAAGATCACGCCGACGCTGGGCCTGCAGGCCGACGTCCGCGAACTGGGCAGCTTCTACAACAAGCGCGTCGTGCCGTACGACATGAAGCACAGCGCCAACACCTACGCCGACGTCGGCCTGACCTGGGCCTTCGGCGGCGCCCCCGCGCCCGCGCCGGCCCCGATCGTGCCGGTCGCCCCGCCGCCGCCGGCCCCGGCGCCTGCCCCGATGGTCGCGCCGCCGCCCCCGCCGGCACCGCTGCCGCCGCCGGCTCCGGTGATGAAGAAGTACACGCTGTCCGCGAGCGAGCTGTTCGCGTTCAACAGCGCCAAGCTGGGCGCGACCCAGCCGAAGCTCGACGAAGTCGCGCAGGTGATGAACGCCAACAGCGACATCAGCAGCGTGACGATCGTCGGCTACACCGACCGCATCGGCAGCCAGCAGTACAACCAGAAGCTGTCGGTCGAGCGCGCGAACTCGGTCAAGACTTACCTGGTCGGCAAGGGCGTCGCGGGCAACCGCCTGGAAGCCGTCGGCAAGGGCGAGGCGGATCCGGTCGTCCAGTGCGAGGACAAGAAGATGAAGCGCGCCGAGCTGATCAAGTGCCTCGAGCCGAACCGCCGCGTCGAGATCGAACCGGTCACGTTCACGAAGCAGGTCAAGTAAGTCCCCCCAGGGATTTGCGTGACTCCGAAGGCCCGCGAAAGCGGGCCTTTTTAGCCTGCGCTGAAGGCCCGCGAAAGCGGGCCTTTTTCATTGCCGACCCCGGTGCTAGACTCGATCGATGACACCGCAGGCCATCCTCGATCACTTCGATTCGGGCACGTTCTGGCCCGCGGATCACGGCGTCGCCGTCGATGGCGACCTCGCGAACGCCTACCGCACCGCCTTCGCCGTGCGCGACCTGCGCATCGCGCGCGGCGAGCGCGTCGCCGGCTACAAGATCGGCTGGACGAACCGCGCCGCGTGGCCGCGCATGGGCATCGACGGTCCGATGTGGGGCACGCTGCACGACGCCACGATCGTCGCGAGCGACGGCGAGGCCGACGTCGCCCTCGCTGGCATGCCATCCCCGCGCCTCGAGCCCGAAGTCGTCGTCGGCTTCGCGCGCGCGCCCGGCGCCGACCCGTCCTTCGACGAGCTGTTCGACTGCCTGGACTGGATCGCGCCGGGCTTCGAGATGGTGCAGACCCACCTGCCCGACTGGCGCTACACGCCGGCGCAGACGCTGGCCGACAGCGCCGTCCACGCGCGCCTCGTGATCGGCGCCCACGTGCCGGTGCGCGCCATCGCGGCGAACGGCGGCGCGCTCGCCGACCTGCTCGCGCGGGCCGGCGTGCGGCTGTCCGAGAACGGCGCCGTGATGACGCAGGGCGTCGGCGCCAACGTGCTGGACGGCCCGCTGCACGCGCTGCGCGGCTTCGTGTGCCAGATGGCCGCCATGCCCGGCGCGCTGCCGATCCGGGCCGGCGACGTCGTCACCACCGGCACGTGGACGGACGCCCAGCCGCTGTCCGCCGGCGAGACCTGGCGCGCGGAGTTCGACGCCCCGATCGGCGCGCTCGAGATGACGCTGCGCTGACCGGCGGCGCGCCCGCGCGGCGGCCCGTCGATCCGATTTGCAGAAGGATCGATCCGCATTCCGGATCGCTCCTTCGCGTTTTCCCGGTTCTACGGCCGGGCGCGAGGGGAGACCATTCGAAGGCAAGCGACGGCCTCGAGACTCGTCGCGCAACAACGACTGGAGACTGATCGATGAACACGAGCACGATGGCACGCCCCGTCCGCACGGGCCCGCTCGCTTCCGCCGCCGACGCGGTCTATCGCAAGGTGTCGTGGCGGCTGATCCCGCTGCTGTTCCTTTGCTACATCGCGGCCTACCTCGACCGCGTGAACGTCGGCTTCGCGAAGCTGCAGATGATGAACGCGCTGTCGCTCAGCGACACCGTCTACGGCGCGGGCGCCGGCATCTTCTTCGTCGGCTACTTCATCTTCGAGATCCCCAGCAACCTGATGCTGCACAAGGTGGGCGCGGGCAAGTGGATCGCGCGCATCATGGTGAGCTGGGGCGTGCTGTCGGCGGCGATGATGTTCGTCAACTCCGCGACCTCGTTCTACATCGTGCGCTTCCTGCTGGGCGTCGCGGAGGCCGGCTTCTTCCCCGGCATCATCCTGTACCTCACGTACTGGTACCCGGCCGAGCGCCGCGGGCGCGCGACCTCGCTGTTCCTCACCGCCGTGGCCTTCGCCGGCATCATCGGCGGCCCGCTGTCCGGCTGGATCCTGCACAGCCTCGACAAGGTCGCCGGACTCGCCGGCTGGCAATGGCTGTTCGTGCTGGAGGCGCTGCCGTCGCTGGTGCTGGGCGTGATGGCCTGGTTCTTCCTCGAGGATCGCGTGAAGAACGCGCGCTGGCTCACCGAGGACGAGCGCGACACCATCGCGCACGACGTGTCCTCCGAGGAGTCGCACAAGTTCGACGAGCCGGTGGCGCGCGTGCTGATGAACCCGAAGGTGTGGCTGCTCGCGCTGGTCTACTTCGGCATCGTCTCGGGCCTGTACGGCGTCTCGTTCTGGCTGCCGTCGATCATCAAGGCGATGGGCGTCAGCGATCCGCTGGACATCGGCCTCGTCAGCGCGATCCCGTGGGCGTTCGGCGTCATCGCGATGTACCTGGTCGCGCGCAGCGCCGACCGCCTGCGCGAGGCGCGCTGGCACACCGCGGTGGCCTGCGCGCTGGGCGCGGTCGGGCTCGAGATCAGCGTCGCGTTCCACAACGACGTCTACCTTTCGATGGCCGGCCTCACGCTGTGCACGATGGGGATCATGTCGGCGCTGCCGGTGTCGTGGAGCAACCCGACCGCCATCCTCGCGGGCACGGCCGCCGCGGCGGGCATCGCGCTGATCAACTCGGTGGGCAATCTCGCCGGCTTCGTGATCCCGCTGATCATCGGCGTGATCAAGGACAAGACGCACTCGACCGACCTCGGCCTGCACATGCTGGCCGCGTGGATGATCCTGAGCGCGATCGCGGTGCTGTCGCTGCCGAAGCCGTCCGCGACGCCGCGCTGACGGGCGCCGTCGACGCGCGCAGGCCTGCGGCGGGATGCCGCGGCCTCGCGATCGGACGAAGAGGGCGCCGCTTCCGCAGGGTGGCGCTCGCGCCGCTTCCGCAGGGCGGCGTTCGCGCCGCAAACCCCTACCCCGTATACGCATCCGACGCGGCACAATGGCGGCCATTCCCACTGCCGCTCGTGCCGACCATGACCCTGGCCCTCTCCGAACCGCAGGACGTCGACGGGTCGCCCCGCGCGGTCGCCGTGCTGGCGCCGCGCCACTACCAGGAGCGCGCGCTCGCCGCCTTCGCGGACGCGCAGCTGCTGCTGTCGGCGATCCTGCCCGGCGCGCGCGTCGAGCACGTCGGCGCCTCGGCGATCCCCGGCGCGTACTCGAAGGGCGACGTCGACCTCTGCGTCGCCGTGCCGCAGGACGGCTTCCGCGAGGCGCTCGGCGTCCTCGGCGAAGCTGGCTTCACGCTCCGCGCCGGCACGCCGCGCACCGAGCAGCACTGCCTCCTCGACGCGCCCGCCGGCGACGTGCCGCTCGCCGTGCAGCTGGTCGAGTCCGGCCCCGCCCTCGCGTCGTTCACGGGCTTCCGCGACGCCCTGCGCGCCGACCCGACGCTCCTCGCGCGCTACAACGCGATCAAGATCGAGGCCGGGCCGCTCGGCGACGCCGCGTATCGCGCGGCGAAGGACGAGTTCATCCGCGAGGTCGTCAGCCGAACTGGCGCGTGACGTCGATGTGCGCGCCGCTGCGATCGTCCTGGACGTCGCGCGACGCTGTCTCGCTCGCATCGTCGGTGCGCACGACCTGCCACGTGATGGCGTAGTTGCCATCGCTGTCCTCGCTCGCACTGGCGAAGGCGCTCGCGCTCTGGTTGAGACGGACGCCGGACAACAGCGCGTCCCGGTTCTGCGTGTTGTTGTCGAAGACGCTCAGGTACAGGTCGCACAGGTCCGTATTGCGGAAGGTCACGGTGATCGACATGGCAGGCTCCTGTTCGTGGCGAGTCGGTGGAGAGTCGGTGGCAGGCTAGACGGCGGGTTCAACCGCGCCGCACGCGCTCGATCTTCGGCGCCTCCGGCCCGAACGCCTCGACGAGCCGTTCCATCACGCGTTCCGCGCGCGCGGAGTTGTCGGTGCCGAGGTTGCACACGTAGACATCGGCCGTGACGCTGCCCAGCTCCGGCCACGTGTGCACCGCGAGGTGCGACTCGACCAGCAGCACGACGCCGGTGACGCCCTGGGGCTGGCCGTCCGCGCCGACGAACGGGTGGAACAGCTGGCCGACCGAGCGCAGGCCGGCCTCGGCGACGGCGTCGAGGCACAGCGTGCGCAAGGCGTCGACATCGTTCAGGGCGACCTTGCCGGCGCAGCCGTGCAGGTCGGCGATCAGGTGGAGTCCGTTCATGGGCGGGAGGCGATGCGCACCGGTCGTGCGCGGAGCGCCATGGTAGGTCAATCAGCGCCGCGGAGCGCGCCGGCCGCGCAGTCCGACCGGATTTCCGCGACCGCGTTCACCCTTCCCGCGGCGCACGGCCGGGCCCACCCGTTAAAATTGGCCCAGTGCAATTCCTGAACGCCGACCTCCACAGCCATTCGACCGCGTCGGACGGCACCCTCAGCGCCGCCGCGCTCGCGGCGCGCGCGAAGGCGAACGGGGTCGAGCTGTGGGCCCTGACCGACCACGACGAGCTCGTCGGCCTGCCCGCGGCGCGCGCGGCGGCCACCGCGGCGGGGCTCGCGTTCGTCGACGGCATCGAGGTCTCGGTGACCTTCGCGAACACCACCGTCCACATCGTCGGCCTCGGCATCGACCCGGCGAACGACGAGCTCGTCGCCGGCATCGCCGAGGTGCGCGCCGGCCGCGAGCTGCGCGCCAGGCAGATGGGCGACGGCCTCGCGGCGGTCGGCATCCGGGGCGCGTACGACGGCGCGATCGCGCTGGCGCCGAACCCGAACCTCGTCTCGCGCACGCACTTCGGCCGCTTCCTGATCAACACGGGCGTCGCGCCCGACATGCACGCCGTCTTCCGCCGCTACCTGACCGAGGGCAAGCCCGGCTACGTCGAGCACCGGTGGGCGAAGCTGGGCGACGCCGTGCGCTGGATCCGCGCGGCCGGCGGCGTCGCGGTGATCGCGCATCCGGGCCGCTACAAGTTCACGCCGACCGAGGAGTACGCGCTGTTCTCGGAATTCGTCGCGCACGGCGGCGAGGCGGTGGAGGTCGTGACCGGCAGCCACCACGCCGGCGATATCCTCAAGTACACCGACATGGCGCTCGAGTTCGGCCTGCTCGCCTCGCGCGGCAGCGACTTCCACGACCCCGACGAGAGCCGCCTCGACCTCGGCCTGCTGCCCGGTCAGCTCACGCTGTCGCCGAAGCTGACGCCGGTGTGGTCACGCTGGCCTTCGCTCGCCGCGGCGGGCTCGGGCGACGCCGTCGCCTCGTGAGCGCGCGGCCGGGCGCCACCCACGCGCATCCGCTGCAGGGCGTGCTGCTCGTCCTGCTGGCCGCCGCCTTCTTCGCCTCGCTCGACTCCACCACGCGCGGCCTCGCGCAACCCGGCGGCCGCTTCGTCGTGCCCGTGCTGCTGATCCTGACCGTGCGCTACAGCGTGCAGGCGGTCGCGATGGCGATCTGGCTCGCGCCGCGCGGGCGTGCCGGCTTCGCCTCGGCGCATCCGCGCTTCCAGTGGCTGCGCGGCGTGCTGCTGCTCGCGACGAGCTTCTGCTCGTTCTTCGGCGTCAGCCTGATGCCGGTGCCGGAATTCACCGCGATCAACATGCTGACGCCGCTGCTCGTGACGGTGCTGGCCGCCACCGCGCTGCACGAGCGGGTGTCGCCGCTGCGCTGGGCGCTGGTCGCGGGCGGCTTCGCCGGCGCGCTGACCGTCATCCGGCCCGGCTCGGGCACCTTCGGCTGGGTCGTCGCGCTGCCGCTGATGGGCGCGGTGGCCTATGCGAGCTTCCAGGTGCTGACGAGCCACCTCGCCGGCGCCGAGAGCCCGATGACGACGCACTTCTACACCGGCTTCGTCGGCGCCGTCGTGCTGTGGCCGCTGCTGCTCACCGCGGCGGCGCTGCACGGCGCGGACGCGTCGCTGGCGCTGCTGCGCGCGCTCCCCGGCATCGCGTGGCTGGGCCTCGCCGCCTCGGGGCTGCTGGGGACGGTCGGCCACCTGTTCCTGATCCTCGCGCTCGGCAAGGCGCGCACCGCGACGCTGATGCCCTTCGTCTACGTCCAGATCGCATTCGCCGCGTTGATCGGCTGGCTCGTGTTCGACCACCTGCCCGACCACTGGGCCTGGGTCGGCATGGGCATCATCTCGGTCTGCGGCGCGGCCTCCGCCGCGCTGAACATGAAGCGCCCCGGCGCGAGCACGCCGACCGCCGCCGTGGACATCGCGCCCGAGTAATCGCGCCGACACGAGGCCGCGGGCACAATGTCGCGATGTCCCAGTTCTTCGACATCCACCCCGACAACCCGCAGCTGCGCCTGCTGCGCCAGGCCGCGCAGATCCTGCACGACGGCGGCCTCGCGGCGGTGCCGACGGACTCGAGCTACGCGCTCGTGTGCCACCTCGACGACAAGGACGCCGTCGAGAAACTGCGGCGCGTGCGCGGCGTCGACGACAAGCACCACCTGACGCTGCTGTGCCGCGACCTGTCGGAGCTCGCGACCTACGCGCGCGTCGACAACCGCCAGTACCGCCTGCTGAAGCTGGCGACGCCGGGGCCGTTCACGTTCATCCTCGACGCGACGAAGGAGGTACCCCGTCGGGTATCGCACCCGTCGCGCCGCACGATCGGGCTGCGCGTGCCCGACCACAAGGTGCTGCAGTCGCTGCTCGCGGAATTCGGCGAGCCGCTGATCGCGACCACGCTGATCCCGCCGGGCGAGACGGAGCCGCTGAACGACACCGACGAGATCCGCGACCGCTTCGAGAGGAGCATCCAGGCCATCGTCTGCGCGGGCGCATGCCCGCGCGAGCCGACGACGGTGATCGACCTCAGCGGCGACGACCCGGTCGTCGTGCGCGAGGGCCGCGGCGACGTGGAACTGCTCGGGCTCTGACCGGCGTCAGAGGACCGGCGCGGCGGCCGTCACGACGATCTCGACCTTCCACTCCGGCTTCGCGAGCTTCGCGAGAACCGTCGCGCGCGGCGGCGCGTTGCCGGCCGCGACCCAGGCGTCCCACGCCACGTTCATGCCGGGGAAGTCCGCGCCGTCGGCGAGGAAGATCTGCGCCATCAGGATGCGCGACTTGTCGGAGCCGGCGCGCGCGAGCAGCGCGTCGACCATCGCCAGCACCTGCGCGGTCTGGCCGGTGATGTCCTGCGTGGTGTCGGACGGCACCTGACCGGCGAGGTAGGCGACGCCGTTGTGGACGGCCATGTCGGACAGGCGGGCGCCGACGTCGAATCGTTGGATGTTGCTCATGGAAAGAGGTGGAATGCGTGGGTTGGTCAGTTGGCGTCGCGAGGGTCAGCCGGCATCGGACGGCGGCTTCGCCGCCTTGCTGCCCAGCTTGGACTCGGTGCCGTTCAGCAGCTTCGAGATGTTGGCGCGATGGCGCCAGACCAGCAGCACGCTCATGACGGCCACCGCCACGGTGCGTTGTGCGCTCCCGTGCAGAAGAAGGCAGTACGCCGGCGCGAGCACGGCGGTGACGAGCGCGGCGAGCGACGAGTAGCGCGTCAGGATCGCGATGACCAGCCACGTGCCCAGGCTCGCGAGCCCGAGCCAGGGGTCGAGCGCGAGCAGCACGCCGGCCGCGGTCGCGACGCCCTTGCCGCCCTGGAAGCGGAAGAACACCGGATAGAGATGCCCGAGGAAGGCCGCGAGGCCGGCGAGCGCGACGGTGCCGTCGCCGTAGCCCAGGCGGTCGGCGAGCCAGCGCGCGAAGAGCACGGCGATCGTGCCCTTGACGGCGTCGAGCAGCAGCGTCGCGATGGCGGCCACCTTGTTGCCGCTGCGCAGCACGTTGGTCGCGCCGGGGTTGCCCGATCCGTAGGACCGCGGGTCGTCGAGGCCCATGGCCTTCGAGACGATCACCGCGAAGCTCAGCGACCCGAGCAGGTACGCCAGCACCACCACACACACCGACCAGAACATCGCCACCGACCGCACCTTCGTTGAATTCGACGCCGGCAAGTGTATCGGGCGCGCCGGTACCGGCCGCGCCTGCCCTACCTCGCGCCGGCCTGCGGCACGCGCTGCAGCTTCGCGACGTCGTAGCCCTGCGACGCGACGAAGGCCGTCAGGCGCGCGAGGTCGGCGTCGGGGATCGTCGGCGTGCGCGCCATGATCCAGACGTAGTCGCGCTTCTCGCGCGTGACGACGACCTCGCTGTAGTCGGGCGCGAGCCACGAGATCCGGTAGTCGGCCTTCACCGGCCAGAAGTACTGCTCGCCCCAGACGGCGTTGGTCGACGCATTGAGCACGAAGGCGCGCGAGTGGTACGTCTTCAGCGGGCCGTCGGGCGCGTCGGCGTTGAAGCTGAACGTGGTCGGCAGCGTGCCGTCGGGGTCGAGCGTGTAGCTTTCCTTCGCGTTGTGGCCGCCCTTCTCGAGCCAGGTCGGGATGCTCGCGATCACGTACCAGTCGCCCGCGTAGCGCTGGAGGTCGACGTGCGGCACCAGCGCGACGGGCGCGAGGCCGTCGGGCGGCGTGCTGGCGCAGCCGACGAGCGCGGCGGCGGCGGACGTCGCGGTGGCCAGGAGGGAGGCGATCTGTCGGGCGTGCATGCTCATCCTTGGGTTGGGGCCGCGGCGGTGTTCGCCGGGCCGGTCATGGCGTCTACGTCCGCCACCGCGTTGACGGATGCAAATGAGCCGCCCGGGGCACCGGCATGGCGTTTCCGCTACCCTTGCGGGCGATGAGTGCAATCGACGACAACGACCTGCTGGAGGCCCGCGGCCACTGGCAGTGGCGCGGCCAGGCCCGCCCTCCCTTCGCCGCCGTGCCGGCGCCCGGCCAGGCCTCCGTGTGGGACTATCCGCGCCCGCCGCGCCTCGTGGCCGACCCGCGCGAGATCGTCATCGCCTGGGGCGACGTGGAGATCGCGCGCGCCACGCACGCGATCCGCGTGATGGAGACCGCCCACCCGCCCAGCTTCTACCTGCCGTGGAGCGCGCTGCGGCCGGGCTGCCTCGAGCCCGCCGAAGGCAGCTCGCTGTGCGAATGGAAGGGCCCGGCGCGCTACTGGACGCTGGTGCTCGGCGACCGCCGCCTCGCGCGCGTCGCCTGGGGCTATCCGCGGCCGCTCGAAGGCGCCGAGATCCTCGCCGACCGCATCGCCTTCTACCCGCACCCGGAGCTCGAATGCAGCGTCGGCGGCGTGCCCGTCACGCCGCAGCCGGGCGGTTTCTACGGCGGCTGGATCACGCCGGAGCTGACGGGCCCGTTCAAGGGCGAGCCGGGCAGCGAGGGCTGGTGATGCACCCGGCGCGCCGGGCGACGGGCCCGCGCCTTGCTCGATCCGCCGATCGCTGCCACGACCTCCGAAAGGCCCCCGCCATGAAGCTCGACCGGATCCTCCCGCTCGCCCTGTTCTCGGCCGCCGCGCTGCTGGGCGCCGCCGCCAGCGCGCCGGCCGCCGCCAAGGGCTGCCTCAAGGGCGCGGCCGTGGGCGGCGTCGGCGGGCATTTCCTCGGCCACCACGCCGTCGCAGGCGCCGCGGTCGGCTGCGCCGTCGGCCACCACGAGGCCGCGAAGAAGGAGCGGCAGGATCGGCAGAACGCCCAGAACGCCCAGAACGCCGCGGCCGCGCCGCCGGCCGTCCCGGCGAGCGCGGCGACGGGTCATTGATCGCTCGCGCGTGACGCGCGCGAACGCACGGAGCCCCATGAAAAACGCCCGGGCGAGCCGGGCGTTTTCAGTACGGACGAGGCCGGCACAACGGGCGCCGACCGCCGGCCGTCACCAGCCGCCGTCGTCGCCCGAGGGCGAGAAGTTGTCGGAGCCGCCACCGCCGCCGCCGTCGCCGCCCCAGTCGTTGCCGTTGCCGAAGTCGATCGAGCGGTTCTCGAGATCGCTCGCGGCGCGGCTCGAGTCGTCGCCGAACGAGCCGTTGCCGCCGCCCATCAGGCCGCTGCGGTCGTCGCGTTCTTCGCGGCGGTCGTCCAGCATCTTCTCGACCAGCATGCCGGCCGCGACGCCGCCCGCCGCCGCCAGGCCGGTGCGCAGCAGCCCGCCGCCGGGCGCCTGGCCGTAGCCGGGTTGCCCGAAGCCAGGCTGGCCGTAGCCCGGCTGCATGCCGTAGCCGCCGCCCTGGTTCGCGTAGCCGTTGCCGTAAGCCCCCTGCTGCGCGGCGCCCATCGCGCGGCGCGACACCGCGCGGAAGACGAAGAACAGCACGGCCGCGATGCCGGCGAACCAGACCCAGCCCGGGATGCCGCTGCTCGCCGGCTCACGGTAGGCCGGCGCCGGGGCGTCCTGCTGGATCACGCGCGTCGGCGCGGCCTGTGCCGGGCGCGGCGCCTGCTCGCGCTGGAGTTCCTGCTCGAACTGGCCGAACTTCGCGGGGTCGGTGAACTTGATCGACGGGTCGAGCTCGCGCGCCTGGCGCGCCTGCGCCGCGGCGTCGGAGAACTTCGCCTCGTGCGCGAGGATCTCCGCATAGACGTAGTGCGCCTTCGGGCTCTGCGGCTTCGCGGCGACGACCTCCTGCATCATCGTCTCGGCCTGCGGGTAGTTGCCCGCCTTCACCGAGGCCTCGACATCGCCCAGCGTCGGCACCGCGAACGCCGCGCCCGAGGCGAGCGCCGCGGCGAGGGTCAGGGCGGACAACAGCATGTTTCGTTTCATCATCAGGTCCTTTCAGACGGGTGCGTGGCACCGACATCATGCGCCTTGCAAGCCGGAGCGCCAGCGAACCCCAGGTGGGGCCGGCCCGCGCGGCGATCAAGGGTCGCCCGCAACAACTTTCGCACGTCGCCGGCCATCCCGGATTCAGCAATCCGCAAGCCTGTCCACGGCCACGCCCGGGTTGTCGGCCGGGCTATCGGCCGGACTATCGAAATACCCCGGCGCATACCCCCCGGTTCATGGCCCCGGCCGTAGCAATCCTTTACCCGGCTAGGGGTGGACTCGACCGGCAAACGGGCCGACGATCCATCGCACGCCGGGCGCGAAGACGCCACGGCGGCTCGATCCAAATTCGCAAAGGGAACCACCATGGCCAGCACTAGACACACCATCCCGGGCAGCGACAAGCAGGCGCTCCCCGGCGCCAAGGCCGTCGGGCCGACGCGCCCCGACGAACGCCTCGAAGTCACGCTGCGCCTGCGCGCGCGGACGCCGCTGCAGTCGCTGGCCGCGAGCGACACCTCCGCCGACACCCACCCCGGCTCGCGCAAGTACCTCACGCGCGAGGAGTTCGCCGCGGCGCACGGTGCCGACCCGGCGGACATCGCGAAGATCGACGCCTTCGCCAAGGCCAGCCACCTGCAGGTCGTCGAGGCCGACGCCGACCGCCGCAGCGTCGTGCTGTCCGGCGACGCGAAGTCGATGAACGACGCGTTCGGCGTCAGCCTGCAGCAGTACGAGCACGACAACGGCACCTACCGCGGCCGCACCGGCACGATCAGCGTGCCGGCCGACCTCGCCGGCATCGTCGAAGGCGTGTTCGGCCTCGACGACCGCCCGCACGCCGACCCGCACTTCCAGCGCTACGTCCCGGCGCTGGGCATGAAGTCGGTCGCCGCCAAGGCGTTCACGCCGATCGAGCTCGCCAAGCTGTACGACTTCCCGGCCGCCGACGGCGCCGGCCAGTGCATCGGCATCATCGAGCTCGGCGGCGGCTACAAGCCTGCCGACCTGAAGACCTACTTCAAGGGCCTGGGCATCACGGCGCCGAAGGTGAAGGCCGTGCTCGTCGACCATGCCAAGAACCACCCGACCAACGCCAACAGCGCGGACGGCGAGGTGCTGCTGGACATCGAGGTCGCCGGCGCCGTCGCGCCCAAGGCGACGATCGCCGTCTACTTCGCGCCCAACACCGACCAGGGCTTCCTCGACGCGATCACCACCGCGGTGCACGACAAGACGAACAAGCCGTCGGTGATCTCGATCAGCTGGGGCTCGGCCGAAACGAACTGGACGGCGCAGTCGATGACGCAGTTCGACCAGGCCTTCCAGGCCGCCGCCGCGATGGGCGTGACGATCACCGTCGCGGCCGGCGACAGCGGCTCCGGCGACAGCGTCTCGGACGGCAAGCCGCACGTGGACTTCCCGGCCTCCAGCCCGAACGTGCTCGCCTGCGGGGGCACGAAGCTGCTCGCGGCCAGCGCCACACAGATCAGCTCCGAGGTGGTGTGGAACGAGGGCGCGACGACGAGCGCGACCGGCGGCGGCGTGAGCACCTTCTTCGCGCAACCCGCGTACCAGGGCCAGGCCGGCGTGCCGAGCATCGGCGGCAAGAGCGGCCGCGGCGTGCCCGACGTCGCCGGCGACGCCGACCCGCAGACCGGCTACAACGTGCGCGTCGACGGCCAGGACTTCGTGATCGGCGGCACCAGCGCCGTCGCGCCGCTGTGGGCGGGCCTCGTGGCGCTGATGAACCAGAAGCTGGGCCACCCGGTCGGCTTCCTCAACCCGATGCTGTACGGCTCGCTCGCGGGCAAGGTGACGCACGACATCACGCAGGGCAACAACGGCGGCTACCAGGCCAAGGCGGGCTGGGATCCGTGCACCGGCTGGGGTTCGCCGGACGGCGCGAAGCTGCTCAGCGCGCTGAGCACCTGAGACGCTTCCCCCGCGCGCGCGGGACGCCCGCGCGGGGGCGCCCGTGCGTCAGGTCAGATGGCGCACTGCACGGCCTTCGCGTGCAGCTTCTCGACCAGCGCCGACGGCGCGATCTCGACGAGGTAGCCGCGCCGCCCGCCGTTGATCAGGATGCGCGGCAGCGCGAGGATCGTCTCCTGCACGAAGACGTCGACGTCCTTGCGGAAGCCGAACGGCGACGTGCCGCCGATCTGGTAGCCGCTGTGGCGCTGCGCCACCTCGGGCTTGCACGCCTCGACGGACTTCACGCCGATCGCGCGCGCGAGGTTCTTCGTCGACACCTGGCGGTCGCCGTGCATCAGCACGACGAGCGGCTTCGCGGCGTCGTCCTGCATCACGAGCGTCTTCACGACCTCGTGCTCGGCGACGCCGAGCTGCGCCGACGATTCGGCGGTGCCGCCGTGGTCGACGTAGTCGTAGACATGCTCGATGAACGGCACCCCTTGTGCGCGCAGCCACTGCGTGGCGGGGGTCTCGCTGACGTGGTTCTTGCGGGCCATGGGCGGATTGTCGCGCGGCGCGGCGCGCGCGGTCAGCCGGCGGCGGGCAGGTCGATCGGGCCGGGCAGCGTGACGGTCGAATCGGGATCGTCGGCCGGGGCCGCGGCGCCCGGGGCGAGCGTGTCGTAGTAGTGGAACGCGTGGCAGCTGCGCGCCCAGTGCCGGTTCGTGTGCGCGCGCGAGCCGATGCCCACCAGCGTGCGGCCCGCGGCCTTGAGCTTGTGCGCGAGCGGCATGAAGTCGCTGTCGCCGCCGACCACGACCACCGTCGTCACGTGCGCGAGGCGCGCGACGTCCTCCACGGCGTCGAGGCACAGCCGGATGTCCGCGCCGTTCTTCGCGGCGGCGCCGGGCGGGAACATCTGCACGAGCTCGATCGCGCCCTGCAGCAGCGCGTCGCGGTAGCGCCCGAAGTACTGCCAGTTGCCGTACGCGCGGTTGATCGACAGCGCGCCGTAGCGCGTGGCGAGGTCGACGATCGCCTGCACGTCGACCAGCGGCTCCTGCACCTTGAAGCGCGCGTCCGGCTTCGCGTAGGCGCCGTCGCCGAAGCGGCCCTCGACGAGCGCGGCGTGCAGGTTCTCGAAGTCCCAGTACAGCGCGACGGACGGGGTGGCGAGCGGGCGGATCGGGGCGTCGGGGAGGTTCAAGTCGTTCTCGGGATAGGCGGTCGCGACGACTATAGATCGTGGCGCCGGCGGCGGCCCGACATCGCGCCGAAGCAGCCGCGAACGGTTCGCGCCAGACATCCTCCCGTTCGACGCCGAACAACAAAACTTTATCGTTTTACAATAATTTCTTGCCGATCGACAGTGAACACGCTATCGTCCCGCCCATGCCTGCCGCCCGCTCGACCGTCCCCTCCTCGCCGCGACCTTCCGGCCTCGCGCGCGCCGGCCGGGCGCTGGTGGCGGCCGTCGTCATCGGCGCGCTGGGGCTGGTCGGCTACGACGCGTGGCTGTGGCTGTTCGCGGGCGACGCGCTGGAGCGCATCACCGGCGTGCGCGTCGACGCGCAGCTGCAGTTCCACGTCCGCCTCGTTCCGGTCTCGCCCGCCACGCACGCGACGCATGCGCGCCCGCCCCACTTCGGCAGCGATGCCTGACCTGCCATGAACCCTGCCGCCTTCTCGCCGCCCCGATCGTCGCCCGCGTCGCAGACGTCGCAACGCTTTCGCCGCGTCGCCCGCTTCGTGCGCGGGCTGATCCTCGTCGGCGCGGTGCTGCTCGTGGCGAACACCGTGGTCGCGTGGTTCGCGCCCGACTACGCGTTGAAGCTGATCAAGACGGAGACCGACGTCCAGATCCTGGGCCCGTTGACGTTGCAGACGCGCGTGCTCTACGCGTTGTGGGACCTGCTGACGTCGGCCGTGTTCCTGACCGCGCTGGCGCACCTGTGGAACCTGTTCGGCGAGTACCTGCACGCGCGCGTCTTCAGCGTGCGCGCGCTCGCCAGCCTGCGCGGCTTCGCGCGCTGGATGCTGGTCGCGGCCGTGGCGGCGCCCGTCGCGCGCGCGCTGCTGTCGGTGATCGCTACCTGGCAGAACGGACCGGGCCACCGGCAGGTCGTGCTCAATCTCTCGTCGGACGACTACACGATGCTGCTGTTCGGCGTCGTGATCCTCGCGATCTCCAGCGTGATGGCCGACGCGGCGCGCATCGCCGAGGACAACGAAGGCTTCGTGTGACGCGCGGCGTTCATCGACGGCCGCGCGGGACGGCTTCATGACCATCGTCGTCAACCTCGACGTCATGCTCGCGCGCCGCAAGATGCGCTCGCGCGAGCTCGCGGAGCGCGTCGGCATCACCGAGCAGAACATCTCGCTGCTGAAGTCCGGCAAGGTGCGCGGCGTGCGCTTCGACACCCTCGAGGCGATCTGCGCCGTGCTGCAGTGCCAGCCGGGCGACATCCTCGAATACCGCCCCGACGACACCGCGCCGCCTCCGCCCGCGGACGGCGCGGCCGGCGATGCCTGATCGCGCCGCCGTCGACTGGGCCGCGCGCACGCGTCGCTGGAACGCGCCGCGCGTCGCGGCCGCCGTGCTGCTGCACCTGCTGGCGCTGCTGGCGCTGGTGCTCGGCACGGGCCGCGTGCAGTTGCCGCGGCCGGGCGCGGATCGGTCGACGACGCTCGTGAGCGTGACGCTCGCGCCCTCGAAGCCGCCGCCGGTCGCGACGACGTTGCCCATGCCGAAGGCTCCCGTGCGCGACCCGCGTGACGCGCGAGGCGCGCCCGCGCGCGCCACCGCACCGCAGCCGGTCTCCGAGCCGATCACGCTGCCCGCGCCGGCGCCGCAGCCCGACGCGCCGACGATCGCCGCCGCCGCGAAGCCGCCGGCTTCCGCGCCGTCGACCCCGCTGCCCGACATCCTGAACACCACCTCCACGCGCCAGGCGATCCGCGACGCCGCGCGTGGCACGACGCTGTCCGCGCTCGGCAACGCGGCGACGCGCGAGCAGCAGGGCAGCACCATGACCTACGCGGACGGCCACGAGTGCCCGACCTGCACGCGCAACCTCGCCGCCCCGAAGGCGCGGGGCGAGCGGCTCACGCAGGCCGTCAAGTCGGCGGGCCGGCCCGACTGCCTCGCGCAGTCCGCCAGCACGGGCATCTGGGCGCTGCCGGTGCTGATCGCGACCGAGGCCGCGGGCCAGTGCTCGAATTGAGCGGGCGCGTTCCGACGGGTCCGAGCTACGCCCGCCCGGCCGCGCGGTCTTCCTCGAGCTTGCGCAGCACGTTGCGCTGCAGCTTGCCGGTGGTCGTCATCGGCAGCGTCGGGACGAACTCGATGTCCTTCGGCGTCTCGTACGGCGCGAGGCGGCTGCGCACGAGCTGCTGCAGCTCCTCGACCAGCGCCGGGCTCGGCACGACGCCCGCCGCCGCGATGATGAAGGCCTTGACGACCGCGCCGCGCTCCGCGTCCGGCTTGGGCACGACGGCCACCTGCGCGACCGCCGGATGGCGCGCGAGGC
>JASLEM010000548.1 GCA_030151165.1 Burkholderiaceae bacterium
AAGCGCCCGGAGCTGCGCCTGTACGTGACCTACGCGGACTACAACAAGGCCGCCGCGGCCGACACGGCCAACAACTACGGCTTCCCGACCAACAAGACCAGCGCGGTGTCGTACGGCGCGCAGGTCGAGATCTGGTTCTGATCGCAGGCGATTCCGCGACCTCGCCAGGACGGCCCCACGGGGCCGTTTTTTCGTTTCGGCGCGTCGTCAGCGACGCGCCGTCTTCCACCATGGCACCAGCGCGCATGCGATCACGAGGGCCGCGTAGGTCACGAGCTTGCCGTCGTGCCCGGTGATCACCAAGCCCGCGACCAGCACGGCCAGCCCCGCGGCCGTCGACTGCCACGCCAGCGTGAACCACGGCGTGCGCGCGAGCGTGCGGCGCCAGAACAGCTTGCACAGCAAGGCGCTCAGCATGCCGACGCCGACAGCGGGCGCCACGAAATTGGCGAGGTGCCAGAACAGGCCGGGAGCGTCCAAGGAGCGTGGGAGGTAGGTTGGCGGGCAGGCCGGAAGGCGTGCGTCGTAGTCAATCGGACGGATGAACGAGGCCGGGACAAAGCCCTCGCAAGACCGTTGGAGCCCGTTCGGGCCGGGAGAATTTTATAATGCCCGCATGTCTGTGTTCGCGTTGGGCCTCAACCACCAGACCGCGCCCCTCGACCTGCGCGGGCGCTTCGCGTTTTCGCTCGACCAGCTGTCCCCGGCGCTGAAGGCGTTGTCGGGCCAGTTCTCGCGGCCCGGCGCGGGCGGCGTGCTCGTCCCGGCGATGCCGGAGGTGGCGCTGCTGTCCACCTGCAACCGCACCGAACTCTACGTCGCCGCGCCGCCCGACGGCCACGGATCGATTCGCGACGCCTTGGTGCGCCCGGTCGCCGACTGGCTCGCCGCGCAGGGCGGCGTGAGCGGCGCGCAACTGCTCGACCACAGCTACGTGCTCGAGGACCGCGAGGCCGCGCGCCACGTTTTCCGCGTCGCGTCGGGCCTCGATTCGATGGTGCTCGGCGAGCCGCAGATCCTCGGCCAGATGAAGCAGGCCGTCCGCGAGGCCGACCACGCCGGCACGCTCGGCACGACGCTGCACCAGCTGTTCCAGCGCTCGTTCTCGGTGGCCAAGGAAGTCCGCACGTCGACCGAGATCGGCGCACACTCGATCAGCATGGCCGCCGCCGCCGTGCGCCAGGCGACGCAGCTGTTCGGCGACCTCGACAAGCTCAACGTGCTGTTCGTCGGCGCGGGCGAGATGATCGAGCTCGTCGCCACGCACTTCGCCGCGCGCACGCCGAAGTCGATGGCCGTCGCCAACCGCACGCTCGAACGCGGCGAGAAGCTCGCGAGCCGCTTCGGCGCCACCGCGCTGCGCCTGGCCGACGTGCCGACGCGCCTGCACGAGTTCGACATCGTCGTCTCCTGCACGGCCAGCACGCTGCCCATCATCGGCCTGGGCGCCGTCGAGCGCGCGCTGAAGACGCGCCGCCGCCGCCCGATGTTCATGGTCGACCTCGCCGTGCCGCGCGACATCGAGCCCGAAGTCGGCCAGCAGCACGACGTCTACCTCTACACCGTCGACGACCTGTCCGAGCTCGTGCGCAGCGCCGGCGCGAAGCGCCAGGCCGCGGTCGAACAGGCCGAGGCCATCATCGACGCCGGCGTGCTCGGCTTCTCGCACTGGCTCGACCAGCGCGCCAGCGTGCCGCTGATCCAGGCGTTGACGAAGCAGGTCGACGACTGGCGCACGCTGGAGCTGCAGCGCGCGCGCAAGTCGCTCGCGAAGGGCGAGAACATCGACGCCGTGCTCGAGAGCCTGAGCCGCGGCCTCGCGCAGAAGATGCTGCACGGCCCGCTCGCCGAGCTGCGCACCAGCGAGGGCGAGCAGCGCCACCGGCTGGCGGACACCGTCTCGCGGCTGTTCCTGCGCCAGTCCACGCGCGACCCGTCCGACCCGGGGCTGTAGCGACGACGTCGACCGCCGGCACGCGAACCCGCGCGTCGCCTCGCCCGCCGCCTGCGCCCGCTCGCTCCTCGTGAAGGAGGCCCGGCGCCCCGCCCTCGCCTTCCTCGCCGTCGCCCATGAAAGACTCGCTCCGCCAACAATTCGACCGCCTCGGCATGCGGCTGCAGGAGCTCGACGCGCGCCTGGCCGATCCGGCCGTGACGTCCGACATCGCGAAGCTGCGCGAGCTGTCGCGTGAGCAGTCGGAGGCGTCGGAGGTCTTCGCGCTGTACCAGCGCTACACGCAACGCGAGGCCGATCTCGCGGCCGCGCGCGAGCTGCTGGAGACGAGCGGCGACGACGCCGACATGGTCGCGATGGCGCGCGAGGAGATCGCCGCCTGCGACGCGGACCTCGCGTCGCTCGACGCCGCGCTCCAGGCCACGCTGCTGCCGCGCGACCCGGACGACGCGCGCCCGGCGTTCGTCGAGATCCGCGCCGGCAGCGGCGGCGAGGAGTCGGCGCTGTTCGCCGCCGACCTGCTGCGCATGTACCTGCGCTACGCCGAACGCCAGGGCTGGCGCAGCGAGATCATGAGCGAAAGCCAGTCCGATCTCGGCGGCTTCAAGGAAGTGGTCGTGCGGCTCGAGAACCCGTCCGGTGCGCGCGGCCTGGCCGCGGCCACCGAGGGCGTCTACGGCCAGCTGCGCTTCGAGTCCGGCGGCCACCGCGTGCAGCGCGTGCCGGCCACGGAGACGCAGGGCCGCGTGCATTCCAGCGCCTGCACCGTGGCCGTGCTGGCCGAGCCGGACGCGGCCGCCGAGGTCACGCTGAATCCGTCCGAGCTGCGCATCGACACCTTCCGCGCGAGCGGCGCCGGCGGCCAGCACATCAACAAGACCGACAGCGCGGTGCGCATCACCCACGTGCCCACCGGCATCGTCGCCGAGTGCCAGGACGACCGCTCGCAGCACCGCAACAAGGCCAAGGCCATGGCCGTGCTGCTCGCGCGCCTGCAGGGCCGCGAGCGCGCGGAACGCGACGCGCGCGACGCCGCCGAGCGCAAGAACCTGATCGGCTCGGGCGACAGCTCCGACCGCATCCGCACCTACAACTTCCCGCAGGGCCGGCTCACCGACCACCGCATCAACCTGACGCTCTACAAGCTCGGCGCCGTGATGGAAGGCGACCTCGGCGAGGTCGTCGGCGCGCTGCGCGCCGCGCGCGCGCAGGAGCAGCTGGCGGCGCTGGAGTCGGGCGCTTGACCGAGGCGTTCGCCACGGTCGACGCGGCGCTGCGCGAAGCGCGGGCGCGCGGCGTCGACCGCCTCGACGCGCACCTGCTGCTGGGCCACGTGCTGGGCCAGTCGCGCGCCTGGCTGCTGGCGCACGACGGCGACGCGTTGACCGACGTCCAGGCCGCGACATACGCCGGACTCGTCGACCGGCGCGCGGCCGGCGAGCCGTTCGCGTACCTCGTCGGCGAGCGCGAGTTCCACGGGCTGGCGCTGCGCGTCGACCCGTCGGTGCTGGTGCCGCGGCCGGACACCGAGACGCTCGTCGACTGGGCGTTGCGCCTGCTCGATGCACCGATGCGCAGCCTGGATCGTCCGGCGGTGCTCGACCTGGGCACCGGCAGCGGCGCGATCGCGCTGGCGGTCAAGTCGGCCTGCCCGCGCGCCGACGTGTGGGCCGGCGAACGCAGCGAACGTGCGCTCGCGGTGGCGCGTGACAACGCGCAGCGGCTCGGCCTCGACGTCCGCTTCGCGCAAGGCGACTGGTGGGACGCGCTGGCCGGGCTCGACGACGTGCCGGCCTTCGACCTCGTCGTCAGCAACCCGCCCTACATCGCCGCCGACGACCCGCACCTCGCCGCGCTGGCGCACGAGCCGTTGTCGGCGCTCGTCGCCGGCGACGACGGCCTCGCCGACATCGTCCGCATCGCGACGCAGGCGCCGGCGCGGATGCGGGCCGGCGGCTGGCTGCTGATCGAGCACGGATGGCAGCAAGGCGAGGCGGTGCGCGCGATCCTGGCGCGCGCCGGGTTCTCCGATGTGGAGACGGCGCTCGACATCGAAGGCCGCGCGCGCTGCACCGGCGGCCGGCTCTGACGCCGCATCGGCAGCGGCCCCGGCGCCGGGGACCTTCCGGTTTCTAGACGGTCGCCGCGGGTCCCGCAAGCCCGCATTCCGGTCAATTCTGTGCCGCCGTGTCCGGAATGTCACAGCTGGTAATTTGGCACGAAAAAGGGCTCCGAATGCCGATATCTTCAACACGGCAATAGGCGTAGCATCGATTTGCTGGAGTCAGTTTTTCGCCCCCGGGCACATTCTGGAGCCGACCATGGAGCATTCGAATTCGGCACGCCGCGGCGTGCGCTGGAGTCGCCGGGTGAGCGCCATGGTGGTGGGTTCGAGCCTGGCCCTGGCCGCCGCCGCGAGCCATGCGCAGGCACCGGCGCCGACGACGGCACCGCGGGTGGCGGACGGCGCGATCGGCGACCGCTATTCGAGCGAGTATGCGCTCGCTCACTCGCCAAACCAGGGCAACTCGATCCGGCTGTTCGGCAGTTACTACTTCTTCGATCCGGCCAAGAGCAACATGGGCCCGGTGCTGAGCAGCCTGCTCGGCGGATTTCGCGCCAGCACGGGCATCGTCGGGCTCAACCGCTCGGTGTCGCTGTTCGACGTCCAGCAGGAACGCGCGCTGAACCTGCCCTACCTCGGCCTCGGCTACAGCCGCCTCTGGCTCACCGGCCAGCTGAGCCTGAACGCCGACGTCGGCGTGACCTCGCAGAGCGGGCTCAACGCCGCGCACCTGCGCAGCCTGTTCAGCGGGACGCCGTCGCTCGACGAAACCGCCGGCGAACTGCGCTGGGCGCCCGTGATGGCCGTGAACCTGCACTATTCGTTCTGATCGCCCGCGCGCCGGGCCGGCCGCGCGGAACGCGGCAAAATCGATCGCCTTGCCGCAGCGAAGACATGCCGTTTGGCTTATAAACGGCGTTGTCCGCGCTTTCGCGCTCGCCTTTGAATTGCACTGCCATGTCCGACGTCCAACACCGCATCGATGAACTCGTGAAGAACAACCATGTCGTGTTGTTCATGAAGGGCACCGCCCAGTTCCCGATGTGCGGCTTCTCCGGCCGCGCGATCCAGATCCTCAAGGCCTGCAACGTGCAGGGCCTGAAGACCGTCAACGTGCTGGAAGACGATGAAGTGCGCCAGGGCATCAAGGACTACGCCAACTGGCCGACGATCCCGCAGCTGTACGTCAATGGCGAATTCGTCGGCGGCTCCGACATCCTGATGGAGATGTACGAAGCCGGCGAACTCCAGCCGCTGCTGGCCACCGCTTGAGCCCTGCCACGCCCGCCGCGGCCCCGGCGATCGTCGTCGGCATCACCGGCGCGTCCGGCGCGGCGTACGGCGTGCGGCTGCTCGAGCGCCTGCGCGAGCTGGGCGCCGAGACCCACCTCGTCGTGACGCCGTCGGGCGTCATCAACGCGCATCACGAGCTGGGCCTGTCGCGCGACGATCTCGCCGCGAAGGCGAGCCACGCCTGGCCGATCGGCGACATCGGCGCCTGCATCGCGAGCGGCAGCTTCGCCGCGCAGGCGATGGTGGTGGCGCCGTGCACGATGAAGTCGCTCGCGGCGATCGCGCACGGCTTCGGCGACAACCTGCTCACGCGTGCCGCCGACGTCATGCTCAAGGAGCGCCGCCGCCTCGTGCTCATGGTGCGCGAGACGCCGTTCAACCTCGCGCACCTGCGCAACATGACGGCCGTCACCGAGATGGGCGGCATCGTCTTCCCGCCGCTGCCGGCGTTCTACCAGAAGCCGCAGACGATCGCGGAGATGGTCGACGACACCGTCGAACGCGTGATCGAGATGCTGGGCGTGCCCGGCGCCGCGCCGCGCCGCTGGAACGGGCTCTGAGCCCGGTCGTTCAGCGCAGCGAAGGCGCCGACGCGGGCGGCGTCGCGGCGTCCGGCAGCAGCCACTGCCTGCGCGCGCCGAGGACGGCGTCCGGATACGCCGCCTGCCCGCGGCTGCCGTTGTAGCGGCCGAGCGCCATGAACAGGTCGCCCTTCTCGACGTCGAGGTAGTGGCGCAGGATCACGCAGCCGAAGCGCAGGTTGGTCTGCATCACGAACAGGCGCGCCGGGTCGCCGTCGCCGATCTGGCGTGTCCAGAACGGCATCACCTGCATGTAGCCGCGCGCGCCCGACACGCTGATCGCGTACTTGCGGAATCCGCTCTCGACCTGCACCAGCCCGAGCACCAGCGCCGGCTCGAGGCCGGCGCGGTGGCTCTCGTACCAGACGGTCTGCAGGAACTCGACGCGCACCTGCGTCTCGGTCTTGCGCTTCTTCAGGCGGTCGTTCATCGCGAACAGCCAGCGCAGGTAGGCGATGTGCGCGTCGGTGCTGTCGAACTTGAGCTCGGGCGGCGGCGCGCTCGACGCGATCGCGGCGCTGAGCGCGCTGCGCACCGCGTCGGCCAGCGGCTCCTCGACCTGCGCGCCCGCCTGCGCCACGCCCGGCCAGGCGAGCGCCGCCGCGCCGGCCGCGAAGCCCGCGAGGGCCACGCGCCGGCCGGGGTCGCACACCGTCATGCCGACAGGCGTTTGCGCAGCGTCTCGACGACTTCGCCCACGGCGACGCTCGACGCCTTCTCCTCGCGCCGGCCCTGCATCTCGTACGCGCCTTCCTTCAGGCCGCGATCCGAGATCACGACGCGCTGCGGCACGCCGATCAGCTCCCAGTCGGCGAACATCGCGCCGGGGCGCTCGCCGCGGTCGTCCAGCAGCACGTCGATGCCCAGCGCCGCGAGTTCGTCGTGCAGCTTGTCGGCGGCCTCCTTGACCTCGGCGCTGCGGTCGTAGCCGATCGGGCACAGCACCACGGTGAACGGCGCGAGCGCGACCGGCCAGATGATGCCGCGCGCATCGTGGTTCTGCTCGATCGCCGCGGCGGCGATGCGCGTCACGCCGATGCCGTAGCAGCCCATCTCGAACGGCTGCGGCTTGCCCGTCTCGTCGAGGAAGGTCGCGTTCATCGCCTTCGAGTACTTCGTGCCGAGGTAGAACACGTGGCCGACCTCGATGCCGCGGTCGATGGCGAGGACGCCCTTGCCGTCCGGCGACGGATCGCCGGCGACGACGTTGCGGATGTCCGCGACGAGGTCGGGCTCGGGCAGGTCGCGCACCCAGTTCACGTTCGTGAAGTGGAAGTCCGGCTCGTTGGCGCCGCAGACGAAGTCGGCCATGTTGGCCACGGTGCGGTCGGCGATGACCTTCACCGGCTTCTTCAGGCCGACCGGGCCGAGGTAGCCGGGCTTGCAGCCGAAGTGCTCGTCGATCTCGGCGATCGTGGCGAACCGGAAGCCGTCCTTCAGCCCCGCGACCTTGCCGACCTTGACTTCGTTCATGTCGTGGTCGCCGCGCAGCAGCAGCAGCCAGACGGTGGTCTTCGTGATGTCGCCCTTGTCGTCGAGCGCATCGGTGGCGAGCACCAGCGACTTCACGGTGCGATCGAGCGGCAGGCCCAGCAGCGCGGCGACGTCGGCGCAGGTGCTCTTGCCGGGCGTCGGCGTCTTCGTCAGCGCGCCCGTCGCGGCCGCGCGCTCGGCGATCAGGCCGACGGCCTCGGCCAGCTCGATGTTGGCAGCGTAGTCGGACGTCGGGCAGTAGATCAGCGCGTCCTCGCCGGTGTCGGCGATGACCTGGAACTCCTCCGAGAGGTCGCCGCCGATCGCGCCCGAATCGGCCGCGACGGCGCGGTACTTCAGGCCGAAGCGGTCGAAGATCGCGCGGTAGGCGGCGCGCATGACGTCGTAGCTCTTCGCGGCGCCCGCCTGGTCGCGGTCGAACGAATAGGCGTCCTTCATCGTGAACTCGCGGCCGCGCATGATGCCGAAGCGCGGACGGCGCTCGTCGCGGAACTTGGTCTGGATCTGGTAGAAATTCCTGGGCAGCTGCTTGTAGCTGCGCAGTTCCTGGCGCGCGATGTCGGTGACCGCTTCCTCGGACGTCGGCTGCATCACGTAGTCGCGCTCGTGCCGGTCCTTCAGGCGCAACAGCTCGGGGCCCATCTTCTCGAAGCGGCCGCTCTCCTGCCACAGCTCGGCCGGCTGCACGACGGGCATCGAGACCTCGACCGCCCCGGCCCGGTTCATCTCTTCGCGCACGATCGCCTCGACCTTGCGGATCACGCGCAGCCCCATCGGCATGTAGTTGTAGATGCCGGCGCCCAGGCGCTTGATCATGCCGGCCCGCATCATGAGTTTGTGGCTGGCCACTTCCGCGTCGGCGGGGGCTTCCTTCAGCGTGGAAATGAAGAACTGGGAGGCTTTCATGGGCGGGTCGTTACCGGGGTTGTCATCAGGATTTCTTGAATCATGCGGGATATGCGGAAAAACGCGAACTCGTGTTTTACGTTAAGCCGGTGCAATAATGCGGACAGTTCAAGAATCGGGGTCAGATTATGCTCGACCGAGAGGGCTTCAGGCCCAACGTCGGCATTGTGCTGCTCAACTCGCGCAACCAGGTGTTCTGGGGAAAGCGTCTGCGGACGCATTCCTGGCAATTCCCGCAAGGGGGCATCAAA